>JAHJDE010000201.1 GCA_018812525.1 Gammaproteobacteria bacterium
CATTGCGATTTGTCCAGCCAGACCGGCCACGACACAGAATGCCCACATTGACATCATGCACTTGCACCGAGTGCGGAATGAAGCGATGCCTTACTCACTAACCGTATGATATTAAATGCTATTTCATGCGTTTGCCCTGAGGGACGGGCCGAGGGACGGGCTGAGGGTCGAGGGGAAGGCCGCCTGGAAGGCGGGGTCCGGCTGCTCACCCGCCAGCTCGAACACCGCTTCGGCCCCCTGCCGCAGGCGGTGCATGACCGTCTGGCCGCCGCCTCCGAGGGGCAATTGGAGGCCTGGGGCGAGGCGGTGCTCACAGCCCCTTCCCTCGACGCCCTTTTCAGCGGGGAATATCACTGACCCGCCGCCCCTGATGTCTCCATGCCCGGCACCGCCCCGGTTTTGCCAGGCCCTCAATCGATGACGGTGAGGAAGGTGGAGATTGCAGCCATAGATCCGGACTTTGATCGAGGCAATAGCCCCTGTCCCTGATGGAGTCTGCTGGTCGATGCCTGATCACGCTATCGCGCTCGAAGCGCAGTGGGAACGCCAGGTTGAATCGCCCCGGTCTGACCTGCCTCGCCATCACCTCATGATTGCCTTGTCATACCGCCGCCCGGTAACCGGCCTGGTACTCGCGGTCGTGCGTCAGCAGCGCCCAGACAATGCGGGCATTCTTGTTGGCCACTGCCACGGCGGCCACGTTCTTGTGACGTCGCTCCATGATCCCGGCCAGCCAACTGCCGGCATGCTGCGCTTTACGCTCCGCGTGGGAACGATCAACGGTTGGTGGCCCTGAGAGGCTGAGAGGCTGTGAAAAAACCTCCCGCCTACTGCGGACGGCTCTGAGCGCGGTGGGCTGTGTTGCGGCGACCACAATAAACCGCCGGGAGCGGTTTTTCGCGCAAGCCCCGAAGGGGTGAGGCGCAGGAAGCGCCGAACAATATCGGGTCATGTAGGCTCGCTACACTCCCAGATATTGTGGTCGCCGCGCCTTGCCCACCACGCCCAGACCCGCCCTCGCTACGGCGGGAGTTTTTTTCACAACCTCTGAGCGCAGCGAGCCGCGCCATTGTGCTATTTCCGCAGGTGGAGTACGCCGCTCCATTTCCGGCCGCTCAGTTGCACCCGCTGCTGGCGGCCTTTCTGGACGACCGAGACACGGACATTGGACTTGTTGAGGCCGTCGTAGAAGCCGCCGCTGTAACGGCTGGTGCCGACCCGTTCCATGAGGATGGTCAGGCTGCCGCTGCCGAACCGTTTCAGGGTGCAGCGAAAATGGGAGTAGAACTCGGCATCCGACTTGTTGGTGTTCTGCACACGGCAGGAGATGGGCTCCTCCCAACCCCGGTATGAAATAGTGCCGGCACCGCGCCAGACGCCGTCGAAGGAGGCATTGTTGCGGATCTTGGCGGCGGCAGTTCCATTGAAGAGGATCAGAGTGCCCGCGATGAGGGCGGTCAGGACGAGGCGGGCGGCGGATTTTCGGGTCGAGGATGGCATTGGGATTTTCCCCCTTGGCGGTTCAACTACAGGTGGCCTGCTCATTCTGCAACAATTTTCGCATTTTGGGTGGATTAGGCCGGCAGGTATTTATGCTGGCGGGCCAGCAGGGCTTCGACCAGGCCCTGCACTCGCGCCGCATCGTAGGGTTGCAGGCCGCTCAGGACCAGCTTCTTGCGGCCGGTGCCGATCTTTCCGGCCTCTGCCAGGACATGGAACTCCAGCCAGACATCGCCCCGCCGTCCCTGGACCTCCAGGCGGCTGGCGGCCAGCTCGAGCCTTGGCTGGCTGAAGTCGAGCCGGTCCAGGTCGAAGGACATGCTCTCGTAGATGACCAGGGGCCGGTCGGGGTTGAGCATCACCTGCCGTTCGGCCATGAGCGGCACCAGGATGTAGGGGAAATTGCGGCCGGAGAAGGCGACATAGGCCCGGGCGAATGCCTCGATCAGTTCCCGGTCCAGGGTACGCTCCTCGGCGCGTTCCACCTGGAGATACTTCTTGCCTTTGGCGTCGGCGATGGCAAACCGCTCTTCGTCCCCCTCGGGGAAGATCAGGGTCACGTCCGGCCCCACCATGCCGGAGAAGCTGAAGCCCATGCGCCGATGGAGCCCGTACCTGTCCAGCGCCAGGGAGAAGAGCAGATCGCCGGGGACGCAGAAGCGCTTGGCGTCCGGGTCGTGGATGGGGTTGAAGTCGCCGGCGACCTCCTTGGCGAAGCGGCTGGCCTGTTGGGGGCTGATGCGAATGCCCGCTGGGGTGGCTTGATGAAAGGGGCTCAGAAACATGGGCTTGGGTATCCGCCTGTCAGGGGGTGGCCGGCGCTTGGGGCGCCGGGGCTTCCAGTCGCTTCATGACCAGGGCGAGCAGCTCGAACACCGGTCCCTCGGTGCCGTCCATCTGCCGCCGCAGCCAAAAGGGGCCGGCCGTGGTCAGCTCATGGACGTTGAGTCCCTCCTTGTCGCCGATGGCCTTGGCCACCGCCTGGAACTCCCGGTAGGGATAGTGGTAGCCGTCGCGGAAGAGGCCCTTGTCCTGCTCCAGGGCCTGACGGTATTGGGCGGAGACCTCCGCCACCCAGCCGGCGTTTTCCGGGGCGTGCAGGTAGCTGTGCATGCGGAAATAGGCCGGGGCGATGTCCATCATCTGATTGTCGTAGAAGCCTAGCATCAGGGGGCGGGTCAAGGGGTTATCGATCAGGAAGCCGAGCCGTTCCTTGAAGGCGGCGAGGAATCTCGGGTCGTAGCGGCCGAAGTCCTTCTTATTGTGGAAGTCGTAGCGGTCCGGCCCATGGGGACCCGACAGGAATGGCCCCTGGCCGAACCAGTCGCGGAATTTCCCCGGCGTCATCCCGCTCCGCAGAAAGAGCCCGCGCAGACCCAGGTTGGGCAGCCCGGTGAGGCCGGGGACAGGTTCCAGCTCCCACTGTTCCTCCATCCGGGTCAGGAGGGCGCGCAGCCGCTTCAGCAGGGCGCGCTGTTCCGGCTTCAGGGAGGTCATGGCGTCCTGGCGGCGCCTCAGCTCGATCAGCCGCTCGTTGTAGGTCGAGATGCAGCTATAGACATCCGGGCAGAGGAAGCCGTCGCGCCGCTCGATCCATTGCAACTGCTCGCCGGCCAGGGTCTCTGCATCCTCGGCGGGGAGGCGCTCCTTCAGATCCTGGTAGATCTTGGCGATCATGCCGTCGAGCAGATTGAGTTGCGGGTCCTCGCAGATCATCCGCTCCGTCGGTGCATCGATTTTGGTGCAATCGCCCCCGGCCGCGACCGCCAGGCCCACGGCCGAGGCCCCCAGGAGCAGGGCGAGGCCCGTCATCCGAAAACCTATTGATCCAGCCATGCCAAGACTCCCCTTAAGAATCCAATGCCAATGGGGGCCTATTCTCCTGCCTTCGGCCCCGAATCGGAAGTCTTAGGCGTCGAGCAAGAATAACTTGAGGCACTTGCAAAATGGCCTTCCTGGCCATTTTGCAAGACGAAAACAAAAAATGTGATTTTTCGTTTTCTTCATTTTCAATGGCTTAGGCCATTGGAAATGGCGGTTCATCCCTGAACCGCAAGAGGTTCTTGCAGTTTTGCAAGAACCTCACTTGAGCAATATTGCGCTCGGATTTAGGTCAGATTTAGGTCAGATTTGGTAGAACCGATTGAGCAAAACCGCAGGCATAGCAGCGCTACGTCGATGATTTTGCGATTGAGGTTCGGCCAAATATGGCCTGAAGACGAGATGCAAGATGCTCAAGTTATTCTTGCTCGACGCCTTATAGATTCGATTTGCTTCGCGCCGGCGGAAACCATACTGTAGCCGTTGGAGCCGGCCGGACGGCCGCTGCCCGCTCTTTGAAGATGGGTGGAGGAAAGTCCGGGCACCGCAGGGCAGGGCGCCAGGTAACGCCTGGGGGGCGCGAGCCCACGGAAAGTGCCACAGAAAAGATACCGCCTAAGCCATCCTCTGGGTGGCCGGTAAGGGTGAAATGGTGCGGTAAGAGCGCACCGCGCGGCCGGCAACGGTCGTGGCAGGGTAAACCCCGCCCGGTGCAAGACCAAATAGGGGAGCCGTCGGCGGTCCGCCGCCGCGACACGTGGCCCGCGTGGCTCCCGGGTAGGTCGCTTGAGGCGCGCGGTGACGCGCGTCCCAGATGAATGGTCGTCCTCGACAGAACCCGGCTTACAGGCCGGCTCCACCTTTCGCATAAAGTAGGAGCGCCTTGCAGGCGCGATCAGGCTTGGTCAAATACGATCGCGCCTGCAAGGCCCTCCTACATTTTTTCTTTTTTCCCCACTTCCTCCCACCCGATACCTGTCCTTGGCTTGGAATCCCCGCAGCAGGGGCGTTTCCTGTTGTGATCCGGTTCAAATTCCGGATAGCAATACTGCCGGCAGTTTCGTCATAAAAGTTGAGTTGCGACATGAGGTGGCATTGATAAACGCTTGATTTTGAGGGCCTTGATCCCCCTTTGTTCCGGTTGTAAGTCACTGACTGCAAAGGAATTTGTATTGACCTTTGTCGATAGTGCGAATAAGATTTGGGGCAATGTGGGGGAAAGTGGTGGCATGTGGATCGTGCTACGGGGGAGATCAATTTGCTCTTAAGCGGCGAAAGCCACCTCAGTCTCGACGACAAGGGTCGTCTGGCTATCCCGGCGCGTTTCCGGGATGGTCTGAGGGACAGTTGCGCCTCGCAACTGATGAGCGTCATCGATCCCGCCTCGAACGAACAGCGCCTGCTGCTCTATCCCCTCAACGAATGGACCGCCGTGGTTGAGCAGCTCAAGGGAATGCCCAATGCCGATCCCATGGCCAATCGGTTCAAGAATCTTTTCGTCGGGCGCTCGGTGCCGGTGGAGGTGGACAAGCAGGGGCGCATCCTGCTGCCCCCCAAGCACCGCGAGCACGTCCGGTTGGATGCGCGGGTGGTCCTGGTGGGACAGATCACCAAGTTCGAGGTTTGGGAGGAGCAGGCCTGGAATGACTACTGTGGCGGAAGCCGCGATGGGCTGGATCTGACTGCCCTGGACGAGGGCTCGCCCCTGAGAACCCTGAGTTACTGATGTTCTCGCGGCATCGCCCGGTGTTGTTGGAGGAGTCCCTGGCGGCGCTGTCGATCCGGCCGGACGGGCGCTATCTGGACGCCACCTTTGGACGCGGCGGCCACAGCGGCGCGATCCTGGAGCGGCTGGGCCCCGGCGGCGCCCTGTTGGCGATCGACAAGGATCCGGCGGCGGTCGAGCATGGCCGCAAGCTCTTTGCACAGGACGATCGGTTCCGCATCCGGCAGGGGAGCTTCGCCCAACTGGGAGTGATGGCGGCCGAAGCGGGCTGGAGTGGTGTCCATGGGGTTTTGATGGACCTGGGCGTTTCGTCGCCACAGCTCGACGACCCCGAGCGGGGGTTCAGTTTTCTGCGGGATGGCCCCCTGGATATGCGCATGGATCCGGCCCTGGGGGAGAGTGCGGCGGTCTGGCTCAACCGGGCGCCGGAACGGGAGATCGCCTGGGTGTTGAAGGCGTACGGCGAGGAGCGTTTCGCCAAGCGGATAGCGGCTGCAATCCGCGCCGAGCGCGAGAGCGGACCCATTGCCGGGACCGGCCGTCTGGCGGAGGTGATCAGCAAGGCCCATCCCGCCTGGGAAAAGGGCAGGCATCCGGCCACACGGAGTTTCCAGGCCATACGGATCTGGATCAACGGCGAACTGGATGATCTGAGAAAGGGCCTGGAACAGTCGTTGGAGGTGCTGGTGAGCGGCGGGCGGCTGGCGGTGATCAGCTTCCACTCCCTGGAGGACCGGATCGTGAAGCGTTTCATCCGGGATCAGGCGCGGGGCGACGATCTGCCACGCGGCGTACCGGTCAGGGCGGATCAGTTGAACCGCCGTCTGCGCGCCCTGGGTGGGGCTGTGACGCCTGGCGCAGAGGAGGTGGCGGCCAATCCCAGGGCAAGGAGTGCCGTGCTGCGGGCGGCGGAGCGGTTGTGACCCCGCGTCGGCAGTTTGTCTGGGTCTGGGTGATGTTCGTATTGGCCCTGGCGAGCGCCCTGGGCGTCGTCGATGCCCGATACGCCAGCCGCCGGCTGTTTCTGGAGCAGGAGCGGCTACGCAACGAAAAGGAGCAGCTTCAGGTGGAGTGGTGGCGCTTGCAGTTGGAACAGAGCACCTGGGCCGCCCATAGCCGAATAGAGCAGGTGGCGCATGAGAAGCTGAAGATGCGCATGCTGGAACCGAAGGAAGTGATTGTGATCAGGCATTGAGTACTCGGGCGGGTTTGAAACCCGCCCCTACGGAGTAATAGCGGGGATCAACTTAGGTGAAAAAGGCGACCAAGCGACAGAAAAAGACCGATCAGGCGACGCGGCGGCTATTGCCGAACTACCGCCTGCGTCGGCAGTCGCTGCAATCTCTGCTGTTGCTGATCGGCCTTGCCCTGGTGGCGGGGACCGTGGATCGCCAGATCTTCGAGACCGAGTTCCTGCAACGGGAGGGGGAGAAACGCCACCTCCGGGTGGTGGAGGTGCCTGTCGGCCGTGGGGTGATCAAGGATCGCAACGGCGAGCCACTGGCGGTCAGCACCCCGGTGGAATCGGTCTGGGCCGATCCCAGGGAGTTGAAGCGGGACAAGGGGACCCTGAACGCCCTGGCCAAGGCCCTGCAGATGGATCTGTCCGAATTGAAGGGGCTCCTGCCCAAAAACGATGACCGAACCTTTGTCTATCTAAAGAGGAGAATAGATCCCGCCATGGCGGACGCAGCGCGCAGCCTGAACCTCGATGGGGTCCATCTCGATCGGGAGTTTCGCCGCTTCTACCCGGCGGGGGAGGTGGCCGCCCATGTGCTCGGGTTCACCGATGTGGAGGACCACGGCCAGGAAGGGCTGGAGCGGACCCTGGAGCAGAGCCTCTCCGGGGAGGCCGGCAAGAAACGGGTGATCCGTGACGGCCTGCGCCGGATCGTCAGCGATGTGGAGAACATCAAGCTGCCGCGCCCCGGTCGGGAGGTGACGCTCAGTCTCGACCTGCGGCTCCAGTTCCTTGCCTATCGGGAGTTGAAGCTGGCGGTGGAGGAACACAAGGCCATCGGCGGCACTGCCGTGATCATCGACGCCCGGAGCGGCGAGGTCCTGGCCATGGTCAATCAGCCCGCCTACAACCCCAACGGCAAGCGGACCGCCGCTGCTGTGGAGGGGGGGCTGCGCAACCGCGCCGTGACCGATCTGTTCGAGCCCGGCTCGACCATGAAGCCCTTCATCGTGGCGGCAGCCCTGGAGAGCGGCCGCTACCGGCCCGATACCCCCGTCGAGACCTCGCCGGGCCGCTTCCATGTGCCCGGCAAGACCATCGAGGATATCCACAACTACGGCCTGCTGGATGTGGCGGGGGTGATCCGCAAGTCGAGCAATGTGGGGGCCAGCAAGATCGCCCTGAGTTTCCCGAAGAAGGAGCTGTGGGAGTACCTGGACCGGATGGGCTTCGGCAAGCCGATGGAGTCCGGCTTTCCCGGCGAGCGGCAGGGGCAGTTGCTGCCCTACCAGCGCTGGTATCCGGTCGATCAGGCGGTCGTCGCCTATGGCTACGGCGTCTCCGTTACCGCCCTCCAATTGGCGCGGGCCTATGCTGCCATCGCCGCAGACGGCGTCCTGCCTGTCCTCAGCTTCACCCCACGGGAGGCCGCCGTGCCCGGCGTACCAGTGATGAGCGCCAAGACGGCGCAAGAGCTGCGCGTCATGCTGGAGTCGGTGGTCTCGGTCGAGGGCACAGCGCAGGAGGCGGCCGTGCCGGGCTACCGGATCGGCGGCAAGACCGGCACGGCCCGCAAGCTGGGCAACGGCAACTACGCCGAGAAGAATTACCTCGCCCTCTTCGTCGGCATGGCGCCCATGAGCGATCCCCGGCTGGTGATGGCAATCATGATCGATGAGCCTAGCGGCAAGAAATACTACGGCGGACTGGTGGCCGCCCCGGTCTTTGCCAAGGTCATGGCCGGCGCCCTGCGGCTGCTCAACGTGGCGCCGGACGGCGAACTGCCCAAGGCAACGCCGATGGTCGCGGCGGGGGGGGTGCCATGAATTCAATAACATCCATTAACCGCAAAGCTTACCGCTCCCAGCTCACGCCCCTCACCTACTTCCCTTTAGGCGAAGAACGCAAAGGAACGCAAAGGGATGTGTCGATTTCCTCCTCCTGTTATCCGGGCCGCTGGGTTGAGCGCAGGCTGTTCGGAATGAGTAGGTGTTTTTTGGCGTTCTTTGCGTCCATTGCGGTTGAATCGGGGAATTCAGAATGACCGGCTGCCTGTTGCGTGAACTCTTCCCCGAACTGCCCGCCGGGATGGACCGGCGGCTGGAGGATCTGACCCTCGACAGCCGCAGGGTGCGGCCGGGCAGCCTCTTCCTGGCGAAGCAGGGGAGCCAGGCCCATGGGCTCGCCTACTTCGATGAGGTGGTGAAACGGGGTGCGGCGGCCATCGCCGCCGAACCGGGCGGAGACTGGGACAATGCCCGGATCGCTACGTTGGGCGAGAAGGCCGGCTTGCCGGTGTTTGCAGTGGAGGGGCTTGGCATGCGGGCCAGCGGGCTGGCATCGGCCTTTTTCGGCCACCCCAGTGCCGCCCTGCGCATGATCGGCATCACCGGGACCAACGGCAAGACCAGCATCAGCCATGCGATCGCCCATGCCTTGGGGGCAATCAAGAAGACCGCCATCGTTGGTACATTGGGCAACGGCCTGCCGGGCCGGTTGCAGGCCGCCACCCACACCACGCCGGACGCCGTCGAGTTGCAGCGCCTGCTGGCCGGGTTCCGCGATCAAGGTGTCGAGGCGGTGGCCATGGAGGTCTCCTCCCACGCCCTGGATCAGGGCCGGGTGGCCGGGGTCCGTTTCGACAGGGCGGTCTTCACCAATCTGACCCGCGATCACCTGGACTATCACGGGGACATGGCCTCCTACGGGGTGGCCAAGGCGCGCCTCTTTGCCATGCCCCTGTCCACCGCCATCCTCAATGGGGACGATCCGGAGGTCGGCCGCATGGCGGCGGGACTGCGGCCCGAGACCCGTCTGCTGGTCTATGGCATGGGCGCGGCATCGGGCCTGGAGGCCAGGGCCGACGGGGTGCTAAGGGCGGACTCGGTGGAAACGGCAGCCGAGGGCCTGCGCATCGGAGTGACCCTGGGCGGCTCGACGGGCCTGATCCAGAGCCGCTGGCTGGGCCGCTTCAACGCCTCCAATCTGCTGGCCGTATTGGCCGTGTTGCTGGAGGAGGGCATGGGGTTCGAGCAGGCCATCCGGGCCTTGGCCCAGGTGGCGGTGGTGCCGGGTCGCATGGAGCCCTTCGGCGGCGGCGACAGGCCCCTGATGGTGGTCGATTACGCCCATACCCCGGATGCCTTGGAAAAGGTCCTACTGGCCCTGCGGGAACATTGCGCGGGCCAGCTCTTTTGTGTCTTCGGCTGCGGCGGCGATCGGGACCGGGGCAAGCGGCCTCTCATGGGGCAGGCGGCCGAACGCTGGGCGGACTGGCTGGTCCTGACCGACGATAACCCGCGCGGCGAGGATGGCGGCCGGATCATTGAGGATATACAGATGGGGATGGTCGATCCCTCCGCGGCACTGGTCGAACGGGACCGTGGCCGGGCCTTCGCCAGGGTGCTGGAAGTGGCCCGTCCGGGCGATATCATCGCTGTCTGCGGCAAGGGTCACGAGACGACCCAACAGATCGGGGACCAGATAAGGCCCTTCAGCGATAGGGCTGAGGTGGAGAGGTTATTGGCTTTGTAACTTTGTAGGTTGGGTTACGGCGCGTACCGACCTTACCGAAACCTTCAGCGGTATTGAAATGCGCGCCTAACCCAACCTACATATTTGGATTTTCAAAGGTATTGATGTGATAAGTATGCGATTGAGCGAGGCGGCCTTGGCGGTCGGCGGCCGGTTGATCGGTCCGGATCTCGCCTTTTCCGCCGTCTCCACGGATAGCCGCCAGATGGAAGGCGCGCCCCTGTTCATTGCCCTGCGGGGCGAGCGCTTCGATGGCCACGAGTATCTGGAACAGGTTGCGGCGGCCGGGGCCGTCGCGGTCATGGTGGAGCGGGAGTCGGCCCTTCCCATTCCCCAGTTGATTGTCGCCGACACGCGGCTGGCCCTGGGGCGCCTGGCGGCGGTCTGGCGCGACCGTGCCAATCCCCGTCTGATCGGGGTCACCGGCAGCAACGGCAAGACCACCCTCAAGGAGATGCTGCGGGCCATCCTGGGCGCGGAGGAAGGCGGGCTGCTGGCGACCGAGGGCAATCTGAACAACGACATCGGTCTGCCCCTGACCCTGCTGCGCCTGCAGGGGGAGCGGACCGCCGTGATCGAGATGGGGGCCAACCATCCGGGGGAGATCGGCTATCTCACGGCGATTGCCCGGCCCGATGTGGCCGTCCTCAACAATGCCGGCCGTGCCCATCTGGAGGGCTTCGGCAGCCTGGAAGGGGTGGCGCGTGCCAAGGCCGAGATCATCCAGGGGATCAAGCCGGACGGCTGCTTCGTCTATAACGCCGACAGCCCCTGGGCGGGGCTTTGGCAGGGGCTCTCCGAGGGGAGAAAGCGGCTGGGATTCGGTCTTTCGGCACAGGCCGATGTGCGCGGTCCCAGCCACGCGGGCGGAACCCTCTGGACCGAACAGGGCTTCGTCAACCGTTTTCCCGTGGAGACCCCGGACGGGGCCTTCGAGGTGGAGCTGCGTCTGGCGGGAGGGCACAACCGCATGAATGCACTGGCGGCCATCGCCGCCTGCCAGGCCCTGGGCGTGGGGATCGACAGGATCAAACAGGGGCTGGCCGGGCTGGAACCGGTGAAGGGGCGGCTCCGGGTTAGCTTTCAACGCGGCTTTTTCCTGATCGACGACAGTTACAATGCCAACCCCGATTCGGTTGAGGCGGCCATGGAGGTCCTGCGGCAGGCGCCGGGGCGGCGCTATCTGGTGCTGGGCGACTTGGCCGAGCTGGGTCCCAGGGCGGCGGAACTCCACCAGGAGCTGGGGATTGCCGCGAAGGCGGCGGGGATCGACCGCCTCTATGCCGTCGGCCTCCTGAGCACCGGTACGGTGGAGGGCTTCGGCGAGGGCGGCGTCCTCTTCCCCTCCCAGGAGTCGCTGGTTGATCGGTTGCGGGCAGAGCTGAATACAGAGGCATCCGTATTGGTGAAGGGGTCGCGCTCCTCGGCCATGGATAGGGTCGTGGCGGCTTTGATTTAAAACCAAAAATTACATTTTAACCGCCAAGGACGCAAAGAACGCGAAGGTTATGGAGTGAGGGGCAGGGAGCGCCGAATAATCCTGTTTTGAAAAAGCGGTTCTTTGCGATCCTTGGCGCTCTTTGTGGTTATCGAATTTTTTCAGGGTATCTTTCATGTTGCTTGAATTGGCGGACTATCTGTCCCAATACGAAGGCTTTTTCCGCGTCTTCCAGTACATCACCCTGCGGGCGATCCTGGCGACGCTGACGGCGCTGGTCATCTCCTTCGTCGTCGGCCCCGCGATGATCCGGCGCCTGAGCCGGCACCAGATCGGCCAAGTGGTGCGCGACGACGGTCCGCAATCCCATTTTTCAAAGGCGGGGACCCCGACCATGGGCGGCGCCCTGATTCTGGTGGCGGTGGGGATTGCCACCCTGCTCTGGGCCGATCTGGGCAACCGCTATGTCTGGGTGGTCCTGATCACGACCCTGTTGTTCGGTGTCATCGGCTTCGCCGACGACTACATCAAACTGGTGCGCAAGGACCCGCGTGGCCTGGTCGCCCGCTACAAATACTTCTGGCAGTCAGTGGTGGGCATCGGCGCAGCCTGGTGGCTCTACCAGACCGGGACCCTGCCGGCGGAGACCCAACTCCTGATCCCCTTCACCAAAGAGGTGGCGATCGATCTGGGGATCGGGTCGATACTCTTCACCTATTTCGTGATCGTGGGGACCAGTAATGCGGTCAACCTGACCGACGGCCTGGATGGGCTGGCCATCATGCCGACGGTGCTGGTGGCGGGCGCCCTGGCGGTGTTCGCCTATTCCGCAGGTCATGCCAATTTTGCCAATTATCTGTTGATCCCACATCTGCCGGGGGTGGGTGAGGTGAGCATCATCTGCGGTGCCCTGGTGGGGGCCGGCATGGGCTTCCTCTGGTTCAACACCTATCCGGCCCAGGTCTTTATGGGGGATATCGGAGCGCTGGCCCTGGGCGCAGCCCTGGGGACCATCGCGGTGACGGTCCGCCAGGAGCTGGTGCTCTTCATCATGGGGGGGATCTTCGTGCTGGAGACGATCTCGGTGATCCTCCAGGTAGCCTCATTCAAAATGACCGGGCGGCGTATCTTCCGCATGGCGCCCATCCACCACCACTATGAGTTGAAGGGCTGGCCGGAGCCCAAGGTGATCGTGCGGTTCTGGATCATCACGGTGATCCTGGTGTTGATCGGCCTTTCGAGCTTGAAGATTCGTTGAGATGGATAGTCGGGTGAAAACATCGGGACATTTTGCTTCACGGCCCCTGGCGGGCAAGGTGCTGGTGGTCGGTCTCGGCAAGACCGGGCTCTCCTGTGCCCGTTTCCTCCTGAAGCAAGGGTTCGAGGTGGCGGTTATCGACAGCCGCGAGAGGCCGCCGGGGCTGGAGGCCGTGCGCGAGGAGTTGCCCGGACTGCCCCTGTTCCTGGGCCATTTCAACCATCCGGCCGTGCATTCGGCGGATAGTCTGGTGGTCAGCCCCGGTGTCCCCTTGACGGAACCTGTTGTTGCCGAGGCCATCCGGCAAGGCAAACCGGTGATGGGCGACATCGAACTCTTCGCCCGTTACGCGGATGCCCCGGTGGCGGCCATTACGGGATCGAACGGCAAGAGCACCGTCACCACGCTGCTGGGCGAGATCCTGCGGGAGGAGGGGATCAAGGCCGGAATCGGCGGAAATCTGGGCGAGCCAGCCCTGGAGCTCCTGGGCAAGGGGGCCGAACTCTATGTACTGGAACTCTCCAGCTTCCAGTTGGATACCACCGCCAGCCTCATGCCCTGCGTTGCCACGGTGTTGAACATCTCGCCCGACCACATGGACCGCTACGCTGATCTGGACGCCTATATCGCCTCCAAGGCGCGCATCTACCGGGGGGCCGAGAACCGGGTTTTCAATGGCGACGACGCGGCGGTCATGGCCATGGCCGAACTCCGGGAGGAGGACCGGGCCTTCACCCTGGGCGAGCCCTCCGGTAATCAATACGGCCTCAAAAAACAAGACGGCAGGCTCTGGCTGTGCCGGGGGGAAGAACCCTTTCTTGCCGCAAGTGAGTTGCTGATCCCCGGCCGCCACAACATGGCCAATGCCCTGGCCGCCATCGCCATGGCCGATCTGATGGGGGTTTCCGACCCGAGCAAGTTGAGCGTCCTGCGCCAATTCCGGGGCCTGCCGCACCGGACCCAACTGGTGGCGGAACACCAGGGTGTCCGCTGGTACAACGACTCCAAGGGGACCAATGTGGGCGCCACGGCGGCGGCCCTGGACGGGCTGGGGAACGGGGAGGGCGGGGGCAAGGTGGTGCTCATCGCCGGGGGGGACTGCAAGGGGGCCGAGTTCAGGGATCTGGCCCCGGTCGCCCAACGGACGGTGCGGACCCTGGTCCTGATCGGACGGGACGCGCCCATGATCGAGGCCGCCCTGAGGCACAGGGTCCCCATGGTGAAGGCGAAGGACATGACCGAGGCGGTGGCCCTGTCGGCGAGCCATGCCCGCCCCGGCGATTCGGTGCTCCTGTCGCCGGCCTGCGCCAGCTTCGACATGTTCAACAACTACATGCACCGCGGCGATGTCTTTGCCAAGGCGGTGAGGGATTACTGTCAATGATCGCGACGGCAAATGTAGGTTGGGTTAGTCGGTATTCCCGCCGAAAAAACCGCCTGGAGCGGGTTTTCCGCGCAAGCCCCGGAGGGGTGAGGTGCAGGACGCACCGAACAAACCCAACATTCGGCACCCCCTGTTGGGTTACGGCGCGCACTGATCGCAAAGGGAAGCGTGGCGCCGGTGAGGTTGCGCGCCTAACCCAACCTACAGGCTCCTTGTTTTCTCTGCGTCTTTGCGCCTTTGCGCGAGATAAATCGAGGAATCCGGTATGAACACGGCGGTCAGACCACAGGCAACCACCGGCGGGATGAAGCTGCTGCCCCGGACCGATTACATCTTCCTGTTTGCGGTGGCCGCCTTGCTGGGCCTGGGGCTGGTCATGGTGGGCTCGTCCTCCCTGCACAAGATGACCGACGCGCCCTTCCATTATTTGAACCGGCACCTGCTGGGCCTGGGGCTGGGGGGCGCGGGCGCCCTGGCCATGCTGCGGGTGCCGCTCGGCCGGCTGGAGCGGGCGGGGCCGATGCTCTACTTCATCGGGCTCGTCCTGCTGCTGATCCTGTTGATACCGGGCCTGGGCAGGACGGTGAATGGCGCCACGCGCTGGATCCCGGTCGGGCCGATGAGTATTCAGGCCTCGGAGTTCATGAAGCTGTTCGTGGTGGTCTATATCGGCGGTTATCTGGTCCGGCGCCAGGAGGAAGTGGCGCACAGCTTCCGGGGCTTCGCGAAGCCCATGGCGCTGGTGCTGGCCGCCGCCGGCCTGGTCTTGCTGGAGCCCGATTTCGGCACCGCCGTGGTGATTGTTGCAACGGTGCTGGGGATGCTTTTCCTGGGCGGGGTCCCGGTCTGGCAGTACGGGCTGATGCTGACCGTAGGGTTGCTGACCGCGCCGGTGCTGGTTTGGGTGAAGCAATACCGGCTCGACCGCGTCACCTCCTTCATGGACCCCTGGGCCGATCCCCTCAACACGGGGTTTCAACTGACCCAGGCATTGATCGCCTTCGGCCGGGGCGAGTGGATCGGGGTCGGGCTGGGGGCCGGGATACAGAAGCTCTTCTATCTGCCGGAGGCGCACACCGACTTTCTGCTGGCGGTCATCGGCGAGGAGCTTGGCCTGGCGGGGTCGCTGACGGTCATCGGCCTGTTCGGGCTGGTCAGCTGGCGCGGCTTCGCCATCGGAGCGGCTGCGGAGACCATGGGGCGGCGCTTCGCCGCCTATGTGGCCTATGGACTCACCCTCTGTATCGCCTTGCAGGCGGCCGTCAATATCGGCGTGAACCTCGGCCTGCTGCCGACCAAGGGCCTGACCCTGCCCTTCATGAGCTACGGCAGCAACAGCATCCTGGTGGCCAGCCTGATGGTCGCGGTCCTGCTGCGGATCGACTGGGAAAATAGGAACAGGAACGAGGAGGAACCGGCATGGGCGCCCGCGTGATGATCATGGCGGCGGGCACGGGAGGGCATGTCTTCCCCGGTCTGGCCGTGGCCCAGGAGCTGCGCAAGCGCGGCCACGAGGTCTTTTGGCTCGGCACCCCGCACGGCATGGAGAATCGGCTGGTGCCGCCCGCCGGGATCGAGATGGAGTTCATCCGGATGCAGGGGCTGCGGCAGAACGGCCTCCTGCGCTGGCTGACGGCCCCTTTCCAATTGTTGCGGGCCGCCTGGCAGGCGGCAACTATCATCCGCCGACGCCGGCCGGACCTGGCCCTGGGCATGGGTGGTTTCGTGACGGGGCCGGGCGGCCTGGTGGCGCGCCTGTCGGGCGTACCCCTGGTGATCCACGAACAGAACGCGGTGCCGGGCATGGCCAATCAATGGCTGGCCGGGATCGCCAACCGGGTATTGGAGGCCTTCCCCGGCAGCTTTGCGCCGGGCAAGGGCGCCCTGGCCCTGGGCAACCCGGTGCGGGTCGATATCTCCGGGCTGCCGGGGCCGGAGCAGCGCCTGGCGGGACGGGAGGGACCGCCGAGGCTGCTGGTCATCGGCGGCTCCCTGGGTGCCCAGGTGTTGAACGAGCAGGTGCCCCAGGCCCTGGCCAAGTCCGGCCTGGCGATCGAGGTCCGGCATCAGGCGGGCCGGGGCAAGCTGGAACAGACCCAGGCCCACTACCGGGCCGCCGGGGTCGAGGGGCAGTTGAGCGAGTTCATCGGCGACATGGCGGAGGCCTATGCCTGGGCCGATCTGGTGGTCTGCCGGGCCGGCGCCCTGACTGTGTCGGAGCTAGCCGCCGCCGGGGTGGCCGCGATCCTGGTCCCCTATCCCTTCGCGGTGGATGACCATCAGACCCGGAACGCGGGCTATCTCTCGGACCGGGGCGCGGCGGTATTGATGCCCCAGCAGGCCATGACCCCGGAGGGTTTGGGGCAGGCGCTGACAACGATTTTGTCCGACCGGGGCCGGCTGCTTGCCATGGCGAGCGCGGCGCGGGGGCTTGGAATAACCAATGCGGACGCCCAGGTGGCGGATGTCTGCGAGGAGACGATGGCGCATGAACCCAAAAAAGACTAACCGCAAAGGGCGCAAAGAACGCGAAGAAGGACAGGTCATTACCTTTGCCTGTCCATCCGTTTCCCTAGCAGGCGGCAAAATGCAAGCAATCCAGGGGGATTTCTTTGTGTTCCTTTGCGTCCTTTGCGGTTGAAATGAGGTTTTTGGAATGAAGAAAAACGTTGAACAGAGCTGGATTCGGAGCCGGGTGCGCCATATCCACTTCGTTGGCATCGGCGGGGTGGGGATGAGCGGGATCGCCGAGGTCATGGCGAATCTGGGCTACCGGGTCACCGGCTCCGATACCAAGGAGAGCAACAATACCCGCCGCCTGGAGCAGGTCGGCATCGGCGTCCATATCGGCCACAGCGGCGCCAATATCGAGGGCAGCGACGTGGTGGTGGTGTCGAGCGCCATCAACGAGGCCAATCCCGAGGTGGCCGAGGCCCGGCAGCGCCGCATCCCGGTGGTCCGGCGCGCCGAGATGCTGGCCGAGCTGATGCGCTTCCGCTTCGGCATCGCCATCGCCGGCACCCACGGCAAGACGACGACCACCAGCCTGGTGACCATGCTGCTGACGGAGGAGGGGCTCGACCCGACCTTCGTCATCGGCGGCAAGCTCAACAGCGCCGGCAGCAACGCCAAGCTGGGGGAGAGCGAATACCTGGTGGCCGAGGCCGACGAGAGCGACGCCTCCTTCCTCTACCTGCAACCCATGCTGGCGGTGGTCACCAACGTGGACCGCGACCACATGGTCACCTACGGCAACGAATTCGAGAAACTGCGGGAGACCTTCCTGGAGTTTCTGCACCACCTGCCCTTCTATGGCTGCGCCGTGCTCTGCATCGACGACGAGAACACCCGCGACCTGTTGCCCGAGGTCTCCCGTCCCGTGCTGACCTACGGCACGGTGGAGGATGCCCTGGTGCGCGCGCTGGATATCCGCCAGGAGGGGTTGCGGAACTATTTCACCGTCCGACAGGAGGGTCACGAGGACCTGGCGGTGGCGCTCAACCTGCCGGGCCGCCACAACGTGCTCAACGCCCTGGCGGCCATCTCCATCGCCCGCCTGATCGGGGTGGGGAACGCGGCCATCCTGCGCGGACTCGGCAATTTCCAGGGCATCGGTCGCCGCTTCAACATCCATGAATGCGAGCTGGAACTGGGTCAGGTGACCTTGGTCGACGACTACGCCCACCACCCCCGCGAGCTGGAGGCGACCATGCAGGCGGCCCGCGCCAGTTGGCCCGAGCGCCGCCTGGTGCTGGTGTTCCAGCCCCACCGCTATAGCCGGACCCAGGAGCAGTTCGACGACTTCGTCAAGGTCCTGTCGCGGCCCGACCTCCTGGCCCTGTGCGAGGTCTATCCGGCGGGCGAGGCCCCCATCGCCGGGGCCGACGGGCGCAGCCTGATCCGCGCCATCCGCGCCCGAGGGCAGATCGACCCGGTCTTCGTCGATCCCCTGGCCGAGCTGCCGGAGGTGTTGAACGGGATATTGCGCGACGGCGACGTGGTGCTGATGGCGGGGGCCGGCGACATCGGCGCGGCCTTCCAGCGGTTGCCAGGGCAGTTGGGTGGTGGGGGCGGGGCGTAGGGGCGGGTTTCAAACCCGCCCGTACACCCGCCCCTACGATCCTGAAAAATCCTGTTAATCCTGTCCAAAAATGGGCCGGTACAAAATGCGCAACGGTATTGCGGGAGAACGAAAGAGATGACAGCAACAGCGGCGGATTTCGGCAAGGTGGCGGTGCTTTACGGCGGCTGGTCGGCTGAACGGCCGGTCTCCCTCAAAAGTGGCGATGCGGTCCACCAGGGCCTGAAGCGCAAGGGGATCGATGCCTGGCTGGTCGATGTGGACTCCGAGCGGGCGGTCTTCGGCCTCAAGGAGCAGGGCTTCGCGCGCGCCTTCATCGCCCTGCACGGGCGGGGCGGCGAGGACGGCGTGATCCAGGGCGCCCTTGAAGTGATGGGCCTGCCCTATACCGGCAGCGGGGTCATGGCCTCGGCCCTGGGCATGGACAAATACCGCTGCAAGCTGATCTGGAAAGGGGCGGGCCTGCCGACTCCCGATTTCACGGTGATCCAGTCCGAGGCGGATCTGGACAAGGCCAAGGCCCTGGGCTTCCCGCTCATGATCAAGCCGGCCCACGAGGGGTCGAGCATCGGCATGAGCAAGGTGGAGGATGCCGGCGGGCTGCGCCAGGCCTGGGAAGAGGCGAGCCGCTTCGACGGCCTGGTCCTGGCGGAGCAGTGGATCACGGGCGGCGAGTACACGGCGGCGGTGCTGGCCGGCCAGTCCCTGCCCCTGATCAAGCTGGAGACGCCGAACAGTTTCTATGACTACCAGGCCAAGTACCTGTCGAATTCCACCCGCTACCTCTGTCCCTGCGGACTGGATGAGGCGAAGGAACAGGAATACGCCCGCCTGGCGCTAAGGGCCTTCGAGACGGTGGGCGCGACCGGCTGGGGGCGCGTCGATTTTATGACCGACAGGGAGGGGCGGCCCTGGCTGCTGGAGATCAACACGGTGCCGGGTATGACGGACCATAGCCTGGTCCCCATGGCGGCCCGTCAGGCGGGGATCGATTTCGACGAACTGGTCTGGCGCATCCTGGCCGAGACCCTGGCATAGGGATGAGCGAGCCGGCCGAAAGAAGGGGATTCGCCCTGGGTGATCTGCTCAGCCTGGTGGTGACGCTGATGCTCCTGGCCTGGGTGGGCAAATGGCTGGCCGACCCAGCCGTCACACCCCTCAAGGTGGCCCGGATCGAAGGGGATATGCGTTACCTGAAAAAGGCCGATCTGGAGCGGGTGGTGGCCGATGTGACCCAGGGCGGATTTTTTACGGTGAATGTGCTGGCGGTCAAACGGGCGGCGGAGTCCCTGCCCTGGGTCGCCAAGGCAAGCGTTCGCAGGGTCTGGCCCGATACCCTGCTGATCCGGGTGACGGAGCAGACCCCCTACGCCCGCTGGGGCCGGCAGGGCCTGGTGAACCCCGGCGGGGTGGTGTTCGGCTCGGGCGGGACGGAGCTGTCCCAGGCGTTGCCTCAGTTGGCGGGGCCGGAGGGGAGCGGGCGGGAGCTGATCGAGCGTTATCGATATGCCAGCAAGGTCCTGGAGCCCCTGGGTATGAAGGTGGCGGGCCTGGAGCTGAACGAGCGCGGGGCCTGGAGCCTGTGGACCGATGGCGGTGTCCAGGTGCGCCTCGGCGTGGGCGGCTTCAACCGGCGGCTGGAACGCTTTGTCATGGCCTATCCGCATTTGACGAAAGAGGCCGGCCGGCGGATGGAATCGGTCGATCTGAGGTACGCCAACGGCATGGCGGTAAAGTGGGTCCTGGAGGCGGGGGAGAAGGTTTCAAGAAATTGGGTACAGACCACTGTCCCCGATTTCTCCTAATTCGGTGATCAAAGATGACCAAGAAAGGCGACAAGAATCTCATCGTTGGGCTCGATATCGGCACCTCCAAGGTGGTGGCGATCGTTGGCGAGCTGAGGGACGACGGGGAGATCGACATCATCGGCATCGGTTCGCACCCGTCCCACGGCCTTAAACGTGGCGTGGTGGTCAACATCGAATCGACCGAGCAATCGATCCAGCGGGCCGTCGAGGAGGCAGAGCTGATGGCCGGCTGCGAGATCCACAGCGTGTTCGCGGGGATCGCCGGCAGCCATATCCGCAGCATGGACTCCCACGGCATCGTTGCGATCAAGGATCGCGAGGTGACGCAACAGGATGTGGAGCGGGTGATCGAGGCGGCGAGGGCTGTGGCCATCCCGGCGGATCAGCGGATCATCCACATCATGCCGCAGGAGTTCATTATCGACAGCCAGGACGGCATCCGGCACCCCATCGGCATGTCCGGGGTCCGTCTGGAGGCGAAGGTCCATCTGGTGACCGGGGCGGTGAGCGCGGCCCAGAATATCTACAAGTGCGTCAAGCGCTGCGGGCTTGAGGTGGATGAACTGGTGCTGGAACAGCTTGCTTCGAGTTATGCGGTATTGAGCGAGGATGAGCGCGAGCTGGGGGTCTGTCTGGTGGATATCGGCGGCGGCACCACGGATATTGCCATCTTTACCGGGGGCGCCATACGTCATACCTCGGTTATCCCCATCGCAGGGGATCAGGTGACCAACGATATCGCCGTGGCCCTGCGTACCCCGACCCAGCATGCCGAGGAGATCAAGATCCGCTACGCCTGCGCCCTGCGGCAACTGGCGAGCAGCGAGGAGATCATCGAGGTTCCGAGCATCGGCGACAGGTCCGCGCGCCGGCTCAACCGGCAGATCCTGGCAGAGGTGGTCGAGCCCCGCTATGACGAGCTGCTGACCCTGGCGCAGAGGGAGTTGCGCCGCAGCGGATTTGAGGAGTTGCTGGCCGGCGGCGTGGTGTTGACCGGCGGCAGTGCGAAGATCGAAGGTCTGATCGACCTCGCGGAGGAGATCTTTCACATGCCGGTCCGGCTGGGGATACCCCAGGGCGTGACCGGCCTGGCGGATGTGGTGCGTAATCCCATCTATGCCACCGGCGTCGGTCTGCTCCATTTCGGGCACCGCACTCGCACAGCGCAGATGCAGGAAACGGGGGGTAATTCAGGAGTGGGGGCGGTATGGGATCGCATGAGGCAGTGGTTTCAGGGGAACTTTTAATGGCTTGTGCGTTGCACGGCCCGGCAGTATTGAGAAGATTCAGGGGAGATATGAAATGAGCAAATTTGAATTGGTGGATGTCGATCCGCAGAACGCGGTAATCAAGGTGATCGGTGTCGGGGGCGGCGGGAACAATGCAGTCAACCACATGCTGGTTGCCAATATCGAGGGGGTGGATTTCATCTGCGCGAATACCGATGCCCAGGCACTGAAGAGCAGCAAGGCGCGGACCGTGCTGCAACTGGGCTCCTCCATCACCAAGGGATTGGGCGCCGGTGCCAATCCTGACAAAGGGCGGGATGCGGCCCTGGAGGACAAGGAACGGATCGCAGAGGCCATCGAGGGTGCCGACATGGTGTTCATCACAGCCGGCATGGGTGGCGGAACGGGTACCGGGGCAGCCCCGGTGGTAGCCGAAATCGCCCGCGAGATGGGGATCCTGACCGTGGCCGTGGTCACCCGCCCCTTCCCCTTCGAAGGACCCAAGCGGGGCCGGGTGGCATCGGAGGGGATAGGGGAACTGAGTCGCCATGTGGACTCACTGATTACCATCCCCAATGAGAAGCTCCTGCCGGTACTGGGGCGCGATGTCTCCCTCCTGAGCGCTTTCAAGGCCGCCAACGATGTCCTGCTCGGCGCGGTCCAGGGCATAGCGGAATTGATTACCCGGCCGGGTCTGATCAATGTTGACTTCGCCGACGTGCGGGCCGTAATGTCAGAGATGGGCCAGGCCATGATGGGTTCAGGCATTGCGGCTGGCTCCAACCGCGCCCAGGAGGCGGCAGAGAAGGCCATCAACAGCCCCTTGCTGGAAGACATCAATCTATCGGGGGCACGGGGGATTCTGGTAAATATCACCGCCGGCCTCGACCTCACCATCGGCGAATTCGACGAGGTGGGCAATATCGTGCGGGAATTCGCCTGTGACGACGCACTCATCGTCATGGGGACCGCAATCGACCCGGAAATGCAGGACCAGATGCGGGTGACGGTGGTGGCGACGGGACTCGGCGAGCAGCAAAGGGCCGCAGCCCAGCCGGTGGAGGCCAAGCCGGCACAAAAGAAGATTGCCCCCGTGCGCACGGTGGTGAAACCAGCCGTGACCAACAGAGGGATCGCCGATGAGGTGCGGGGCTCCAACTATCGGGAGCTGGAAAAGCCCACGGTGGAGCGACGCAACAAGCAACACCCCGATCTGAGCCAGGCCCAGAGCGGCGATATGGACTACCTGGATATCCCGGCCTTTCTGCGCCGGCAGGCGGATTGATAGCCTATGATAGTCATCCAATCCTTGAACTCCGCCACATATTTGACGGCTGGAAATAGTTTTTTGGCGGTTCATAAACCCTGTGATACCATCGGTCTACTCGAAAACAGGGCTAAAAAGACGGGGTAGCATCGCGCCATGATCAGGCAACGCACGTTGAAGAACGTCATACGCGCCACAGGCGTCGGGCTCCATACGGGGGGGAAGGTCTATCTGACCTTGCGGCCGGCGGCACCCAATACCGGGATTGTCTTTACCCGGACCGACCTCGCGAAACCGGTCGAGATCAGGGCCGAGGCCCATAACGTGGGCGATACCCGCCTCTCGACTACCCTCATGCGGGGCGATGTCCGCGTCTCCACCGTCGAGCACCTGCTGTCGGCCCTGGCGGGTCTGGGTATCGATAATCTCTATGTGGATGTCAGCGCGCCTGAGGTCCCCATCATGGACGGCAGCGCCGGACCCTTCGTCTTCCTGATCCAGTCGGCCGGCATCGAGGAACAGAACGCCCCGAAGAAGTACATCCGCATCAAACGAAAGGTGACGGTTGAAGATGGCGACAAGCGCGCCTCCTTCGAACCCTTCGACGGATTCAAGGTCTCCTTCTCCATCGACTTCGACCACCCCGCCATCTCCGAACGCAGCAAATACGCCTCCATCGACTTCTCCTCCACCTCCTTCGTCAAGGAGATCAGTCGCGCCCGCACCTTCGGGTTCCTGAAGGATGTCGAGGCCCTGCGCCAGCGAGACCTGGCCCTTGGCGGCAGCCTGGAAAACGCCATCGTGGTGGACGATTACCGGGTGTTGAACGACGATGGCCTGAGGTACGAGGACGAATTCGTCAAGCACAAGATCCTGGATGCCATCGGTGATCTCTATCTGCTCGGCTATAGCCTGATCGGCGCCTTCACCGGCCACAAGTCCGGGCATGAGCTGAACAACCGGTTGTTGAAGACCCTCCTGGCCGATCGGGATGCCTGGGAAGAGGTGACCTTCGATGCCGGCGAGCAACTGCCGATATCCTTCCTGCAACCGGCCCAGGCAAGCTGAGGTTCAGGGATGAACCCTCTTGCAAAATGGCTGGGAAGGCCATTTTGCAAGTTCATCAAATGGGTTCCGTTCGATCTCGCGCGGCCCCCCGGCGCCGCGCGGGCCTAGCCTCGCGTGTGGGATGCGAGCCGAAGCAGTGCCTCGCGGAGACGGGGGTCCGAAATGCCGGAAGCGCTGATCCTCAAGAGGTTGGCGGTTTTCGATGAGAGAAGGGGGCGGTGGCCTTTTGGCAGTGACCTGGGCAGGGAAGGCCGGAATACCTTGATAACCAATTGAGCAAAGGAGATGCCGAGCGGCTGCAAGTCCCGTTGCAGTTGCTCCTTGAGGAAGCGCGCCCGGGTGGACCAGGCCGGTGAATCGACAAAAAGGCTGAGCCTGTCGTTCGAGAGCAGGGCTGCGATGCAGTGATCACAGAGCGGGTCCGGCAACCGTGAGCGGACCGCAACCAGCAGTTCCTCGTTGTGCTGGGACTGGAGGGCCAGGGATTCCAGCCGCTTGCTCGAATGCATGAAGCGGCTGATGGGTTGATAAATGGGTTTCGTCGGCATCTTTATGGCGAAATTGTCAAAATAACATCGAGTGAATTATCGATGAATATTATATTTTTATCCCAGCATTGCAAAAAGTGGGGCAGTGTCGAGGTCGATCTGAAGATGATCATCACTGGCCTGGTGCTGTTATCGGTGCTGATTTTGGCGGCAGGTGGCTGGGCCGGTTATCGCTTCGCCATGGCCGAGGCCAGGGAAGGGGGTATGGCAAGCTATTCGGATCTGAACAAGATCCTGACGGAGCAGCGGGGTAACTTCTCGCAGTTCAAGGAACGGGCCGAATACCATCTTGACGCCCTTGCCCTGCGCCTGGGGAGTCTCCAGGCCCATGTGATGCGGCTGGACGCCTTGGGCGAGCGGCTCACCCAGCTCGGCAAGCTGGACCGGGAGGAGTTCAACTTCAACGAGGCCCCACCCATGGGGGGACTGGAAGGCATCGGCAGCGACGAGCCGGCCAGCGCGGCGGATCTGATAAAGGAGCTGGATGCCCTGAACGCGACCCTGGAGGATCGGGAGTGGAAGCTCGATCTGCTGGAGGCGATGCTGATGAACCGCAAACTTCAGCTTGAGGTGCAGCCCTCCGGCAAGCCGGTGGCAAGGGGTTGGATCACCTCGCGCTTCGGCGTCCGCTTCGACCCCTTCTCCGGCCGGCAGGCCATGCACTCGGGGGTTGATTTCAATGGCAGGCCGGGCACCGAGATCTTCACCGTCGCATCGGGCCTGGTCGTCTATTCCGGTGACAAGCCCGGCTACGGCAAGGTGGTCGATATCAAGCACGGCAACGGCTATGTCACCCGTTACGGCCACAACCTGAAGAACGTCGTTTCGGTGGGTGACACCGTGACCAAGGGACAGACCATTGCTCTCCTGGGCTCGACCGGCCGGTCCACGGGTCCGCATGTCCATTTTGAGGTCATCAAGGACGGCCAGGCAATCAATCCCGTCAAATACCTGAGCGGCAGTCACTGACGGGGGAGCGATTCTCCCCCGGTCCTGCCAACGGGCCCCGTTTTGCGCTATCATCGCCCCTTCGCCGGCGGCGCCGTCCCTGGATGGTCCGCGGCAAGGGGTTGTTTATATGCGGGGCAGGCAAGAGCGAGCCCTGCCCCTCCCTATTTCTGAATCACTCTCCCGGCGGATACTCGGATGGTCAGCAAGCTTCTCAAGAAAATTTTCGGTAGCCGAAACGAGCGCCTCATCAAGCGCATGCAAAAGGCGGTCGCCGAGGTCGGCGCCCAGGAGCAGCTTGTTAAGCCCCTCAGCGACGAAGAGCTGCGGGGCAAGACGGCCGAGTTCAGGCAGCGGCTCGCGGCCGGCGAAACGCTGGACGCCCTCCTGCCCGAGTCCTTCGCCCTGGTCCGCGAGGCAGGTATTCGCGCCCTGGGGATGCGCCATTTCGACATGCAGCTCATCGGCGGCATGGTCCTGCATCAGGGCAAGATCGCTGAAATGCGCACCGGCGAGGGCAAGACCCTGGTGGCGACCCTGGCCGTTTATCTGAATGCCCTTCCCGGCAAGGGCGTGCATGTGGTGACGGTGAACGATTACCTGGCCCGGCGCGATGCGGAGTGGATGGGGCGGCTCTACCATTTTCTGGGGCTCAGCGTCGGCGTGGTTCAGTCCTCGGGCGGCATGGGACCGGACGAGAGTTCCTTTCTGTTCGATCCATCCTATGAGGTGGATGCCCAGGGCACGAGGCACATGCGGCCTGTTACCCGGCGGGAGGCCTATGGGGCCGACATCACTTACGGCACCAACAACGAGTTCGGCTTCGACTATCTGCGCGACAACATGGCATTCGAGGCCGGCCAGCGGGTGCAGCGGGGTCGCTTTTTCGCGGTGGTGGACGAGGTCGACTCCATCCTCATCGATGAGGCCCGCACGCCCCTGATCATCTCGGGTCCGGCGGAGGACAGCTCCGAACTCTATATCCGCATCAACAAGCTGATCCCCGGTCTGACGCGCCAGAAGAAGATAACCAACGCCGAGGGCCAGGAGGATTTCGGGCCGGGTGACTACTCCGTCGATGAGAAGTCGCGGCAGGTCTTCCTGAGTGAGGAGGGCCATCAGAAGATCGAGGAGATGCTGGCGGCTACGGGCCTTCTGCCCGAGGGGGCCAGCCTCTATGACAGCGGCCACATCAGCCTCATGCATCATGTCAGTGCCGCCCTGCGCGCCCACGCCCTGTTTCAGCGCGATGTGGATTACATCGTCCGTGCTGGCGAGGTCATCATCGTCGATGAATTCACCGGCCGTACCATGCCGGGTCGGCGTTGGTCCGAGGGACTGCACCAGGCCGTGGAGGCAAAGGAGGGGGTGCCGATCCAGCATGAGAACCAGACCCTGGCCTCTGTCACCTTTCAGAACTACTTCCGCCTCTACGAAAAACTCTCAGGCATGACCGGTACGGCCGATACCGAGGCCTACGAGTTCCAGCAGATCTATGGCCTGGAGGTGGTGGTCATACCGACCAACCGCCCCATGATCCGCGACGACATGGGCGACCTGATCTACCTCACCCAGCGTGAGAAGTTCGGCGCCATCATCCAGGACATCCGTGCCTGCGTTGAAAAAGGTCAGCCGGTGTTGGTGGGCACCGCCTCCATCGAGGCATCGGAGCTGGTTTCAGGCCTGCTGGAGAAGGAGAATATTGCCCACAAGGTGCTCAATGCCAAGCACCATGAACAGGAGGCCGGCATTGTCGCCCAGGCGGGTCTGCCCGGCGCCGTCACCATTGCCACCAACATGGCGGGACGCGGGACCGATATCGTCCTTGGCGGTAACCCGGAGGCGGCCCTGGCAGCATTGGGCATGGATCTCACCGATGAGAAACGGGCCGAGGCCAAGGCCGACTGGGACCAATGCCATCAACAAGTCCTCGCGGCTGGCGGTCTCCATGTGATCGGCAGTGAACGCCATGAATCCCGTCGCATCGACAACCAGTTGCGCGGACGCTCCGGCCGCCAGGGCGACCCTGGCTCGACCCGCTTTTATCTTTCCCTGGAAGATAACCTTATGCGCATCTTCGCCTCGGACCGGGTCGCCGGGCTGATGCAGAAACTGGGGATGCAGGAGGGCGAGGCCATCGAGCACCCCTGGGTCACCCGCGCCATCGAGAACGCCCAGCGCAAGGTGGAAGGCCGGAACTTCGATATCCGTAAGCAGTTGCTGGAATATGACGACGTGGCCAACGATCAGCGCAAGGTGATCTACCAGCAGCGCGATGAACTCATGGACGTGGATGACGTTTCCGGGACCATCGGCGCCATGCGGAAGGATGTGGTCGACAGCCTGATCAGTGGTTTTGTGCCCCCGCACAGCCTGGATGATATGTGGAATATCCCCGGTCTCGAACAGGCCCTTGCGTCGGAATTCGGCCTTGACCTACCCCTGCAGCAATGGCTTGACGAGGATGAGGAGCTGCACGAGGAGCCCCTGCGGCAGCGCATCCATGACCGGATCGAGTCCGCATGCGCCGGGAAGGAGGCCAGTCTGGGCGCCCTGTCGATGCGTTACATCGAGAAGGCGCTCATGTTGCAGATCCTCGACCATCACTGGAAGGAGCACCTGGCCGCCATGGACTACCTGCGCCAGGGTATCCATCTGCGCGGCTATGCCCAGAAGAATCCCAAGCAGGAGTACAAGCGCGAGGCCTTCGAGATGTTTTCCCAGATGCTCGATTCCCTCAAGCACGATGTTGTCGTGACCCTGCTCAAGGCGGATGTCCGTTCGCCAGAGGAGCTGGAGCGGGAGCAGAGACCGCGGCAGTTCGAGTTCAAACACGAGGAATTCAAGGGCTTCGGCGGCGATGTGGAGCGGCCCGAGGAAGAGGCGGAGCAACACCAGCCCTTCAAGCGGACCGAGCGTAAGGTGGGCCGCAACGAACCCTGTCCCTGCGGCTCGGGCAAGAAATTCAAGCAGTGCTGCGGTAAGTTGCAGTAAATAACGCGTTTTAACCGCAAAGGAATTACGGTGACACTTTACTAAATACACTTAATTACTAATTAAGTGTATTTAGTAAAGTGTCACCGTAATTCGGTCTTCAATAGATATCTTTTCGCGGCAGAGCCGCTCCCACGGCGGTGGGATCGGCTCTGCCG
>JAHJDE010000202.1 GCA_018812525.1 Gammaproteobacteria bacterium
CATTGCGATTTGTCCAGCCAGACCGGCCACGACACAGAATGCCCACATTGACATCATGCACTTGCACCGAGTGCGGAATGAAGCGATGCCTTACTCACTAACCGTATGATATTAAATGCTATTTCATGCGTTTGCCCTGAGAGGGGTCGCCGATAGTGGCCCTGGTGCCGGGCCAGGGCCTGGAGGTAAGCCGTCTCGGCGCGGATGCTGTAATGGAGCCGACGAAGGACATCCCGCACTTGGGGAAAAGGGGAAGCCGCCGACGAGGCGGTCGCTTTCCAGATATTACGTGGGCGTCACCATGCCTGCCTTTACCCCGCATGTGTAGGGGTAAATTCATAGAGAGAGATCAGAACAACAGGCCCATCAGCGCCTACTTCCAGATTTGCAGCCGGTATCAGTGGCCTGATTTGCCAGCGCGACATTGTCCGTATTAAACGGTCAAGTTGGTATAATATGATCCGTCATGGAAAGCCAATTTAGATCGATCATCCGCCAGAAAATCGTCGATGCCCAGGAGGCCCCCTTGCCGGTGCTGACGCGCCGCGATGTCTGGCTGCCTGCGGTCAAGGGCAAGGCCACGGCGGTGATCGGGATGCGTCGGGCCGGAAAGACCTCTCTTTTGTGGCAAATACTGGCCGATCGCCATGCCGCTGGCATGGGTCGAGACGGCTTGCTCTATTTCAGCTTCGAGGACGAACGCCTGGCCGGCATGCAGGTGCAGGATCTCGACCTCCTGGTCGAAGCCTTCTACCGCTTGAACCCGGCCTGGCGGGACGCGCGTCGTGCCGGCTTCTTCCTTGATGAGATCCAACTCGTCCCCGGCTGGGAGCTGTTTGCCCGGCGTCTCCTTGATAGCGAGAACATTGAACTCTTCCTATCGGGTTCCTCCGCGCGCCTGCTCTCGCGCGAAGTCGCCAGCAGCATGCGCGGGCGCGCCATGGAAGCAGTTGTGTCACCGTTCAGCTTCCGTGAAAGGCTGCGCCATGCCGGCCGCGAACCGGACCGTCCGGCGGATCGTCTGATCAAGGCCGAACAGTCTCGGCTCGACCGGGACCTGCACGACTATCTCACCCAAGGCGGTTTCCCCGAGGCCCAAGGACTGGACAGCCGCACCCGACTGGAATTGTTGCGTTCCTATGTCGATGTCGTCTTGCTGCGAGACATCGTCGAACGCCATAACCTCAGCCAGCCCCAGGTGTTGCGCTGGATGGTGCAGCAACTGCTGGGTAACGCGGCGGGCGCCTTCAGTATCAACAAGTTCCACGCCGATCTGAAATCACGGGCTGTCGCCGTCAGCAAAGAGACCTTGCACAGCCTGCTCGCGCATCTGGAAGACGCCTTCCTGCTGTGCAGCATCGGCATCGCCACCGACTCCGAGCGCCGCCGGCAGGTCAACCCGCGCAAGGTCTACCCGGTGGATACCGGACTGATCCCCCTCTTCGATCGATCCGGCAAGCCCAACATCGGCCATGCCCTCGAAACCCTCGTCCTGCACGAACTGCACCGTCGCGGCGCCGAGGTGGCCTACGTCAAGACACCCGACGGTTTCGAGGTAGATTTCCACGCCCGTACCTTCGTCGGCGACGAGATGCTGATCCAGGTCTGCGCCACCCTCGACGACCCCGCGACCCTGGCCCGCGAAGTACGCGCCCTCGAAGATGCCTCGCTGGCTTATCCAAATGCGACACTGCACCTGATCGCGCTCGACTTCCCGGCCCATATCCAGGTGCCTCCAGCGGTGCAACTGTACCGGGCGAGTCACTGGCTGCTGGATATTCCAGGGAACAGCGGCAGCTAAATGGCTACGGGTCAGGGGTGATGGGAAAACCGCTCCCACGCGCCGATGCCCCTCGGCATCCTTATTGCCGCTAAACGAGCCACAGTCCTTTTTTCCACAAGGCAGGTCGGACAGGGCAAAACGCAAGCCCCCCTCTGGGCGCGCCTCCTCAACCCCTTCTCCGAGAAGGCCAAATAAACGCAGCTTTACCCCCTTGCATTATTTCAACCCTCCGTATTCTGGAAATTGGGTGCGCCGCCGGTGCGCTCAAAGACAAGATTATTCAGAATATAAGAGGTTTCTAATATGAGCATATCGAGCCTGAGTTGCACCCCGTGTGCATTTGAGAACGCGAACGCCAAGGGGTTTTATGAAAAACATCCTCGGCATCGACATCGGCTTTTCCAATCTCAAGAGCTGCGCTGGGGCGGCGAATGGCCGACCGGTCACGCGCATTTGTCCGGCCGGGGCCGCGCCGGTCGACCGGGTCGGCACCCGCTTTGATGGCCAGGAGGCCAGGGACCTGTTACGGGTGCGCGTGAGGGATGAAGAGTTCCTGGCGGGGATAGCGCCCGACCAGGCGAATCACTACAGCCATTCGCTACACGCGGAATACAGCACCACTGATACCTACCGCGCTCTGTTCCACGCGGGCCTGTTGCTCTCGGGGATGGAGCGAATCGACGAACTCGTCACCGGCTTGCCGGTGTCGCAATACTTCGATCTCGCCCGGCGTGAGCGGCTGAGCCAAAAAATGACCGGATTGCATGAGATTGCGGGAAACCGCTATGTGAGGGTGGAGCGGGTAACGGTGGTTCCCCAACCCGTGGGCGGTCTGTTGGACTACATCTCCCAGACGGATGTGGACTTGGAGGACGCCCGGATCTTGGTGGTGGACCCCGGCTTCTATTCCGTGGACTGGGTCGTCATCGCCCGGGGGGAACTGCAACGGGACCTCTCCGGGTCCAGTTTGGAGGCCTTCTCGGTGGTGCTACAGGAGGCGGCACGCCTGATCAGCGCGGAGCACGACAGCCCCCTGGCGTTGGAAATCCTTGAACACGCCCTGCGCCGCGGCAAGTCCCACATCTTGATGCTCGGTCAGCGGCTGGAGCTGGCTGGGTATATCGACAGGGCTACCGCCAGGGTCGCGCCGGCGATGGTGGGCGCCATCCAGGAGTCCCTGCGCACCAGCGGCAAGATGCCCGATGTGGTGATCCTGGTGGGCGGCGGAGCCGACTTTTTCCGTGGGGCCGTGCAGGCGGCTTTTCCTCGCCTCCGGGTGGAGACGCCACGGGAGGCGGTGTGCAGTAACGCTCGGGGATACTGGAACCTGGGGGATGCATGAGAAGCTCGCCTCGCCGCGTCGTGGTCCGGTTGGTCGATGCCCACATGGAATTGAACCAGGACTTGCTCTCGATGCCATCCAACCAAAGGGCCGAACGCCTGCGTTCCCTCGCCTCGACCGGCCTTGCCGTCTGGCGCCTCGGGCTGTCAGGGTTGCCTCAAGGAGAAGTGGTCCCGGCGGGTGTTCCATCCTCTGAAAGGGGGTAGTCGGTTAGCGCCTCCACCCCCTACATGTTGTGGTCACCATTCATAGCCATGCGTCACCGCGGCTTCGGTGGCGGGCTCGGTGACAACGGCTTGTTCCAGGAGGCGCTAACCGACTACCCCCTCCTCTGAAAATCCGGGTCAAGGGACATCCGTGAAACGGTTCGCCAAGCGGCTCAGCCTGTAACGGGCCAGTAGCACCCCCAGGGATGCGGGGGCGCTACTGGTCATGTCTGTCTTGCCTGTTGTTGCCCGGCTGCGCGACTGGGTCAAGGTCAGTCGTTACCCTTGCCGCCGGGAATGATTTCGAAGGTCCGGTGGCGCGCCAGGGCATGCATCTCATCGAAATTCTTACCGCAGGAAGTCTTGGAGGATCCGTTCGGCGGATGGGTCTCCGGCCAGGGCCACCTGGGGCGGGGATTGAAACCGGATGTCCCCCCCTTGGCGGGGGCCATTCCGGTAGTCCGTCTCGGTCATGGCCTCAAGCCCCTCGGGGGGGCAGATGGTCTTTCCCGTCGATACAATAGGGCTTGCGGGGCGGGCCTCTTGGGGAGAATAGGGTATGAATGATGCCGATTTGCCACATGCAGGGCATTGCATGAGTGCAATGTTGCTCCCTATATCATCCGGACCGTCTGCGACGGCTCGTACTGCGCTGCCCGTTTCCCCGGTGGGGCTCCCCCAAGGGCAAGGCCATTACCGTATCACCCGCACCAACTCTCTGTTGACTACGCAGCGCCACGAATCGGCTTAACCACCGCGTCGGTCGGCACCGTGGCGCAATATACGGCCCACTCCGCCATCAAGGCCATACGCTTTGCGAACTGAGAGCCGCGCTGATAGGCACGCTCGACCGCATCCGGCAACTGATGCGCCAGCGCGTGTTCGGCAACCTCTCGCGGGTAATTGGTGGTCTCTGCCGCCCACATACGGAAGCTGCTGCGGAAGCCATGAACGGTGACCCCTTCGCCGTTGGCGTCCACCCAGACGGGCTTGCCATCGCCGTTCATGCGCCGAATCACTGCGGTCAGCGACATATCCGACAATGGCTGACCCTTCTAGCCGGCGAATACGACATCACCATCACTGTCTCTCGGCATCGACTCCAACAGGGCCAGTGCTGCATCGCTCAACGGCACCTGATGTTCGCGTTTGGCCTTCATGCGCTCGGCCGGTATCGTCCAGAGCTTACCAACCGTATCGAACTCAGCCCATCGGTCGCCATGCTTGGCGTTCTTCCAGCCCGCCTTGTGCGCGAGGTGTAACGTCCCCCACAAAACAATCCTCACCGGGATAATCGTCTCGCGTTGATCGAGGGGCTCTGGTTACGCTTTCCCTGAACGTGCCTGGGTCGGGGGAGTGATTGGGCGGGTCGGCGCTTCTGGGGTAGGGTGGGACTTCCACAAGCACCCCCCACCCAAGGAGGCCGACCCATGCCCCGCATCGTGCCAGGAATCGAGACCCTGGATCAACACCGCTCGACCCTTTCTTCC
>JAHJDE010000031.1 GCA_018812525.1 Gammaproteobacteria bacterium
GAGGAACTTGCAAAATGGCCTTCCTGACCATTTTGCAAGACGAAAACGAAAAATGCGATTTTTCGTTTTCTTCATTTTCAATGGCTTAGGCCATTGAAAATGGCGGTTCATCCCTGAACCGCAAGAGGTTCTTGCAGTTTTGCAAGAACCTCAGTTTGACCCATTTTGTTCGGCTTGGATTTGGCATGTCTCCTATAGTCTAATAGTGAACGGAAAAAACGGGGCTTTATCCAGGGCACAGGGAAGAGAGAAGTTGTAGTTTGGTCGAGGCACGACGAATGCGCACAATTATGTTGTTGAATACCAAAGGAGGCTGCGGCAAGACCACGGTCTCGACCAATCTCTGTGCCTGCCTGGCGGCCATGGGAAAAAAGGTCGCCTTGATGGACGACGATCCCCAGGGCTCCAGCAATTCCTGGCTTGCCCGCCGCGAGGCCAAGCCCCTCTCCCGAATCCAGGGCATCTTCGCCGCCGGCCATGTACCCGAGGGGGTGACCCGTTCCTGGCATCTGCGCGTGGAGCCGCAGACCGATTACCTGGTGATCGACACCCAGGCGGCCATCAATCGGGACCTCCTGGTCGACTATATCCGGCGCTGCGACATCATCCTGGTGCCCGTAATGCCCTCCCGCATCGACATCCACGCTGTGGCCCACTTCATCGGCGATCTGCTGGTGGCCGGCAAGATCCGGCAGTTGCGGCGGCCGGTCGGCATCGTCGCCAACCGCATCAAGCAGAACACCCGCGTCTATCGTGAGCTGGAGCGCTTCCTTAATCGCCTCGAAATTCCCCTCGTCGCCCGGCTGCGCGATACCCAGAACTACATCCAGGCCGCCGATATCGGCTGCGGCATCCACGAAATGATCGCCAGCGGCATCGAGGGCGACATCGAATCCTGGAAGCCCTTGATCGACTGGGTGGAGAACGTGGAGATCGACCCCGCGCTCGAATCGGCCAAGCCCATCCTGCAAAATCCCTTCCACTCCCGCGGCGCCGTCCGCAGCCCAAAGGTGGCGCTGTGATGGGCCTTCGCTAAGGAACTGTCCGGGAATAACTTCAGACCTCCCAAAACAGGCCGAAAACCGCCTGATTTTTTGGACAGACCGAGGTGCTTAGATGCTGTGCTGCAAAAATATTTACGTGTGAAATCAACAGTTAGCAACTCGCGCACGAGACCAAAGTGTCCAATAGCGTGAGGTTCGGCTTTAAAATCAATGTGTTAATGCGTTTTTGGACAGTGGACTTAGGGAGGTCTGAACTTGAACATCTCGCATCTCATCTTCAGGCCATCTTTGGCCGATCTTCAATCGATACTCTTGTCGCGGCAGAGCCGCTCCCACGGCGGTGGGAGCGGCTCTGCCGCGAAAACAGGCGGCTCCACGCAAACATTCGGCCAAGCCCTGCGCCATAGTCGAAAACTTGGGAATAGGGATTCCCTTCGCTATCGTTGGTCAGTGCGATCAGGCCATCCTGAGTCTTGCCGAACCTGCCGGGGTTTGAGAAGCTGCTGATCGATTGCCTTCATGGTCTCCCTTGATACCCACAAATTCTTCGGAAGAGCCGCTTTGCTTTTCTTTATAGGATTCGGTAATGAAACCCTCAGAAGCACTTCGATTGCACCGGGATGACATCCGTCGCGTGGTGGAACTGAATGATGCGGCTAACCCCCGCGTGTTTGGCTCCGTTCTGCACGGTGAAGACTCGGATGACAGCGATCTTGATCTTTTGGTTGATCCTATTGAAGGGAAAACTTCCCTGGTGAGCTTGGTCAGAATCAAGCGGGAGCTGGAACGGATATTGGGAGTCAAAACGGATATCCTGACCCCGATGGCCCTCCATGAGCGTTTCCGGGAGACCGTCATGCAAGAGGCCGTTCCCGTATGAACAAGAGCGCCAGGCGGGTCCCTGAGCGTTTGCAAGACATACGGGAAGCGATCAGTCATGTCCGGTCGGATATGGGCGATCTCAGCCGGGAACAATTCCTGGCGGACGGCAAGACACAGCGCGCCGTTATCGAAGGCTTTATCGTCATCGGTGAAGCTGCCAATAAGATCATGGGACTCGATCCGTCGATCAAGGATCGGGCGCCCGAACTCTGGCAGGAATTTCGGGATGCCTACGATATGCGCATCCTGTTGACCCACGAATATTTCCGCGTCGATGCCGCCATTGTGTGGAACACGGTCAAGAACAACCTGCCGGGGTTTGAGAAGTTGCTGATCGATTGCCTTCATGGTCTCCCTTGATACCCACAAATTCTTCGGGAGAGCCCGAAATCCTTCTCATCGACAACCTATAATCCCCATCACTTTTCCCAACCTTTCCGGAGCACAGCATGGTCAGCATCGGTACCCCCCTGTCGGCAACGGCAACCCGAGTCCTCTTCTGCGGCGGCGGCGAGCTGGGCAAGGAGGTGGTGATCGAGTTGCAGCGGCTGGGGGCGGAAGTGATCGTGGTCGATCGCTACCGCAACGCCCCGGCCATGCAGGTGGCCCATCGCAGCCATGTGATCAACATGCTGGACGGCGCGGCCCTGCGGGCGGTGGTCGAGGAGGAACGGCCCCACTTCATCGTGCCGGAGATCGAGGCCGTCGCCACCGACACATTGGTGGAGCTGGAGGGCGAAGGCTATACCGTGATCCCCACCGCCCGTGCCGCCCGTCTGACCATGAATCGCGAGGGTATCCGCCGTCTGGCCGCGGAGGAACTGGGGTTGAAGACCTCGCCCTACCGCTTCGCCGCGACCCGCGCCGAGTTCGATGCCGCCATCGCCGAGATCGGTCTGCCTTGCGTGGTGAAACCGATCATGAGCTCCTCCGGCAAGGGGCAGAGCACGGTGAGAAGCGCGGCCGACATCGATAAGGCCTGGAACCATGCCCAGGAGGGTGGACGCAGCGGGGCGGGTAAGGTGATCGTGGAGGGCTTCGTCGACTTCGACTACGAGATCACCCAATTGACCGTGCGTCACGCCGGCGGTACCCGTTTCTGTCTGCCTGTGGGCCATATCCAGATCGACGGGGATTATCGCCAGTCCTGGCAGCCGCAACCCATGAGTGACAAGGCCCTGGCCGCCGCCCGCGATATTGCCGGTAAGGTCACGGAGGCCCTGGGCGGGCGCGGCATCTTCGGCGTGGAGCTGTTCGTCAAGGGCGGCGAGGTGATCTTCAGCGAGGTCTCGCCCCGGCCCCACGACACCGGCATGGTGACGATGATCTCCCAGGACCTGTCCCAGTTCGCACTCCATGCCCGCGCCATCCTCGGCCTACCGATCCCCAACATCCATTTCCACGGACCTTCGGCCTCCAGCGTCATCCTGGTGGAGGGCCACTCGCGCCAAGTCCGCTTCGGCGACCTGGACCAGGCCCTGGCCCAACCCGATACCCAATTGCGCCTGTTCGGCAAGCCGGAGGTCGCCGGACACCGCCGCATGGGGGTGGCCCTGGCACGGGGCGAGTCGGTCGAGGTGGCGTTGGAGAAGGCCAAGGCGGCCTCGGGGGCAGTTACGGTAATGCTCGATTAAGAGGTTAGGCGTCGAACAAGAATAACTTGAGCATCTTGCATCTCGTCTTCAGGCCATATTTGGCCGAACCTCAATCGCAAAATCCTCGACGTAGCGCTGCTACGCCTGCGGTTTTGCTCAATCGGTTCGACCAAATCTGACCTAAATCCGAGCGCAATATTGCTCAAGTTATTCTTGCTCGACGCCCTACAACAGGGTGCCGGCAGCCTCCTGGTGGCGGCACTTGCCTATTACCTCATGAATATCCAGCTCCTCCAGCACCTCTTTTTCGTCTTCCCCGAGCTGTTGTTGCTCTGTCTGGCCGCCGTGCTTCTCATGGGCCGTTACAGCGGGTATCGATTGATGGAGTTGCGCCGCTTCAGGCAGATGCGCCATGTGGGCTAGCATCGAACGGCTGGTCTCCGGCGGTGTGATGGGGATCAACCGGCGCAACGCCGATTACATCCTGCGCTACAACCCCCGCCATCTCAATCCCCTGGTCGATGACAAACTGATCACCAAGCGGCTGGCGGCCGAGGCCGGCATCCCCGTCCCCGAACTCGATGAGGTCATCGCGCTCTATGGACAGATCAAGGGGCTGCCGGCCATCCTGGAACGGCATCGGGATTTTGTTATAAAGCCGGCCAAGGGGAGCCAGGGCAAGGGTATCTGGGTCTTTTCCGGACAGCACAACCACAAATACCGCAAGACCAAGGGCAAGATCATCGACTGGGATGAACTCCTCTATCACATCTCCAACATCCTGAGCGGGGTCTATAGTCTGGGCGGGCAGCCCGACACGGGCTATCCCCTGCGGGGGCTGCGGCTGCCCCACTGGGACCTGTTCCTCGAACTGGCCGCGCAATGTTATGAATTCACCCGGCTGGGATACCTGGGGGTCGATTTCGTTCTGGACAGGGACAGGGGACCCCTGCTACTCGAAATCAATGCCCGCCCCGGACTCAGCATCCAGATCGCCAATCAGGAGGGTCTATTGAAACGTCTGCAGCTGGTAGAGCGCTACCGGGAGGATCTCATCACTACCGCCGAGTGCTGCGCCTTCGCCAAGTACAATTTCAGTATCGAGACTCGGGGCCGGTAGTTTCGGGGGTCAGGGAAGTATTTTCACAGCCTCTCAGGCTTTTATCCGGCATGGCAATATCCATTGGGTGGTTTTTCCCAGCCTTGTGTACACCATCGGTCTGGTATTGTCCGGTCATATTAGTGGCTGCTTATAATGCTTTCGATTGCACCCCAAGAGCTATTTCCTCGTTGATTTCACTCGCCCCGGGGGCTATGCTTACGCGCTCATTTTTGAAGGTCTGAGGCGGAGTGGAGAATCCCATGCGTAAACCCTTGGTTGCCGGCAACTGGAAGATGAATGGCTCCGTCGGGAGCGTCGAGGCCCTGCTCGAAGGGATCAAGGCGGGCATGGGCGAGATCGGGAATACCTCGGTCGCCGTGTGCGCCCCCGCAATCTTCATCCCCCAGACCCAGGCTCGACTGCAAGGTAGCGGAGTCGCCTGGGGTGGTCAGGATCTGTCGATTCACGCCGCTGGCGCCTATACCGGTGAGATCGCCGCCGCCATGCTGCTCGATTTCGGCTGCAAGTATGTAATTGTCGGGCATTCCGAGCGCCGTACCTATCATGCAGAGAGCGACGCGCTGGTGGCGGACAAGGTCGAGATGGCCCGCAAGGCCGGCCTGACCCCGATTTTCTGTATCGGCGAGACCCTGGAAGAGCGCGAGCAGGGGATCACCGAGCAGGTGGTGGCCCGTCAGATCAGCGCGGTCATCACCAAATACGGCGTCGAGGCCCTGGGTGACAGTGTCATCGCCTATGAGCCCGTTTGGGCCATCGGCACGGGCAAGACCGCCACGCCCGAGCAGGCACAGGATGTCCACGCCTTCATACGAAGCCTTGTCGCGAAGGAGAGTCCTGAGATCGCCGACAGGATACTTATCCTTTACGGTGGCAGCATGAAGCCCGACAATGCCGCCGAGCTGATGTCCAAGCCCGATATCGATGGTGGGCTCATCGGTGGCGCTTCCCTCAAGGCGAGTGATTTCCTCGCTATTTGCAAGGCTGGCGGTTGAGCCTGGTTTTATCTAAATGCAAACGATACTGACGGTAGTTCATTTATTTCTGGCGATCGGACTGGTTGGGCTGATCCTGATGCAGCACGGCAAGGGTGCAGACGCCGGCGCAGCCTTTGGCAGCGGCGCCTCCGGCACGGTTTTTGGCGCGCGCGGTGCGGCCAACTTCCTGTCCCGCACCACAGCGGTTCTGGCCATCCTCTTCTTTGTCACCAGCGTCGCCCTGGGATGGTTCGCCATGGAACAAAAAGGCACCAAGATCGATATGATGCAGGGGGTAGACGGCCAGGTGGTGGTGCCGGTCGAAGCGGTCAAGCCCAAGGTCCTGGCTACGGATGCCGATATTCCCCAGGTGGCCGTTGGCAGTGAATCTGCCGGAAACGATGTCCCCGTCGTCCCGGCTCCCGAGCAGGTCAAAACTTCTGTGCCCGAGGTCCCGGCCCCTGTGGTCGAGACCCCGGCCGTCGAGCCGACGGTTGTCCCCGAGGCCCTTCCCAAGGCGGAAGAGGCTGCCAAAGCAGTTGCTGTGAAGCCCGATTCAGTGCAGACTTCCAACCCTGCGGAGCCCGCCCCCGTTGAGTCGCCAGTCGATCCCGGGAACAAGTCGCAGTAAGGTTCAAACAATGCCGAAGTGGTGAAATTGGTAGACACGCTATCTTGAGGGGGTAGTGGCGTAAGCCGTGCCGGTTCGAGTCCGGCCTTCGGCACCATCATTAGAGTCAAAGAACGGCATTCGCGAGATGCCGTTTTTTTATGCTCATAAAAATCACATAACTCATTGATGTTTCAGTAAAATTCATAAAAAACAAATCTTGACATGAGTTTCTTGGGGTTGTTAGACTCGCCCTTCATCAATTGGGCCGGACCTTATGGCGGTTCATCTTGGGGGCGAAACGCAATGCTCGAAAATTATTTGCCCATTCTTATATTCATCGTCGTTGCTGTTGCAGTCGGCGCCGTTGTCATCTCTCTGGGCTTCATCCTGGGTCCCCATCGGCCCGACGCGGAAAAGTGTTCTGTTTACGAATGCGGTTTCGAGGCCTTCGAGGACTCCCGCATGAAGTTCGATGTGCGCTTCTATCTGGTCGCCATCCTCTTCATCATCTTCGATCTTGAGATCGCCTTCCTCTTTCCCTGGGCCCTGGTGCTCGACAAGATCGGCATGCCCGGCTTCATCGCCATGGTCATCTTCCTGGCCATACTGGTTATCGGCTTTATCTACGAGTGGAAGAAGGGGGCTCTAGAGTGGGAATAGAAGGTATTCTGGAAAAGGGCTTCGTCACCACCTCCGCTGATGCACTCATCAATTGGGCTCGCACCGGCTCCATGTGGCCCATGACCTTCGGCCTGGCCTGCTGTGCCGTGGAGATGATGCAGGCGGCGGCCTCCCGCTATGACATGGACCGCTTCGGCATCGTGTTCCGCCCCAGTCCCCGTCAGTCCGATGTGATGATCGTGGCCGGCACCCTGACCAATAAGATGGCTCCCGCCCTGCGCAAGGTCTACGACCAGATGGCCGAGCCGCGCTGGGTGATTTCGATGGGTTCCTGTGCCAACGGCGGCGGCTACTACCACTATTCCTATGCCGTGGTGCGGGGCTGTGACCGCATCGTCCCGGTCGATATCTATGTGCCGGGATGCCCGCCCACCGCCGAGGCCCTGTTGTATGGCGTCCTGCAATTGCAGGAGAAGATTCGCCGCACCAGTACCATTGCACGTCAGGAGGCCTGATCGTGACTGCCCAATCGAGCATGGAAGAACGCCTGGACGATCTCGTCGATGCCATCGAAGGGCAATTCGAGGAGAGCGGGATAGCGTATGAATTGAACCGCGCCTTCGGCGAGGTGACACTCCAGGTCGAGGCCGGCGATTGGCGCAAGGCCGCCGAGCAGTTGCGCAACCACAAGGCCTTCGATTTCGAGGAGCTGATCGACCTCTGCGGGGTGGATTATGCCGCTTACGGCCAGGCCGAGCGGGCCGATCTGGATATCGGCGAGGCCGGGAAGCGTTTCGCGGTGGTCTGTCATCTCTTGTCTCTGAGCAAGAATGTACGTCTGCGTTTCAGGACCTTCTGCGAGAACGATCCCCCTATGGTCGCCTCTCTGAATCCGATCTGGAACGCCGCCAACTGGTTCGAACGCGAGGCGTTCGATATGTACGGCATCCTGTTCGAAGGACATCCCGATCTGCGGCGCATTCTTACCGACTATGGTTTTGTCGGTTATCCCCTGCGAAAGGACTTTCCCCTTTCAGGCCATGTGGAGATGCGCTACGACGCCGAAAAGCGGCGTGTGGTCTATGAACCGGTAAAGATCGAGCCCCGCGTCCTGGTGCCGCGCGTGCTTCGTGATGACAATCGTTACGCGGGCCGCGCGGCCCCCGAATCGGAAGGCGGCTGATGGCTGAGATTCGCAACTTCACCCTTAACTTCGGTCCCCAGCACCCCTCTGCGCATGGGGTGTTGCGTCTGGTGCTGGAGATGGACGGCGAGCAGATCGAGCGGGCCGATCCGCATATCGGTCTGCTCCATCGCGGCACGGAGAAGCTGGCCGAGACCAAGCCATACAACCAGAGCATCGGCTATATGGACCGGCTCGACTACGTCTCCATGATGTGCAGCGAGCATGGCTATGTCCTGGCCATTGAAAAACTGCTGGGTATCGAGGCCCCCATCCGTGCCCTCTACATCCGCACGATGTTCGATGAGGTCACCCGCATCCTCAATCACCTGATGTGGCTCGGCACCCATGCCCTCGACATCGGCGCCATGACGATGTTCCTCTACTGCTTCCGTGAGCGCGAGGATCTGATGGATTGCTACGAGGCGGTCTCCGGTACCCGCATGCACGCCACTTACTACCGGCCGGGCGGGGTCTATCTCGATCTGCCGGATAGGATGCCGCGCTACGAGGAGAAGGCCTCCAAGTGGCACTCGGAGGCCGAGATCCGCCGCCGCAACGATGCCCGTCACGGTTCCCTGCTGGATTTCCTTGAGGACTTCTGCGAGCGCTTCGACAAATACATCGAGGAGTACGAGACCCTCCTGACCGATAACCGCATCTGGAAACAGCGTACCGTCGGCATAGGTGTGGTCTCTCCCTACCGTGCCAAGCAATTGGGCTTCACCGGCCCCATGCTGCGCGGTTCCGGCATCGCCTGGGATCTGCGCAAGAAGCAGACCTACGCCGCCTATGACCGGGTCGAGTTCGATATCCCGGTCGGTCGTAACGGCGATACCTATGATCGCTATCTGGTACGCATGGAAGAGCTGCGCCAATCCAATCGCATCATCAAGCAGTGTATCGCCTGGCTGCGCCAGAATGCGGGGCCTGTCATGATCGGCGATCCCAAGGTGGCGCCACCCAGACGGGATGAGATGAAGCAGGATATGGAAGCCCTGATCCACCACTTCAAGCTCTTCTCCGAAGGCTATTGCCCGCCGCCCGGCGAGGTCTACGCGGCCGTGGAGGCGCCCAAGGGTGAGTTCGGGGTCTATCTGATTTCCGACGGTGCCAACAAGCCCTACCGCATGAAGATCCGCGCGCCCGGATTCCCGCATCTGGCTGCCATGGATGAGATGGTGCGCGGTCACATGCTGTCCGACGTAACCACCATGATCGGGACCATGGACGTTGTTTTCGGGGAGATCGACCGCTGATGAGCTTCAAGAGCGCACCCATGACCACCCTCGAACGGCGGGCCGACAAGGCATCGCTGTTCACCCCCGAGATCCGCGCCCAGATCGACAAGTGGATTGCCAAGTATCCCGAGGGCTGGCAGCAGTCTGCCGTGATGTGGGCACTGCGTCTGGTGCAAGAGGCCAATCGCGGTTTCCTCACCGCCGAGTTGATGGACGATGTGGCCGCCTATCTGGATATGCCGCCTATCGCCGTTTATGAGGTGGCCAGTTTCTACTCCATGTACGAGTTGAAGCCGGTCGCCAAGCGTAAGATTTGCGTCTGTACCAATGTCTCCTGCATGGTGCGGGGTTCCGATACGGTGGTGGACCACCTAGAGAAGCGCCTCGGCACCAAGCTGGGACAGACCTCCTCGGATGGCCGCTGGACCCTGAAGGAGGTCGAGTGCCTGGGCGCCTGCGGCACTGCCCCTGTAGTTCAGATCGGCAACCGATATTTCGAGAATCTGACCCCGGAAGGGATCGACAAGATTCTGGACGAGATGGAGTAAGCAATGGCTAACGAAGTCTGCTTCCGTTTTCTGGACCCTTCCGACTATGCCAAGGGCCAGCCCTGGACCATCGATCACTATCGCAAGCAGGGCGGCTATTCCCAGCTAGAGCGCATACTCAGGAATAAGGTGGCGCCAGCGGAGCTGATCGACGAGATCAAGAGGTCCGGCCTGCGCGGCCGTGGCGGCGCCGGATTCCCCACCGGCCTCAAGTGGAGCTTCATCAACCGCGACGCGCCGGGCCAGAAGTACATCGTCTGCAACTCGGACGAGGGCGAGCCCGGCACCTTCAAGGACCGGGACATCCTGCGCTACAACCCCCATCAACTGGTGGAGGGGATGATCATCGGCGCCTACTGCATCGGCGCCACCCTGGGTTACAACTATATCCGCGGCGAGTTCTGGGAGCCCTACGAACGGTTCGAGTCGGCCCTGGAAGAGGCGAGGGCGGCCGGATTCCTGGGCAAGGACATCCTCGGCTCCAGTTTCGATTTCGAGCTGCACAGCCACCTGGGCGCGGGCGCCTACGTCTGCGGCGAAGAGACCGCCCTGTTGGAGTCCATCGAGGGCAAGAAGGGTCAGCCGCGCTACAAGCCGCCGTTCCCGGCCCAGTTCGGTCTCTACGGCCGTCCCACCATCATCAACAACACCGAGTCCCTGGCCTCCATCCCGGTGATCCTGGAGAAGGGCGGCGACTGGTTCAAGGGACTGGGCGTGGAGAACAGCGGCGGCGCCAAGCTCTTCTCCATCTCCGGCAACATCAACAAGCCCGGCGTCTTCGAGGTCCCCCTCGGCACCCCCTTCGCCACCCTGCTGGAGATGGCGGGCGGCATGAAGAAGGGCTTCAAGCTGAAGGCCGTGATCCCCGGCGGCTCCTCTGCCCCCGTGATCCCCGGTGAGCAGATGATGGGGCTGAACATGGATTACGACAGCATCGCCAAGGCAGGCTCCATGCTCGGCTCCGGCGCGGTCATCGTCCTGGACGACCGGCAGTGCATGGTGCGGATACTGGAGCGCATGTCCTACTTCTACCATGAAGAGTCCTGTGGTCAGTGCACCCCTTGCCGTGAGGGCACGGGCTGGCTCTACCGCGTGGTGAGCCGTATCGAGAAGGGCAAGGGCCGTCCCGAGGACCTGGCCCTCCTGGACGACCTGACCGGCAAGATCGCGGGCCGCACCATCTGCGCCCTGGGCGACGCGGCGGCCCTGCCGGTGCGGGGCATGCTCCGGCACTATCGCGACGAATTCGAATACCACATCGCCCACAAGAAATGCATGATCTCCGTGGGCTGACCATGGGCATCCGTAGAGAAACGAGATGACAGACGAGACGCTGGTAACAATCGAGGTGGACGGCCGGGAGCTGAAGGCAAGGCCCGGCGCCATGCTCATCGAAGTGACCGATGCCGCCGGCATCAATATCCCGCGCTTCTGCTACCACAAGAAGCTGTCGGTCTCCGCCAATTGCCGCATGTGCCTCGTCGAAGTGGAGAAGGCGCCCAAGCCGCTGCCGGCCTGCGCCACCCCGGTAATGAACGGCATGAAGGTCAAGACCCGTTCCCCGGTGGCCCTGGCGGCGCAAAAGGGGACCATGGAGTTCCTGCTGATCAACCACCCCCTGGACTGCCCCATCTGTGATCAGGGCGGCGAGTGCGAGCTCCAGGATGTGGCCATGGGCTACGGTGCCGGTGCCTCGCGCTACATGGAATCGAAGCGGGTGGTCTCCGATCCGGACATGGGTCCCTTGGTGGCGACCGATATGACCCGCTGCATCCACTGTACCCGTTGCGTCCGTTTCGGCGCCGAGATCGCCGGCATCCGCGAGATGGGAGCCACCGGGCGCGGCGAGCACATGAAGATCGGCACTTACATTCAGGGTAGTGTCGATTCCGAACTCTCGGGCAACATCATCGACCTCTGCCCGGTGGGTGCCCTGACCTCCAGACCCTTTCGCTTCCAGGCCCGCGCCTGGGAACTGACCCGGACTGATTCGATCGCCCCCCATGACACGGTCGGCTCCAATCTGTCGCTGCATGTGCGCCGCAACAGGGTGCTGCGCGTGTCGCCGCGCGACAACGAGGCGGTCAACGAGTGCTGGATCTCTGATCGCGACCGCTTCAGCTACGAGGCCCTCGACAGCACCGCCCGCCTCAAGCAGCCGCTGGTCAAGGAAAACGGCAAGTGGCGTGAACTCCCCTGGGACGATGCCCTGGAGCTGGCCGCCGCGATGCTGAAGGGGGCCGGGACCGCCCTCAAGACCCTGGTCTCGCCCAACGCCACCCTGGAAGAGCTCTATCTGGCCCAGAAACTGACGCGCGGCCTGGGCAGCAACGACATTGACCACCGCCTGCGTCAGAGCGACTTCCGCAATGACGGCAGCACCGCACTGCGCTGGCTGGGCATGCCCATCGCCGGGATCGAGGGGCTGGATGCGGTCCTGGTCGTCGGCGGCAATCCCCGCAAGGATCAGCCCCTTATCGGCCATCGCCTGAGAAAGGCAGCCATGGCGGGGGCCTTGGTCACCTATATCAATCCCTGCAAATTCGACCTCAATTACGCAGCCGATCAACGGGTCGAAAGCCCCGCCGGCATGGTCAAACAGTTGGCCGGCCTGGCCAAGGCCCTGGGCGTCACCGGTGAACTGGTGGCCAGCGCCGTGATCGACGATCAATGCAAGGCCCTGGCCGGACAACTCAAGAACGCCGGCAAGGCCGCGATCTTCCTCGGCAATATCGCCAATGCCCACCCTGATCTGGCCGTGCTGGAGACCCTGGCCGACAGGATCGCCGCCGCCGCGAATGCCGTCTTTGGCTACTTGCTGGAGGGATCTAATGCGGTCGGCGCCCAACTGGCCGGCGCCGCCCCCCATCGTCTACCCGGCGGCAAGGCGGCCGAAACCCTGGGCAAGAATACCCGGCAGATGCTCTCCGACAAGATCGAAGGCGCATTGCTGATCGGCGTCGATCCCTCCCTGGATTGTTGGGACCCTTCCGCTGTGCGGCAGTCCTTCTCCAATGCCAAGGACGTGGTTGCGCTGACGGCCTTCCGCACCCGCAGCCTGGAGTCCTGCGCCAACCTCATGCTGCCCATCGGCTGGTTTGCCGAGACCTCCGGCACCCTGGTCAACGGCCAAGGCGACTGGCAGGGCTTTGCCGGGGCCGTGTCGCCCATCGGCGAGGCCCGTCCCGCCTGGAAGGTCCTGCGTGTGCTGGGCAATCTGACCGATGTGGCGGGGTTCGATTATCAGAACTCCGGCGAGGTGCTGGAGGAGGTCCGCTCCCTTTGCGATGCGACTTCGCTGGACAACGGTATCGGCGAGGGCTGTCTCGACCTGCAGTTCAAGGAAGGCCCCTTGACCCGCATCGGCTACGTCCCCCTCTATGCCGCTGACGTGGCCGTCCGCCATGCCCCCTCGCTGCAACGCACCGTCGATGCCGCTCAGAGCGCCCTGCTGCGGGTGAACGGCGCCACGGCCCGTGTCTATGAACTGGCCGATGGCGCCCAGATCAGCGTCTGCCAGGGCAACGGGGAGGCCCAGTTGAAGATCCGGATCGACGAGGGCGTTGCCCCCGATTGTGCCCTGGTGCCCGCCGGTCTTGCCGCCACGGGCGGGCTGGGGCCGATGTTCGGCGAAATTACCCTGGAGAAGGATTGAGCCCATGGAAGCCATTGTGAATCTCTGGAACAGCTTTAGTCAGGATTGGCCCGCGCTGGCCCTGCTGATCCTGACCCTGCTCAAGATCGTCGTCATCATGCTGCCCCTGATGGTGCTGGTGGCCTACTTCACCTATGCCGAGCGCAAGATCATCGGCTACATGCAGGTCCGCATCGGCCCCAACCGGGTCGGCTTTTTTGGTCGTCATGCCTTCGGTCTGGGCCAGCCCCTGGCAGATGCCTTCAAGCTGATGTTCAAGGAGATCCTGATCCCCACCAAGGCGAACAGGGTCCTCTTCATCATTGCCCCCATGCTCACCCTGGGGCCGGCGCTGGCCGCCTGGGCCGTCTTTCCCTTTGGTGATGGTATGGCCCTGGCCGACATCAATGCCGGACTGCTCTACCTGCTGGCCATGACCTCCGTGGGCGTCTACGGCGTCATCGTCGCCGGCTGGGCCTCCAACTCCAAATATGCCCTGCTCGGCGCCATGCGCTCCGCCGCCCAGATCGTCTCCTACGAGATCGCCATGGGCTTCGCCCTGGTCGGCGTCCTGGTGGCCGCCGGCAGCCTGAATCTGGGCGAGATCGTCCGAGCCCAGAGCGGCAGCCTGCTGCACTGGTACTGGCTGCCCCTGCTGCCGCTTTTCATGATCTATTTCATCTCGGGCGTGGCCGAGACCAATCGCGCCCCCTTCGACGTGGCCGAGGGCGAGTCGGAGATAGTGGCCGGCTTCCACATCGACTACTCCGGCATGACCTTCGCGGCCTTCTTCCTGGCCGAATACGCCAACATGATCCTGGTCTCCGCCCTGACGGCGCTGATGTTCATGGGCGGCTGGCTCTCGCCCTTCCAGGGGACCTTCCTGGAGTCCTTCTTCGCCTGGGTCCCCGGTTTCGTCTGGCTGGTGATGAAGACCTTCTTCTTCATGTACCTCTTCCTCTGGTTCCGCGCCACCTTCCCCCGCTACCGCTATGACCAGATCATGCGGCTGGGCTGGAAGGTCTTCATCCCGATCACCATCGTCTGGATTCTGGTGGTCGGCCTGGCGGTCGTGTATCAACTGCCCTGGTGGTTCGATTGATGATCTCTCCCCCGAAAACTCCGCTGCGCACAGTTTGCCTGACCACTCCGCCCAATCGGTGCGGTTCGTGCCTCACCGTACCCTACGGGTTTGTGAGAGGTGCCCTGTGATCACAACGGTGAAGAGCTACTTCAAGAGCCTGGTTCTGCTTGAGCTGTTCAAGGGTCTCGGCGTTACCGGGCGCTACCTGTTCGCTCGCAAGTTCACTGTCCAGTATCCGGAGGAGAAGGCCCCCGTATCCCCCCGTTTTCGCGGCCTGCATGCCCTGCGCCGCTACCCCAACGGCGAGGAGCGCTGCATCTCCTGCAAGCTGTGCGAGGCGGTCTGCCCGGCCCTGGCCATCACCATCGAGGCCGAACCCCGTGCCGACGGCTCGCGCCGCACCACTAAATACGAGATCGATCTCTTCAAGTGCATCTATTGCGGCTTCTGCGAAGAGTCCTGCCCGGTCGATTCCATCGTCCTGAGCCGGGTCTACGAATACTGCATGGAAGAGAACAACGAGCGCATCATCGGCAAGACGAGATTGCTGGAACTTGGCGACAAGCACGAGGCGCAACTGGCCGCTGACCGGGCCGAACAGGCGAAATACCGTTGATCGGGAATTATTGATGAGTTACGAAAAGTTCATCTTCTACATCTTCGCCGCCCTGCTGGTCTATTCCGCCAGCATGGTGATCGTCCGGCGCAATCCGGTCCACTCGGCCCTGTTCCTGGTCTTCGCCTTCTTCAACTCGGCGGTGCTCTGGATGCTGCTGGAGGCGGAGTTCCTGGCCATCACCCTGGTCCTGGTTTACGTGGGTGCCGTCATGGTGCTCTTCCTCTTCGTCATCATGATGCTCGACATCGAGCTGGCCGCCATCAAGGCCGGGTTCGTTCGCTACATGGGGGTGGGCGCCCTGATCGCCCTGGCGATGCTGGTGGAACTGGCCATGGTGGTAGGTCCCGCCCATTTCGGCTTGGACAAGTATGCAAAGCCCGCCGCCACCCCGGCAAACGCGCTGCCCAATACCGAGGCCATTGGCGAACAACTCTATACGGTCTATTTGTACCCGTTCGAGATCGCGGCCGTTATCCTGCTGGTGGGGATCGTCGCGGCCATCGGCCTGACCCTGCGGCGCCGGCCTGAGAAGAAGACCCAGAACATCACCGAGCAGGTTCGGGTGAAGCGCGCCGACCGGGTGCGACTGGTCAAGATGGACGCGGAGCGCTAAGGGGAGCCGACATGATTGCCTTATCCGATTATTTGATTGTGGGCGCCATTCTCTTTTCGCTGAGTGTCGCCGGCATCTTCCTCAACCGGAAGAATCTGCTGATCCTGCTCATGTGCGTCGAGCTGATGCTGCTGGCGGTCAACATGAACTTCATCGCCTTCTCGCACTTCCGGGGGGACCTGGCGGGGCAGATCTTCGTCTTTTTCATCCTGACCGTGGCCGCGGCCGAGGCCGCCATCGGTCTGGCGATCCTGGTGGTGCTGTTCCGCAACCGGCGCACCATCGATGTCGAAGAACTCGACACCCTGAAGGGCTGAGGAACCATGGAAACAATCTACCTTGCCATCGTTCTCGCGCCGCTCCTCGGCGCCATCGTCGCCGGTCTCTTCCGCAACCAGATCGGCCGCGCCGGCGCCCACTGGGCTGCCATCCTGGGCGTGGCCGCCTCCTGCCTGCTCTCCCTCTATGTCCTGAAGCTCTTCATCTACGACGGACAGCAGGCCTTCAACGGCAGCGTCTATACCTGGATGGTCAGCGACGGCATCCGCTTCGAGATCGGCTTTCTCATCGACAAGCTGACGGTGATGATGATGTCCGTGGTGACCTTCGTCTCCCTCATGGTGCATATCTACACCATCGGCTACATGGCCCACGAGGAGGGCTATCAGCGCTTCTTCAGCTATATCGCGCTCTTCACCTTCTCCATGCTGATGCTGGTGATGTCCAACAACTTCCTCCAGCTCTTCTTCGGCTGGGAGGCGGTGGGCCTGGTCTCCTATCTGCTGATCGGCTTCTATTTCAAGAAGGAGTCGGCCATCTTCGCCAACATGAAGGCTTTTTTGGTGAACAGGGTAGGGGACTTCGGCTTCATCCTGGGCATTGCCGCCATCGCCATGTATTTCAACAGCCTGGATTACGCCGAGGTCTTCGGCAGGGCCCCGCAGTTGAAGGACGCGACCATCCAGATCTGGGGCGGCACTGCCTGGTCCCTGATGACGGTCGTCTGTATCCTGCTGTTCGTCGGCGCCATGGGCAAGTCGGCCCAGGTCCCCTTGCATGTGTGGCTGCCCGACTCCATGGAAGGCCCGACCCCCATCTCCGCCCTGATCCATGCCGCCACCATGGTGACCGCCGGTATCTTCATGGTCGCCCGCATGTCGCCGCTCTATGAGCTGTCCGAAACGGCCTTGAGCTTTGTGCTGATCATCGGTGCCACCACGGCCTTCTTTACCGGCCTGATCGGCATCGTCCAGAACGACATCAAGCGCGTGGTGGCCTACTCGACCCTCTCCCAGCTCGGCTACATGATCGCAGCCCTGGGGGTCTCGGCCTATGCCGCCGGCCTGTTCCATTTGATGACCCATGCCTTCTTCAAGGCGTTGCTATTTTTAGCCGCGGGTTCGGTCATCATGGGCATGCACCACGACCAGGACATCCGCAACATGGGCGGGGTGCGCAAGTACATGCCCATCACCTGGATCACCGCGCTGCTGGGTTCCCTGGCCTTGATCGGATTTCCGGGATTTTCGGGCTTCTTCTCCAAGGACGCCATCATCGGCGCCATACACCATTCCCAACTCTTCGGGGCGGGCTACGCATCCGTTCTGGTGACCGCTGGCGTCTTCGTCACGGCCCTCTACAGCTTCCGCATGTTCTTCCTGGTCTTCCACGGCGAGGGCCCGCGCCATTTCGAATCGCATCATGATGCGCATGACGAACATGGAGGCGCGGAGGCTCAAGAACATCACGATGTGAAAGATGAGCCGACCCCGCACGAGTCGCCCTGGGTGGTGACGTTACCGCTGATCCTGCTGGCGATCCCCTCGGTGGTGATCGGCTGGATGACCATCCAGCCCATGCTGTTCGGCGACTGGTTTGCGGGGGTCCTTACCGTGTTGCCTGAGCATGACGCCCTGGGCGAGGTCGGCAAGCGCTACCACGGCCAGATCGGCTTCATCCAACACGGCATGCTGGAGCTGCCCTTCTGGCTGGCCATGGGCGGCCTCTTCGTGGCTTGGTTCATCTACATGAAGAAGCCCGCCCTGGCCCTGGAGATCCGTACCCGTTTCGACTGGCTCTATCATGCCCTCGACATGAAGTATTGGTTCGACGAGGTCTATCAGTTTGTCTTTGCCAAGGGCAGCCGCGCCCTGGGCGGCATGCTCTCCGAGGCGGGGGACCGCTTCCTGATCGACGGCCTGATCGTCAACGGCTCGGCCAAGGTGGTGGATACCTTCGCCCACAGGGTGCGGCGTCTCCAGACCGGCTATCTCTATCACTATGCGATCGCGATGATCCTCGGCCTGCTGTTGCTGCTGAGCATTTTCGTGATCGCCTGACGTTGTGTTTATAAGGTAGGACGTGGCATGAGTGCAGATTGGCCCATTCTCAGCCTGACCATCTGGCTGCCGATCATCGGCGGGATGCTGGTGCTTGCCGGCGGCGACAAGGCGCCGAATATTACGCGCTGGCTGGCGGTGATTGTCTCGGTGGCGACCTTCTTGGTGAGCCTGCCCCTCTGGAGTGGTTTCGACCCCGCCACCGCCCAGATGCAGTTCGTGGAGCGCGCACCCTGGATCGCGACCTTCCACATCGAGTATCACCTGGGTGTCGATGGCATCTCCATGCCCTTGATCCTGTTGACCACCTTCATCAGCATCCTGGTGATCATCGCCGGCTGGGAGGTGATCACCTACAAGCCCTCCCAGTACATGGCCGCCTTTCTGGTCATGGAAGGGGTGATGGTCGGCGTCTTCAGCGCCCTGGACGCCATGCTGTTCTACGTCTTCTGGGAAGCGATGCTGATCCCCATGTTCCTCATCATCGGGGTCTGGGGCGGGCCAAACCGGGTCTACGCCACCATCAAGTTCTTCCTCTACACCTTCCTCGGCTCAGTGTTCATGCTGGTCGCCTTGATCTACATGTATTTCAAGTCCGGCAACATGGAGATCCTCGGCTTCCACGGCCTGAAGCTCGACCTGACCGAGCAGATCCTGATCTTCATCGCCTTCCTGCTGGCCTTCGCGGTCAAGGTCCCCATGTGGCCGGTCCATACCTGGCTACCCGATGCCCATGTTGAGGCGCCCACCGGCGGTTCCGTGATCCTGGCGGCCATCATGCTCAAGATCGGCGGCTACGGCTTCCTGCGCTTCAGCCTGCCCATCACCCCGGACGCCAGCAACGAGCTGGACTGGCTGATCATTGCCATGTCCTTGATCGCGGTGGTCTATATTGGCTTCGTCGCGCTGGTGCAGCAGGACATGAAGAAGCTGATCGCCTATTCGTCCATCGCCCACATGGGCTTCGTGACCCTCGGTTTCTTCATCGTCTTCATCATCTTCGCCCGCACCGATGTGACCGGCGGCGCCGTCCTGGGTATCGAGGGCGGCATGGTGCAGATGATCTCCCACGGCTTCATCTCCGCCGCCATGTTCCTCTGCGTCGGCGTACTCTATGACCGAATGCACAGCCGCATGATCAAGGACTACGGCGGCGTGGTGAACAGCATGCCCTGGTTTGCCGCCTTCATGGTCTTCTTCGCCATGTCCAACGCCGGGCTGCCAGGGACCTCCGGGTTCGTTGGTGAATTCATGGTGATTCTGGCCAGCTTCCGCGCCGATTTCTGGTTCGCCTTCCTGGCGGCCACCACCCTGATCGTGGGTGCTGCCTACACGCTCTGGATGGTCAAGCGCGTGGTCTTCGGCGAGGTGGCCAATCACCATGTGGCCGAACTGGAGGACATCAACAAGCGCGAGGCCCTGGTGCTGGGTTCGCTCGCCATCGCCGTGCTGGTGCTCGGCCTCTGGCCGGCCCCCCTGGTCGAGGTGATGGATGTGACTGTCCGCAACCTGCTGGCGCATGTGGCCGTTTCCAAGCTTTAAGCCCGGGTAGATACCAATGAATTTCGATATCACGACCTTGATTCCGGTCCTCCCCGAGATCTACCTGCTGACCCTGGCATCGGTGGTGCTGCTGGTCGACATCATGCTTCGCGACGATCAGCGTCTCCTGACCTATATCCTGGCCCAAGCGGGTCTGGCGGCGGGTCTGGTCCTGCTGCTGGTCCTGCCGGGCGAGGGCAAGACGGTGGTCTTCAGCGGTCACTATGTCCGCGACGCCATGGGCGATGTGTTGAAGATCGCCCTATTTGTAACCGCTTTCGGCGCATTCCTTTACAGCAAGGACTACCTGCGGGCGCGCAAGCTGTTCAAGGGCGAGTTCTACGTGCTCGGCCTGCTGGCCCTGCTCGGTATGTCGGTCATGATCTCGGCCAACAGCTTCCTTTCCCTCTACCTGGGACTGGAGCTGCTCGCCCTCTCCCTTTATGCCATGGTGGCCTTCGACCGCGATTCCCCCGCCGGCTCCGAGGCGGCCATGAAGTACTTCATCCTGGGGGCCGTGGCCTCCGGCATGCTGCTCTATGGCATATCCATGATCTACGGCGCCACCGGCTCGCTCATTTTCGGCGAGGTGAGCAAGGGCGTCGCCCAGGCGGATCGCCTGGTGCTGGTCTTCGGCCTGGTGTTCGTGGTGATCGGCCTCGCCTTCAAGCTGGGCGCCGTCCCCTTTCATATGTGGGTGCCCGATGTGTACGAAGGCTCGCCCACGGCGACCACCCTCTTCATCGGCAGCATCCCCAAGATCGCCGCCTTCGCCATGGCCATGCGGTTGCTGGTGGATGGCCTCGGCGGGCTGCACGAGGATTGGCAGGGGATGCTGATCATCCTGGCCGTGCTATCCATGGCGGTGGGTAATGTCTTCGCCCTGGCCCAGGGCAACATCAAGCGCATGCTGGCCTACTCGACCATCTCCCATGTCGGCTTCCTGATGCTGGGCGTTCTCTCCGGGACCCCGTCCGGTTACAGCTCCGCCATGTTCTATGCCATCGTCTACGCCATCATGGCCCTTGGCGCCTTTGGCATCCTCATCCTGTTGAGCCGCGAGGGATTCGAGGCCGACAGGCTGCTCGACCTCAAGGGCCTGAACCAGCGCAGCCCATGGTTCGCCGCCATGATGATGTTATTCATGTTCTCCATGGCCGGGGTGCCGCCCACGGTCGGCTTCTTCGCCAAGCTCTTCGTCCTGCAGGCCGTCGTCGGCGTGAACCTGACCTGGCTCGCCCTGGTCGCCGTCTTCTTCTCCATCATCGGCGCCTTCTACTACCTACGCATCGTCAAGTTGATGTACTTCGACAAGCCGGACTCGGATGTTGCCCTGGAAGCGGGCTGGGATACCAAGCTGGGTCTCTCCGTGAATGGCTTGGCCATGTTGTATTTCGGCATGTTTCCCGCCTCCCTGCTCTCCGTCTGTCAGGTTACCTTTGGCTGATTTCCAGGACCTCGGACAGGAAGGTATCCGAGGTCCTCTTCCTCCCACGCCCTGAACCCAGCAAAAGAGTGCTTCACTACGAAGGATGGGATTTAGCGAGGCTTCGCCTCAGACCGACGAGACATGAATTACGCCGCCATACGTAGGAGCGCCTTGCAGCAGAATTTGACTCAAATGAGGAACTTGCAAAATGGCCATCCTGACCATTTTGCAAGGCGAAAACGAGAAGTGGTACAGGGATGTACCGTTTACGGACCAAAGGATGGAAAAATGCGATTTTTCGTTTTCTTCATTTTCAATGGCTTAGGCCATTGAAAATGGCGGTTCATCCCTGAACCGCAAGA
>JAHJDE010000203.1 GCA_018812525.1 Gammaproteobacteria bacterium
TCAGGCCATATTTGGCCGAACCTCAATCGCAAAATCCTCGACGTAGCGCTGCTACGCCTGCGGTTTTGCTCAATCGGTTCGACCAAATCTGACCTAAATCCGAGCGCAATATTGTTCAAGTTATTTTTGCTCGACGCCTTACCACCCACCGCCGCCACCGCCGCCGCCTCCACCCCCGGAGGAACCGCCGCCACCGCCGCCGGAGGATGAGCCCGGCGCGGTGGAGGAGGCGCTGATGGCGCTGCTCATGGCGCCACCCAGGGTGGAGGTGAAGCGGCCGAGGTTGTTACTGTCCCAGTGGCCGCCCTGGTACCAGACCGGTTGCCTGTCTTGCCCGCTCTCCTGCGCCCGCAGCAGCACCTCGGCGAACTTCCCGGCCCACTGGGTCTCCACGTCCAGGGCGATGGCGTAGGGGAGGTAGCGTTCGAAGAGTTCGGGGGTCTTCTCGGGGGGATGGGCCAGGTCGAGCTCCTCCTGTTCAGCCACCTCCAGGTAGTGCTTGAAGCCCTCGATGCGGTCGAGCAGCTTTCTTCCCAGCAAGGTCGGCGCCTTCATCCATTCGTAGAAGAGGAGATTGGTGGCGACCAGGGCGATGGAGAGGAGCGCCAGGGTTAGCGAGCCTGCTATCCATGACCCGACGATCCAGACGACCTCGCCCGCGAGGAAAAGAATGGCAATGAGGGAATTGGAGAGGGCCCGGCCCCATCCGTTGCCGGTGCGAATCAGATTGCCCCAGGCATTGGCCGTCCCTTTCAGCCGCACAAAGAGGGCAATGCTCCAAAAGCTGAGCAATAAAGCCAGAGAGCCCGCCGTGATACGCTCTTCGCCACTGGGCAGGCTCAGGAGAGTGACCAGCACGACCAGCAGGGAAAGTAGGACGCCGGGGAGCAGGTAAAGGCTGTTGGTCAGGAAATAGCGCTTCTCGTAGTCCCGCTTCAGGGATCTTCGGTGCTGGTCGAGGGCGCTGCTGAAGGTGGCGTGGTTCTCCCGTTTCATCTCCAGGCGGTTGACGCTGGAGAAGAGGGCGGTCGCGGCGGGGCTCTCGCCGGCGGCCAGGGTAGGGTTCTGACCGATTTGCCGAATCAGCGCAAACTGCCCCTTGGCGTCCTCCTCGATGCGGAGGTAACGGGCCACCGCCATGTTGACGATGGCGGCGCTCAGGGCCTTGGCGTCGTAGCCCATGCGGCTGACGAAGCGCATGGCGGCAGGTGAGAGGCCCTCCGGCGGGGTGTAGATGGGGATGATGACACCCGGCTCGGGGTCGCGCCCCACCTTGCCCCAGGCGATGAAGTAGTAGAGCAGCAGCAGGGCCAGGCCGATCCCCGCGAAGAGCGCCTCACGGTTATCGGCGAGGAACCAGCCCAGTTTGCGTTCATTGCTGGGCTCGGTGACATGGCCCTTGGGCCAGGAGACGACGAGGGTCAGGCCCTGGCGGTTGCCGAGGGGCGTGGTGGTCTCGAACAGGGCCGCTCCCTCCGGATCGACCCGCGCACGGTAATTTTGCTCCTGGCTGCCCTGGTAGCCGGTGTAGCCCTCGACCCGGATCGAATCGGCGGGGATGGTGGATGGCAATAAGACCCTGGCGCTGACCTGTTCGATGGGGAACTCCCAGCCGTTACCGGTGACGTTCCAGTAGAGTTCGTCATGATCGGCAAAGAAGCCGAGCTGGCGGTCGGTGCGGTAGGTCAGGCTGTAGCTGTATTCGCCGGGCTGCAGGAAGCGATCCTTGTCGCCGACATAGATCCGTACCCCGTTGCCGCGCCGCTCCTCCCGGTAGGGCTCAGACTTCCCGTCCCGCTCCACGGCGACCAGGGTAAAACCGACCCGGTAGGCGTTGCCCATCCGATCCTGGTAATCGGTAGGGAAGTCGCGGTAGATCCCGCGCTTGATCTGGTTTCCCTCGGCCCGCACCCGAATGGTCTCGCGGACGGTCATGGCCCCGCCGGTCTCGACCTGGATCTCGCTGGCGTAGTCGAGGATGGCCTCTTCCGCCAGGGCCGTGCCGTCCGTCAGCAGGGTGGCCAGCAGAAAGAGCAAGCGTAGGAGATGAGGCATCAGGCGATCTCCGGCGGTTCCTTTTCCTGGGGGTCCTCCAGCTCGAAGAACTCTGCGGCGACAAAGCCGAAGGGCCGGGCGACGAGCAGGTCGGGGAAGGAGTCGATACGCACGTTCAGGTTGCGCACGCTGCCGTTGTAATAGCGCCGGGCGAACTGGATGTGATCCTCCACCTCGCTCAATTGCCGCAGCAGGGTCAGGAACTGGTCGCTGGCCTTCAGGTCGGGATAGGCCTCGGCCACCGCCAGCAGTTTCCGCAGCCGGATGCCCAGATCCCGCTCCACCTGGGCGATCTCCTCGGGGTGATCGAGTTGCTCCGCCTCGCCGCGCAGACGGGTAATCACCTCGATGGTCGAACGCTCATAATCGGCATAGGCCCTCACCGCATCCACCAGTTTGGGGACCAGGTCGCGCCGCCGCTTCAATTGCACCGCGATATCGCTCCAGGCCTGAAACACCCGGTTCCGGTCCCGGACCAACCGGTTATAGATGAAGATCGCCCAAGTCAGAAGCCCGAGCAGAAGGAGACTGAGGTATGCCATGGGAACCCGGTTAAGCAGTTGGGATGCGCTAATGTTAGGTCATGCTGTCGCACAAGGGGCAAATTAATCCTGAATCCGAACCATAAAGACCGCGATGTCGCGGTAGGTCATGAAGAGCCGTATGAATCGAGAGGTTCACGTACGGATCTGTGAGAGCCTGGCGGGGCGGTTCCGCTGGGCGACTCGACTGCAGGGGTCGTCGGGTAACTGGAATTACGGTGACACTTTACTAAATACACTTAATTAGTAATTAAGTGTATTTAGTAAAGTGTCACCGTAATTCAGCTCCTCCAACTGCTTGTTGCGCTTTTCGGCCTGTTGCTTGATCTTGTGGGCCTCGTCAAACAGCCTCTTGATCTGGCCGGGAGCATAGGGCGAGGGAATGTCAGCTTGTGGTGTCGTTTGTACAGTCTGTTGCGGCTGTGGAGGGGGAGGTACCCTTACCCCCTGGATGAGATTGGCGTCCGGGTTGACCTCGATGGTCTCCAGATGGGCAGTCTTCTCCTTCGGCGGCTTATCGCTGAAATGGATATTGCCCTGGGCATCGCGCCATTTGAAGAAGGTTTTGTTTTTTGATGAGGGAGCGGACGGTCTCGATTTCAGGGAATCGGTTATGTCTTGGGCGGCGGGCACCACCAGTCGCGGCCATTTCAGATCCCCTATCTGCATCAGCGGCTTGCCGCCCGGCATGAAGGGCGTGAAGGGCAATATCACCGCCAATATCAGAAGGGTCAGCAATAGTTTGATCAGCAGTCTCATGATCGGTCTTCCTGGAAACGTCCGTCACCTGATTAAAGGCCGGATCGATGCGTTTTGAAAGCCCTCTGATCGAGGGGACCCTGCTCAGACGATACAAACGCTTCCTGGCCGATGTGGCGCTGGAGGGAGGCGCCATCGTCACTGCCCACACCCCCAACACAGGCTCCATGCGGGGCTGTGCCGAGCCCGGTAGCCGCGTCTGGCTGCGCGATAGCGGCAATCCCAATCGCAAATATCCCTTCTCCTGGGAACTGGTGCGGACCTCTGGCGGGGTGATGGTCGGCATTAATACCGCGCTTGCCAACCACTTGGTGCGCGAGGGCATCGAACGGGGTGTTATCACGGCCTTGTCCGGCTATGACCGAATCCGTTCAGAGGTGCGTTACGGCGAGAACAGCCGCGTCGATCTGCTGCTCCAGGGAAATGACAGGCCCGACTGTTATGTGGAGGTGAAAAACGTCACCCTGGTGGGGAAGGGCATCGCCTATTTCCCCGACGCCGTCACCACCCGCGGCGCCAAGCACCTGCGGGAGCTGGCCGCCATGGCCGGGGCAGGAAAACGCGCCATCATCTTCTTCTGTGTGCAACGGGGCGATGCAAGGGAGGTCCGGCCGGCCGATACCATTGATCCCGCCTATGGCCATGCCCTGCGTAATGCCCTCTCCCAAGGGGTCGAGGCGCTGGCCTACCGGGCCGAGCCATCCCCGGAGGGGATAGCCCTGGCGTTACCGTTGCCGGTCGTGGTTCCTTGATCGGACAGGATCAATTCGGATAGTGGCAGCTCAGGCGTCTACCGTTCGCCAATGACTGTTCTTGGGGATAGCTTTCCCGACAGACTGTCCCAGCCTTGGGGCAGCGAGGGTGGAAGTGGCAGCCGGCGGGCGGGGCGGAAGGGGAGGGCATGTCGCCCTGCAGGGGTTTTCTGTCGGAATGGCGATTTGGTTCGGCCAGGGGGGCGGCATCGAGCAGGGCGCGGGTGTAGGGATGGAGCGGGTGCTCCAGCACTGCCTCGACCGGGCCGTATTCGACGATACGTCCCAGGTACATCACGGCGACCTCCTGGGCCAGGTAGGAGACCACGGCGATGTTGTGGGTGATGAAGAGGTAGCCGATCCCGAGCTGGACTTGGAGTTCCTTGAGCAGATTGAGGATCTGGGCCTGCACCGAGACATCCAGGGCGCTGGTGGGTTCGTCGCAGATGATCAGCTTGGGATCGAGGGCCAGGGCGCGGGCAATGGCGATGCGCTGGCGCTGGCCGCCGGAGAATTCGTGGGGGAAGCGGTCCAGGGTCTCCTCGGACAGTCCCACCTGTTGCAGCAGTTGGGCGACCCGGGCGCGGAGCTGTTCCGGTTTACCCGCCTTGCCCTGGGCGCGCAGGCCCTCGGCGACGATGTCGATCACCGGCATGCGGGGGTTCATGGAGGCGTAGGGGTCCTGGAAGACGATCTGCATGTCGCCGCGCCGTTTGCGCAGGGCCGATCCCGCGAGTCCGGCCAGGGGTTCGCCCTGGAACAGCACCTCGCCGGCGGTCGCCGGGATGAGTCGCAGGATCGCCTTGCCTACGGTGGTCTTGCCACAGCCGGACTCCCCCACCAGGGCGAGGGTGCTCCCGGCGGCCACAGCGATATCGACACCATCGACGGCCCGTACATGGCCCAGGGTTCGCCGCAATAATCCGGCACGAATGGGAAAGTGGACCTTCAATTGCCTGACCTCGATCAGCGGGCGCGGCGCCGATTGCGTCGTTGCTGAACTATCCAGGGTCTCAGGTTCCGCGTCGATGGCATCCAACCCTGGCGATTCATCACCAAAGTGGCAGCGCACGGCGTGGCGCATGCCGACCAGGGTGCAGGCGGGGGCTTGCTCCAAACAGGGTTCACCGACCCGGTCGCAACGTTCGGCAAAGCGGCAGCCGCGGAAGCGGTGCCTGGGCGAGGGCACATTCCCCCTGATCACCGCTAGCTGTCGCCCCCGCTTGTGGACCCCCGGCAGGGACTGAAACAGCTTGCGGCTATAGGGGTGGCGGGGGTCGCGGAAGAAGTCGCCGCAGTCGGCGGTCTCCACGATCTGTCCGGCGTACATTACTCCGACCCGGTCGGCGGTTTCGGCCACCACGCCCAGGTCGTGGGTGATCAGCAGCACCGACATGCCCGTCTGGCGCTGCAATCCCTTGAGCAGATCCAGGACCTGGGCCTGGATGGTGACATCCAGGGCAGTGGTCGGTTCGTCGGCGATGAGCAGGCTGGGCCGGCCCGCCAGTGCGATGGCGATCATCACCCGTTGTTTCATGCCCCCCGAAAGCTGATGGGGGTATTCGCCGATACGTCGCTCCGGGTCGGGCAAGCCAACCGAGCGCAACAGTTCGATAACCCGCAACCGAGGTTGTATGCCATGCACGGGATCGTGCAGCCGTACCGCCTCGGCGATCTGCTCACCGACGGTCAGCACTGGATTGAGGGAGGTCATGGGCTCCTGGAAGATCATGCCGATGCGCCCGCCGCGCTCCTTGCGCATCTCGCGTTCGGACAGATCGGGCAGGGAGGCGCCGTCGAGCACCACCTCCCCGGAGATGATCTGTCCCCCCGGCGGGAGGAGCCGCATCAGGGTCAGGGCGGTCATGCTCTTGCCGCAGCCCGATTCGCCCAGCAGGGCGAAGGTCTCGCCCCGGCGGATCTCCATATCGACCCCCTCCACCGGCCGCACGGCGTCCTCGCCCTCGCCGATGGCCACGCAGAGGCCGCGCACCCGCAGCAGGATCGGGGAGTCGATCATCCCAAACTCCCTAATCCATCTCGCGCAAAGACGCAAAGTCGCAAAGAGATCGGAAAGCCGCCATAGGTCAGAACCTTATCGAAGTGAAGCCAGCCCCGAAGATGAGGATCAGGTAGGGTGGATAAGCGAAGCGCATCCACCGTCGGGTTGCCGGGCACGGCGGATGCGCTTCGCTTATCCGCCCTACGGATTTTCAGGGTGAGACTCAGGCTCATCGTTCGTTTCTCAGACGCGGGTCGAAGGCATCACGCACCACGTCGGCGAAGAGATTGGCCGCCAGCACCAGGGTGAACATGAACAGCAGCGAGGCCAGCAGGGACCACCAGACAACGGGCTCGCGGGCCATCTCCAGGCGCGCGCTGTTGATCATGTTGCCCCAGCTATAGGTGGTGGGATCGACCCCGATGTTGACGTAAGAGAGCACCGCCTCGGCCAGGACCAGGCCGCTGAAGTCGAGCACCAGGGTGATCAGTACGATGTAGGCCACATTGGGCAGGATGTGGCGCGCCAGGATGCTGAAGTGGCCGACACCCATCGACAGGGCGGCCTGCACATAGTCCAGCTCGCGCAGCTTTAGTGCTTCGCCGCGCAGCAGGCGGCAGAGGCCGGTCCAACTGGTGATGCCCAGGATCAGACAGAGGAACAGGAGGCGCATGTCGGCCCGTTCCAGCACCGAGCCGAACTGCTCGGCATGATTGTCCATGTGCAGGTTCAGCATGAGCACGGCGGCGGCAATGAGCAGCACACCGGGGATGGAGTTGAGGGTGGTGTAGAGGTACTGGATCAGGTCATCGATCCAGCCGCCGAAATAGCCGGCCATCATGCCCAGCAGCAGGGCGGCGGGCAGCATCACCAGGGTGGTGACCGTGCCGATCACCAGGCCGGTGCGGATGCTCTTGAGTGCCTGGTAGAGGACATCCTCGCCCACCTTGTCCGTGCCGAGCAGGTGGTAGTGCTGGGCCAACTGCCAGGAGGCCGCGCCCAGCACCAGGATCATCCCCAGGGTAATCAGGATCGTGGTCCAGGGGACATCATCCTCGTCCCCGCTGAAGAGGCACTCCATCTGATGCAGGACACCGCTACCCTCCCGCCAGGCGTGGAACCAGGCCAGAGAGAGTACCATGGCAGCCCAGAGCAGCAGGCCCAGGAGGGCGCCGGTCAGGAAGAGCCGCGCCTGATCCAACATGGCCGCACTTTCGCTGGTGAGCTGGCCCCCGGCGTGTTGCAGGCGCGGATAGCCGCGCACCGTTCGGCCGTCCGGTGTCTCCATGTTCTCCTTGGCGTAGAGATGCAGGGCAAGGGGCGCGGAATAGGTCTTCTCCTGGCGAATGCGCAGGGGTTCGGCGATCCGGTCGAAGAGGCTCAACACCTCGCCGGTCTCCACCCCCTTGGCATCAAGGGCGCGGAAGTGGACCGAATCGAGCAGCCCGATGCCGATATAGGCAAACAGCACGATCAGCGAGGCCGCCCCCACCCGGCTGCGCACCACCTTACGCCAAGGCGCGCGCACGGGCTCGTGGCGACGGGCGTAGAGGGCAAACAGCAGGGCGCCGCCCACCAAGAGGAAGATCAGGGCGTCGGTCCAGAGGATCACCAATTCGGGCATCCTCATGACAGACGCACCCTGGGATCGACCAGGGTATAGGAGATATCGGTCAGCAACAGCCCCAGGATATAGAGGACCGAACCCAGGAAGACCATGGAGCGGACGATGGCGAAGTCCTGCCGGCTGATGGCGTCGATGGTGTAGCTGCCGAGCCCTGGTACGCCGAAGAAAGACTCTGTCACCAGGGCGCCCATGAACAGCAGGGGGATGGCGGCAACCACCATGGTCAGGATGGGGATCATGGCGTTGCGCAGCACGTGGCGGAAGAGGACCGCGTTTTCCGACAGCCCCTTGGCCCGCGCCGTGCGCACATAGTCCTTGTGGATCTCCTCCAGAAAGAGGGTGCGATAGACCCGGATGCCGGAACCAAGACCGCTGACCACCCCGATCATGACCGGCAACACCAGAAACTTGGCCGCTTCCCAGCCGGTGTCGTAGCCCGAGATGGGGATCAGGCGCAGTAGCTTCCCCACCATCCACTGGCCGCCGATGATGTAGAAGAGGCCAGAGATCGACATCATGGCGACCGCGATGACTACCGCCGTCAGGTCGATATAGGTGGCTCGGAACAGAATGATCACCAGGGCAATGCCGATGGTCGTCAGCAGGCCGATCAGAAAGACCGGCGCGGCGATGGCCAGGCTGGGCCACATGCGTTGGGAGATGTCATAGCCGATATCCCGTCCGCTGTCGGAACGGCCGAAGTCGAAGCTGAACAGCTTCACCGACTTCTGGAAAAAGATCGTCCCGGTCAGTCGCTCCAGCCCTTGCCCCTGTTCATTGTAGAGCAGCGGCAGATCGTAACCGCGCTCCGCCTTCCAGGTCTGGATCGCCTCCGGCGTCACCCGCTTGATGCCCAGATTCATGCGCGCCATATCGTCCGGCGGATTGACAACGAAAAAGAGCACGAAGGTGAGCACATTGACCCCGATCAAAATCGGGATCGCATAGAGGACGCGGCGGAGGATATAGGCCATCATGGGGCGGACCAGCATGCAAAACCGGCTGTTGGCAGCGGTTTTCCCTGCCGGCCGCGCGGCGCCGACTTCAGCTTGCCAACCCTAGAAAACACCATCACGGCAACCCCGTTCAGTCAGAAAAACCCCTCCAGTACCCATGCGGCGGCGGGACCGGCGAATCCGAAGAGGGATGTTAGCACAATGCCTCGGCCACTCATCCCGAACCCCGCTCGGCCCAATCTTCCGGGGCATGGGTCGCGACGCTCAGGGCATGGAGTTCGCCGCTGGCGATCAGGTCCTTGACCGTATCCAGCACCAGCCGGTGCTGTTGGATACGGCCCTTGCCAGCGAAGGCGGCGCTGATCACCAGGGCCTCCAGGCTGCATGCCTCACCCTTGATGCAGATCTCTGCATCGGGCAGGGCCTCTTGGATGCGTTGTTTGACGGTTTCGTTCAGCATGGACCTATCCCTCCAGATCAAAGCTCGCGCGTAGCCAGGAAGCGCACATCGGGCCAGCGCTCCTGGGTCAGTTGCAGGTTGACGCGGGTGGGGGCCAGGTAGACCAGTTGATCGTCGCCGTCCAGGGCCAGGTTGTCGTGGGCCTTCTGGCGGAACTGCTCCAGCATCTTGGGATCGTCGCACTGGACCCAGCGGGCGGTGGCGACGCCGATGGCCTCGACCACGGCATCGACCCCGTATTCCCCCTTGAGCCGGTGGGAGGCCACGTCGAACTGGAGCACGCCGACGGCGCCCAGGATCAGGTCGTTGTTCCGCAAGGGACGGAAGGACTGGGTGGCGCCCTCCTCGGACAATTGCAGGATACCCTTGAGGAGCTGCTTGCTCTTGAGCGGGTCCTTGAGCACCACGCGGCGGAACAGCTCCGGCGCGAAGAAGGGGATGCCCTCGTACTTCAGCTCCTCGCCCTCGGTGAAGGTGTCGCCGATCTGGATGGTGCCGTGGTTGTGCAGGCCGATGATGTCGCCGGGCCAGGCCTCCTCCACATGGGCGCGCTCGTCGGCCTGGAAGGTTACGGCGTTGGAGACCTGCACCTGCTTGCCGAGGCGGACGTGCTTCATCTTCATGCCCTTGGTGTAGCTGCCCGAACAGACGCGCATGAAGGCGATGCGGTCGCGGTGCTGGGGGTCCATGTTCGCCTGAATCTTGAAAATAAAGCCGCTGAATTTCTCCTCGGCGGGATCGACCCGGCGCTGCACCGTGGCGCGGGGCTGGGGCGGCGGGGCGTAGCCGACGAAGGCGTCCAGCAGCTCCCTGACACCGAAGTTGTTGATGGCCGAACCGAAGAAGACCGGCGACTGCCGGCCGGCCCGATAGGCATCCAGGTCGATCTCGTGGCTGGCGCCCTTGACCAGTTCCACCTCCGTGCGCAGCTCGTCGGCCTGATCGCCCACCACCTCATCCAGACGGGGGTTGTCTAGCCCGACGATCAGCTCGCCCTCCTGGATCTTGCCGCCGTGGGTCGGGCTGTAGAGATAGGTGGTGTCGTTGCGCAGGTCATAGACCCCCTTGAAACGCTTGCCCATGCCGATGGGCCAGGTCGCCGGGGCGCATTGAATCTTCAAGACGCTCTCGATCTCGTCCAGGATCTCCATGGCATCGCGCCCTTCCCGGTCCAGCTTGTTGACGAAGGTCAGGATCGGCGTGGCGCGCATGCGGCAGACATCCATCAGCTTGATGGTCCGTTCCTCGACGCCCTTGGCCACGTCGATCACCATCAGGGCCGAATCCACCGCCGTCAGGGTGCGGTAGGTGTCCTCCGAGAAATCCTCGTGGCCGGGGGTGTCGAGCAGATTCACCACCCGGTCGCGGTAGGGGAACTGCATCACTGACGAAGTGACCGAGATGCCGCGCTGCTTCTCCAGCTCCATCCAGTCCGAAGTGGCATGCCGCGCCGCCTTGCGGCCCTTCACCGTCCCCGCCATCTGGATCGCCCCCCCGAACAGCAGCAGCTTCTCGGTAAGGGTCGTCTTACCGGCATCGGGGTGCGAAATGATGGCGAAGGTACGGCGCTTCGCCAGTTCCTCGGGGACTCGGGACATGATCTAACCTGTGGGAGAAGTCGTGCGGGGACGCACTGGTTACGGGCCTAAAGGATGGGAAGGGGGCGATTATAGCGGAAACCGCGTTCTTCGATCCTTGGGATGAAGGGGGTTGATGTCGTTCATCAGCGGGATGCTGGCGGGCGTTGAAATCCTGAAGGATTGACCTGCATAATTTACGCATCTACAATTATTCACATGGAAACAAAACTGGTCTGGGACGAAAACAAACGGCTGGCGAATATCACCAAGCACGGCCTTGATTTCGCTGACGCAAGCGAGGTGCTGGATTCACGCTACCGGTTGGATGTTCCGGTCCGGCGCGGTAATGAAGACCGCGTCTTGTCGATTTCTTATGTATTGGGCTTTCTGGCGGTGCTGACAGTGGTTCACGCCAAGCGCGATGAGGCGGCGCGCATTATCAGCTTCCGTCATGCAAGCGGCAATGAAAGGAGGGCTTACGATGTCTGGCTCGAAAACGAATGTGATGGCGCGTGAAGAAGTGCTGAAGGCGGTACGCGCGGTTCCGTCGGGACAGGACTTTGTTTGGGACGGCGTCAATGAAGATGACCTTCCGGCAACGGAAGAGGAACTGAACGCCGCCGTGGAAACATATCGCCGGGGGCCTGGTAGGCCCGCCGGCTCTGGAAAAAAGGAGCAGGTCGCCATCCGTTTCGACCGCGACGTACTGGCGGCTTTCCGCGCCACAGGCTGCGGCTGGCAAACCCGTATGAACGATGCGCTACGCGACTGGCTCAAGACGCATTCTCCGGCGTAGGCTGGGTTGCTAATTCACTCTAAGGATGGAATCCAGGATTACCGGTACTTCTCTTGGATATACCGGATGGAGGGATTAAAGAGGCCAGGCACGATTTAATTTGAGGGGCAGGCCGCGCATGCAGCGCGAAGAATCTCCTGCTCACGATATTGGACAGGGAGAGCGGGGTTGTGATGTTAGATGGAATAATAATTCGTGCCTGGCCGTACGCAGTAACAGTAACAAATCTAGCGGGTTGAAGTCCCGTCCAGGGAGTTGTCCGTACACCCCGGTAGCATGAGGAAGCGGCGTCGTGGCGACACGGGGTCGTGAGTTTCCAAACAGCAAGGTAGCGGGAATCAGTGCCAGTTCTAACATTCCAACAAATGTTGGAATGTTAGAACTGGCCCCAAATCCTTACAAATGGACAGTCCATGAGCACAAAATATCAGGTAATAATTCGGGGCGTGAATGATAACTTTTCAAGGAAACAAGTAATCAGTAATCTTGCGCTCCTGTTCAAGACATCTGAAGATAAAATAACGCAAGTATTTTCAAAGTCAACTTTTGTTGTTAAGAGATGGCTTGATCTTGATGCGGCAAAGAAATACTTAGAGGCTATAGAGAAGTGCGGCTGCATTTGTGTTCTTGAACAGGAAAATCATCCTGCACCTGCACCTGCACCTGCACCTGAATCGAAATCAGAGTCTGTGTCTAAGTCAGAGGTGATTCGGCAATTTGAACTGCAAGGCCAGGTATTGTCCAGCCAATAGTTATCACTACATCAAGTTGCCGCATATTGAGTACATGGCAAACCGAAGAATGACCTGACTCTTTTGGGGTATTTTTGCAAACTACGCATTACAGAATAAATTTTATCCTTTAGGTCAAGCCTTGTTTTAGA
>JAHJDE010000204.1 GCA_018812525.1 Gammaproteobacteria bacterium
CGGAAACGAAAAATGCGATTTTTCGTTTTCTTCATTTTCAATGGCTTAGGCCATTGAAAATGGCGGTTCATCCCTGAACCGCAAGAGGTTCTTGCAGTTTTACAAGAACCTCTCTTGAAATCACTACTGTCCGGTCAAATAGGCCGCAAAATCACGGGAGCAATAGTTTGGTGAAGGGGCTACGACTTTTCCAGCGATCGGTATTGAAATCCCGCTGATCGGTGGAAAAGACCCTCCCATGGCCCAACGCCTCACAACAGCCTGAAATACCCCGTCTGCTCCGCCAGATCGACCTCGCGGAGTTGAACGCTTACTTCCTCGTCCAGCGTCAGACCACCATCGCGCACCCTGATCCGGGTTTCCATCGCCAGCTCAGGGATCAATAGGGTGACCTTGCGCTCGTCCTTGTCGACCACCACGGCTGTGCCCTTCCAGCCGGGGCGCTGTTTCAGCCAGACCAGTTTCCAGTGCTGATTGGAGAAGCGCTCGGTACGGCGCCGGACGAAGGAGCCCTCATCGGCCTGGGAGGCGCGGATCGAGACCTCGTTCTCCGGCAGGCAGGGGAGGCCGAGCAGGTGGGCGCGGAGCTGTTGATGCACCAGCAGGTCCTGATAACGGCGCAGGGGACTGGTTGAGCGGGCATAGCGGTGCAGGCCGAGGCCCGCATGGAGCCCCGCCATGGCAGCGGACTGGGTGGGTTTGAAGAAGCGCCGGTAGGCGTACATCTCCGAGAGGGTCTGGGGGCTGCGGGCCTCGTCCGGCGGGGCCTGGACGGCATAGGGAATGGGAATCCCGTTCGCCTGGCAGTAGGTCGCCACCGCCTCGCCGGCCATGAGCATGGCGTCGGTGACCATCTCGCGGCTCTCCAGTGGGGCCAGGGTCTTGATCTGGGGCCGCCCCTCCTTGAGCTTGACGCTGACCTCGGGCAGGTCGAGCCCGGCCGAGCCGCTCGCCTTGCGGCGCTGGCGGTAGCGGTCGGTAATGGCCTTGAGCCCGGCGAAGGGCTCTTCCGGCATGCGATTATTGGCCTCGGCGTAGCTGATGCGGGTGGCGCGGATGCGGCTGATGCGGATCTCGATATCGGTCAGCTCGGCCGCTTCGTCGAGCTTGAAACCGATGGACAGGGCCGGGGATTCGGGTTGCAGGCCGAGCCCGAGCCTGTCGGTCAGGGCCGGCGGCAGCATGTTGCTGACCACCTCGGGCAAATAGAGATTTGCGCCGCGGGCGCGGGCCTCCCGGTCGATCGCGCTGTCCGGGGGCACCAGGGCGGCCACGTCGGCCACATGGACCCAGATGCGGTCGGCATCCAGGGAGATGGCATCGTCCGGGTCGTTGCTCTCTTCATCGTCGATGGCGTAGGCCGCCAGGGCGGTGAAGTCGAAACGCTCTTCCTCGGGCAGTTCGCCCACCGGGTAATCGGGTGATTCGATGGCCGGTCCCTGGCGGCCGGGATGGGGGTTGTGGTCCTCGGCCCAATAGCCCAGGTCCACCAGCATGCGGTAGGCGTTCTCCGGCGAGGCGCTGACATTCAGCTCTTGCAGGATGCGGCTCTGCTCGATCTCGCCGTAGGCCAGGCGCTCCACCTCGCTCAGGCGCTTGCGGTCGTCATCGTTGATCCGGCGGGCCTTCATCCGTTCCAGAAAGCCCGTCCATTCCTGCTCGGCCCTGGCCTTTTCGGCACGGGCGTTCAGCTCCTGTTCCACGGCCTCTGCGGAGCGGGGCTTGAGGGCGTCGGGCTCAGCCTCAAAATAGACCCCCTCGGCGACCCGCTGCCAGAGGGACCAGGCATCTACGGGCGTGGGCTTCTCGAACACCAGCCCCAACAGGTCGGCAAAGCCGGTCGCCTCCCCCTCCAGCAGTTCCCAGGCCTCCGTCACATCGACGGGTTCAGCGCGCAGGGCCTTCAGACTGGTGAGCGGCCCCGGATGGAGCAGATGTACGTCCTTGTCGCGAACACGCTTGGTCTTGCCCCCTTCCAGCTCGATCTCGATCTTGTCATCGATGGCGACCACCCGGGCGGGGCGGATCTTGTAGAGGACGAGGCTATTGATTTGCAACTTATTGGACACTATTTATGCGCTATCTTGGAAATCGTTAAGGCTATGATACCTTCCACTGACCCAAACCGGACGGAAACCTCATGAATCCCGATTGGAATTGCCTCCTCCAGAGTAGCGCCCTGTTCGACCTTTCCCACCTCGGCCTGATCCAGGTCGAGGGCGAGGACAGCCGGACCTTTATGCAGGGACAATTCACCAACGACGCCCGCGACATCAGCCCAGGCCACAGCCAGCTCAGCGCCCATTGCAGCCCCAAGGGACGGATGCTGGCCCTGTTCCGGATCATCGAGCGTGACGGTGCCTTTCTGCTGCAACTCCCTGGCTCGGTGCTGCCGGCGGTACTGAAACGGCTGCCCTTTTTCGTACTCCGCTCCAAGGTCAGGATCAGCGACGCCAGCAGGGAATTGGCACGTATCGGCTTGGCTGGCGTTGGTGCCGAAGAACTGATCGAGGAGTGCCTGGGTGAGGTGCCGGCCAGGGTTGACGATGTAATCCATCGGGACGGCATCAGCTGTATCCGACTGAGTGGCGGGTTGCCCCGTTTCGAGCTGCTGCTACCCTTTGAACGCGCCCCCGCCTTCTGGGAGCGGCTGGCCGAATCGGCCCCGCCGTCCAGCGCCGAACTCTGGAAACTGTTGGCCATTCGCGCCGGGGAACCTGTGGTCTATCCGGAAACGGCCGAGGATTTCGTCCCCCAGATGGCCAACATGCAGCTGGTCAATGGCCTGAGCTTTACCAAGGGTTGCTACACCGGCCAGGAGGTAGTGGCCCGCATGCACTACCTGGGCAAGCTCAAGCGTCGCATGTACCGCGCCCGGATCGAAGGGGCCTGCCCGCAGCCGGGAGAGGATCTCTTCTCCCCCACCAGCGGCTCAGGCCAGGGGGCGGGTCGCATCGTCGAAGCGGCCCCCCTGACCGAGGGGGCCTGTGAGGTCCTGGCCGTCTGCGAGGTCGAGAGCCATGACCAGGGTGGACTCAGACTGCGTTCCGCCGAGGGTCCCCCGCTGACCTTTCTGGAACTGCCCTACAGCCTGGAGGATGAGGGCAACCCGCCCCCCAGCCGGCCGAAGCTCCCGAGGAATCTGTCCTGAGGGAACAGAGTGATCGGTTCGCCGATGGATGAGCTCAGAGGTTTTTTCACAGCCTCTCAGCTGACATTTACCTGTCGGCCTTCTCCCTTCGGCCTGGGAAACAGCAAGGCGGTGGGACCCAGCAGCAGGGTCACACCCAACAGGAAGAGGTGGAGATTGACGGCGGCGCTCAACACGGCCTTGGCGTCCAGCCCCAGGGGGACCAGCACCGCGACCATGCCCAGTTCGTAACTGCCCGAACCAGCCACGCCGTGCAGCGGGAGGACACTGCTCAGTTCCGAGCCCATGACCCCCATCACCGCCTGCGACAGGGGAATGGGTAGGAAGTGGAGCAGCACCAGGGTGAAGGCGACGAACTTTGTGGCCCAGGTCAGAAAGGTCCAGAGATAGGCGCGGAAGAAACCGGCCTGGCTGCCCGGCAGGGATTGCAGCACCTTCCGCAAGAGACCGGCCGGCTTGCCGGATCGTTCTCCCGACCATCTCAGGAACGGCGCCCGCAGCGGATAGACCAGGAAAAGCCCCCCGATCCAGAGGGCCGCCAGTGCCGGCCATAATGGCCCCGGCTCACGCAGATAGAGGGCGCCAAAGGCGATTAATATGAGCAAATGCAAGTCAAGCCCCCTGATCCAGAGCAGGGATAGGGCGCTGTCGGTCATGCCCTGGCCGAAGTAGCGCTTCATCAGGAGCGGGAACACCGCCTCCCCAGCCCGCATGGGCAACAGGTTATTGGCGAAGTTGTGCAGGATGCTGAGGCGGATGGTGGGCAGGAGCTGTCCCTTCAGCCGGGCATGGAAATAGTCATAGATCCTCACCCCCCTGATCAGGTAGCTGAACAGGCTCAGCGCAAAGAGATAGAGCAACTGCCAGGGTGACATCCCCCGCCAGGGGGCCAGCAGCGCCCCCCAGCCAATCCGGGTCTCGACCCAGTAGATCAGAATGGCCAGGATCAGGCTGCCAATTGTCCAGTCGCGCAGGCGTCCGCTCATGCTTGTTCTCGTGTAGGAATTACGGGAATTACGGGGAATTACGGTGACACTTTACTAAATGCACTTAATTAGTAATTAAGTGCATTTAGTAAAGTGTCACCGTAATTTCGGGGAATGGCGCCTGCCCTGCAGGGCGCGCCAGAGGTAGCCCTGGGGCAGTCTGTCGCCGGTCATGACGTATTCGAGGGAGTGCTCGTTTTGCAGGGTCCACTCCATGAGATCCCGCATCCCCTTTGCGGCGCAGAATAGCAGCTTGTCTCCCAGGTGTAGCTTCAGGTCGTTCGGCGGCAGGAGCAGGCGTTCGCGGGGACGGATCAGCAGGAGGGGGATGACGCCGAGCTGGCGCTGCGGGTGGTCCGGGGCCTTGAGGATATCGCCCAGCCTGACAGAGCGGCCGGCCTCAAGGGCGCGATGCACGGCGTGGGCGCCCTCGGCGTCCAGGGCCACCTCCCACACCTCCGGCGCCCGCTCGTTGACCAGGGCGGCGATGCGGCTGACCAATTGACAGGCCCAGTCGTCGGGCTGGTGCAGGGCCAGGCTCTCGAACTCGTACAGGAGGGGGGCGGCCAACAGCACCCGGATGCGGTTGGCGATAATGCTGCTGGGGTGCATCAGGATATCGGCATTGACCGCCTCGAAGAGCTCCCTGTTGTCCTGGGAGTTCTGCCGGGCGATGACAAAAAGATCGGGATTCAGGCCCTTGGCGGTCATGACGATAGAAAGGTTATTGACATCGTTGTCGGTCCCCGCCACCAGCCCCGCCGCCCGTTCGATCTGGGCCTCGCTCAGGGTGGCCGCCTCGGTGCCGCGCCCGACCACGCAGCCTTCCCTGGGCATCCCGGTGATCTCCGGCGTCGCCTCCACCACGATGACCTCGATCCCTTCCTCATGCAGGCGCCGGTAGATGGACTTGCCGAAGCGCCCGTAACCGCAGAGCACCCATACCCCCCGATGCGGCGGGAAGATCGGCTCCCGCAGGGGAGACTCCCTGGCGCTGGTCAGCCATTCATGCAGCAGATGGAGGCAAGGGGCCTGCAGGGCCTTGGCCAGATGGATGGAGAAGGTGGCGAAGGGGTCGATGATGTGGTCTGTGCCGAAGGAGGCCATGTTCACCTCCACCTCCTGGGAGTCGGCGCGGCAGATCACCTTCGCCTCCGGGTGCAGCAGCTTGCCCGTGATGGCGACCTTGAGGTTGGCCTCGTTGTCGCTGGTCAGGGCGGCTACCCCCACGCAGAGGGGGTGTTTCAGCCCGGCCTTGAGCAGATTCCCCGGTCGGCGTGCGTCTGCGATCAGGGCCGGGACGTAGAGGGGGAGATTTTGCAGACGCAAGGCATTGAGGCGCTCCTCCAGGGTATCCAGGACCACCGCCTGTTGGCCCCGCTCCAGCAGGGCGGTGACCAGGGCCTCGCCAGTGTCACCGTAACCGCAGATCAGGAGGAAGGGATCGTGCAGCCGCTTGACCCGCCTGACGAAGGCCCGCTCCGCCAGGACCTGTCGAAAGGTGGCTTCCTGCACCAGCGCCAGCAGGGCGCCGATGGAATAGACCCAGACGATGACGGTGAGGTAAATGGTTAAGATCAGCCAGAGCCGCTGGGCGTCCGTGAAGGCATAGGGGATCTCACCGAGACCGATTGTGGTCGCCGTGTAGCTGACCACATAGAAGGCGTGCAGAAAACTCATGGACTGGGGGCTGCCGTCCGGCCCCTGACCCGGAATCAGGGCGAAGCCCAGCACCGCCACGGCGTAGGCGAGGATCAGGGCCAGCAGCGGCACGCGCATGCGCCGCAGGACGATGAAGATGATGTTATCCGGCATGGCAGCGGCCCGTGCGGCGATCAACGCCGCAGCAAGGCGGTCTCGATCACCAGCAGCACCACCGAGATCACATTGGCCAGCATGGCCCCGGCGGAGAGGGAGACGATGCTGGCGGTAACCGAGGCGGTCAGGCCCGTTCCGGTGACATGGGCCGCAGCACCCCAGACAATGGCCGCCGCAAAGAGCTGCAACAGGGCCACCAGGCTGGTGGCCAGCAGCACGGCGCCCATCTGGGTGCGGTCGCCGAATTTCAGCACCGTAGCGATCAGATTGACGACAATGACGGCAAACAGCTCAAAAAGGTTATGGTGGGTGGGGTTGTCGATTTCGCCGATGACGAAGCCGAAGTTGAGGGTCAGCGCCAGGACGATGAAAAAACCGAAGACGACCTTTTCCGGGTTCATGGGTGAGGCTCCAAAGGGCGAAATATTGCCGGGATTGTCGCCACCGCCATGCCTGCTCATCCATGGGCTTGCGGCATCTGTGCTTCCCTGCGCACCAGGGCGACCTGCCAGCGCGATTAGAGCAGTTTTTACGCCATCTTTACATTGAGGTTCTTGCAAAACTGCAAGAACCTCTTGCGGTTCAGGGATGAACCGCCATTTTCAATGGCCTAAGCCATTGAAAATGAAGAAAACGAAAAATCACATTTTTCCATCCTTTGGTCCGTAAACGGTACATCCCTGTACCACTTCTCGTTTTCGTCTTGCAAAATGGCCAGGAAGGCCATTTTGCAAGTGCCTCCATTGTCTCCCCCAATTTCTCAGGGCCACGTCATCTAACAGCCTAAGGAACTGTCCGGGAATAACTTGTACATCTCGCATCTCTTCTTCAGGCCATCTTTGGCCGGTCTTCAATAGATCTCTTTTCGCGGCAGAGCCGCTCCCACGGCGGTGGGAGCGGCTCTGCCACGAAAATAGGCGGTTTTGCTCAATCAGATCGACCAAATCTGAGCGCGATATTGTCCAACTTATTCCCGGACAGCTCCTTACGAGACGCGGGGCATGGAAGAGGGATGCTGTGTTACCTTAGGTAACGACTTCCGGCCAGGCCCCCATGCAAAGACCAGACGACCAATCCCTGGACATGAGCGTGCTGCTGACGCTCCTGATGATCTTCATCTTCGCCTCGCCTTTCACCCGCTGGTGGAGCGGTGCCGGACTGCCCTGGTTCTTGCCCTATCTGCTGTGGCTGCTGCCGATCCTGCTGGGGGCCTGGACCAGCCGCAAGGGTGGCGGGGCATGAGCCACGAATTGGGCACCCTCTTCAGTGCCGCCCTTCTTTACCTGCTCCTGCTTTTCCTCCTGGCCTATGTGGCCGACCGGGGCCTGATCCCGGATCGCTGGATACGCCACCCCCTGACCTACACGCTCTCCCTGGGGGTCTATGCCACCTCCTGGTCTTATTACGGCAGTGTGGGGTTCGCGGAGACCAATGGCTTTCAATTCCTGACCGTCTACCTGGGCGTCACCCTGGCCTTCACGCTGAGCCCTGTGCTGCTGAGGCCCATACTGCGCCTGACCCAGGAGTATCAGCTCTCCTCCCTGGCCGATCTCTTTGCCTTCCGCTACCGCAGTCAGGCGGCAGGTATCCTGGTCACCCTGTTCATGCTGGTGGGGACCCTGCCCTACATCGCCCTTCAGATCCGTGCCGTGACTGAATCCCTGCAGGTCCTGACCCACGAGGTCCCGCCGCAGACGCTGGCCATGGGGTTCTGTATCACCCTGACCCTCTTTGCCATTCTGTTCGGGGCGCGCCACACCTCGCCGCGCGAGAAACATCGCGGCCTGGTGGTGGCCATCGCCTTTGAATCCCTGGTCAAGCTGCTGGCTCTCTTGCTGGTGGGCGCCTTCGCCCTCTTTGGCGTCTTCCAGGGACCCGGCCACCTCAGTGAGTGGCTGCAACAGAACCCCGAGGCGGTCAGGGCCCTCTACCGCCCCATGCAGGAGGGTCCCTGGTTCAGCCTGCTGTTCCTCTCCTTCGCAGCAGCCTTCCTGCTGCCGCGCCAGTTCCACATGCTATTCGCCGAGAATCTGGACGAGAAGGCCCTCGCCACCGCCGCCTGGGCCTTTCCCCTCTTCCTTTTTCTGATGAATCTACCCATCCCGGTGGTGCTCTGGGCCGGCCACTTTCTGGAACTTGGCGTGGACCCGGACTACTACGTGCTGGGAATCACCCTGATCCGCAACCACCCCAGTCTCTCCCTGCTGGCCTTCATCGGCGGGGTCTCGGCAGCCAGCGCCATGGTCATAGTCACCACCCTGGCCCTCTCCTCCATGAGTCTCAATCACCTGCTCCTGCCCATCAGCTACCCGGACCCCCGCCTGAATCTCTACTACTGGCTGCTGTGGGGGCGACGGCTCCTGATCGGCATCATCCTCCTTGCCGGCTACAGCTTCTATGCCCTGTTGGAACACAGCCAGGGGCTGGTGCAGTTGGGACTGATCTCCTTCGTCGCCGTGGCCCAGTTCCTGCCCGGTATCCTTGGCCTGCTCTATTGGCGGCGCGCCACCCGCGACGGCTTCATTGCAGGTCTGGTCGCCGGCATCCTGGTCTGGGCCTTCACCCTGCTGATCCCGCTGCTCCACGGCTCCGGCCTCATCGCCTGGGACTTCGACCTTGCCCGGCTACAGGCGGCCTCGGGCCTGGACAAATGGAGCTTCGCCACCTTCTGGTCCCTGAGCCTCAACAGCCTCTTCTTTTTCGGCATTTCCCTATTGACCCGGCAGAGTCCCGGCGAGCAGCAGGCCGCGCAGGCCTGCTGCACCGACGCCTTCATCCCCATCACCGGAGTGGTCTCGGCCGCGTCACCGGCCGAGTTCGCCAGCGAACTGGGCGAGACCCTGGGCCGCCGGACTGCCCAGCGTGAGGTGCAGCAGGCCCTGGCGGACCTGGGCATGGCGGAATCGGAACACCGGCCGACCGAATTGCGCCGGCTGCGGGAGCAGATCGAACGCAACCTCTCCGGCCTGTTGGGACCGCAGTTGGCCCACATCATTGTCTCCCGCCGTCTGGCCCTGGATTCCCGGGCCAAGACCGCCCTGGCGGATTCCATGCGCTATGTTGAGGAGCGCCTGGAGCAGTCTCGCAGCCTCCTGGACGGCCTCACGGCCGAACTGGACCGGTTGCGGCGCTATCAGCACCGCATCCTCGCCGACCTGCCCCTGGGGGTCTGTTCCGTGAGCGAGGATCTGCGGGTGGTGCTCTGGAACCTGGCCATGGAGCTGTGCAGCAAGGTCCCCGGCCGGCAGGCGGTGGGGGCCAAGCTGAATTCCCTGCCCAAGCCCTGGAACGAGATACTCACCGGTTTCGCCCGCGCCTCCGATAACCACATCCACCACCTGGAGGTCGAGATCGGCGGCCGCCCCCACTGGTTCAACCTGCACAAGGCCGACATCGAGGAGGCCGGCGGCAACGTCAGCCCCGGCCTGGTGATCCTGGTGGAGGATCTGACCCACATGGAATACCTGGAGGCGGAACTCACCCACAGCGACCGGCTCGCTTCCATCGGGCGGCTCGCCGCGGGGGTGGCCCACGAGATCGGCAATCCCCTGACCGGCATCGCCTCCCTGGCGCAGAACCTGGAATTCGCAAAGGACAACGAGGCCGTCCGCGCCCGTGCCCAGGACATCCTCACCCAAACCCGGCGTATCTCCAACATCGTCCAGTCCCTGATGAACTTCAGCCGTAGCGGCAACGCCGGCATCCCCAGCGAGCCGGTCAGGGTCAGCGAGATGCTGAACGATGCCCTGCAACTGATCCGCCTGACCCACCAGCGCAGGGACATCCGCTTCGACGCCATCTGCCCGGACGACCTCTGCACCCGGGGGGACCGCCAGCGCCTCTCCCAGGTCTTCATGAACCTCCTGAGCAATGCCGGCGACGCATCGGTCGAAGGCGGGCGCATCGACATCCTGGCCTCCGAGAGGAATGGCCGGGTCCTGATCGAGATCCTGGACCAGGGTTGCGGCATCCCCCCGAACATCCAGGAGCGCCTGTTTGAGCCCTTCACCACCACCAAGCCCACCGGCAAGGGGACGGGGCTGGGACTGGCCCTGGCGCGCAACATCATCCTCGACCACGGCGGCACCATCGAGATCGATTCGGCGGAAGGCGTCGGCACCCGCGTTATCATCGATCTACCCCAGGCGGAGGAGGCCCCATGAGCACCCGGATTCTGATCGTGGAGGACGAGGCGGTGATCCGCGCCGCACTGCGGCAACTGCTGGAGCGCCACGGCTACAGCGTTGAGGAGGCCGCTTCGACGGAAGAGGCCGAATCCCGGCCGGACCTACGCCAGTTCCACCTGCTGCTGGTGGACATCCGGCTCCCCGGCAAGCCGGGCACCGACCTGCTGCGCCAGGTGCGCGACATCCCCATTCTCATCATGACCAGCTACGCCAGCGTGCGCTCTGCGGTGGATGCCATGAAGGAAGGGGCCGCCGACTACATCGCCAAACCCTTCGACCACGGCGAACTGCTGATGGTGGTGGAACGTATCCTCCGGCAGCGCCGTAGCGAGCGCAGCCTGGAAGCGCTACGCTCCGACCTGCGGCGGACCTACCCCGTCGAGGGCATGGTGGGGGACTGCCCGGCCATGCAGAAGGTCTTTCAGCAACTGGAGAAGGTCGCCCCCACCGACGCCACCGTCCTCATCCTGGGCCAGTCGGGCACCGGCAAGGAACTGCTGGCGCGTGCCCTCCACGAGAAGAGCCGCCGTTGCGAGGCCCCCTTCGTCGCTTTCAACTGCGCAGCCGTTCCCGACCAGCTGATCGAGGCCGAGCTGTTCGGTCATGGCCAGGACAGCCCCCCCGGCCTGATCGGTCAGGCCGAGGGCGGCACCCTCTTCCTCGACGAAGTGGGCGAACTCCCCCCAGCGGCCCAGGCCCGCCTGCTCCGCCTCTTGCAGGCGGACAACCTCGCAGGTCCCGAACGGACATCCGGCGGCAGGGCAGATATCCGCATCGTCGCCGCTACCCACCGCGACCTGCGCAAGCTGGTGCAGGAACACGCCTTCCGCAGTGATCTCTATTTCCGCCTGCGGGTGGTGGAGATGCAACTGCCGCCCCTGCGCGAGCGGGGCGACGACCGGGTGGAGCTGGCCGTCTTCCTGTTGCGCAAGATCTGCACCCAGCTCAACAAACCCCACTTGCTCCTGCACCGCGACTGCCTGGAACAGATCCGCCGCTACCCCTGGCCCGGCAATGTGCGGGAACTGGCCAACGCCCTCGAACGCGCCGCCATCCTCTGCGACTGCGACCTCATCACCCCCGACCTCCTGGGGATCGACCACCGCATCCATGCCCAGAGCGAGAACGGCAGCGAACTGGCCGAGAAACTCTCCCTGGAGGAATATTTCCGCCACTTTGTGATCGAGAACCAGGAGCGCCTGACCGAGACCGAACTGGCCAAACGCCTCGGCATCAGCCGCAAGGCCCTCTGGGAACGGCGCCAGCGCTTCGGCATCCCGAGGGCGAAGAAGCCGGCGAGTTGAATGGACGGCCTGTTTCCGTAATTCCCCAATAAGGCGTCGAGCAAGAATAACTTGAGCAATATTGCGCTCGGATTTAGGTCAGATTTGGTCGAACCGATTGAGCAAAACCGCAGGCGTAGCAGCGCTACGTCGAGGATTTTGCGATTGAGGTTCGGCCAAATATGGCCTGA
>JAHJDE010000032.1 GCA_018812525.1 Gammaproteobacteria bacterium
AAACTGCAAGAACCTCTTGCGGTTCAGGGATGAACCGCCATTTTCAATGGCCTAAGCCATTGAAAATGAAGAAAACGAAAAATCACATTTTTCGTTTTCGTCTTGCAAAATGGCCAGGAAGGCCATTTTGCAAGTGCCTCAACAGGGTCCCGATTTGTTTGCTGACATCTGTTACGCCATGGCAATCACCGCCCGACATGCCTTAAGCTGCCCCCTTTGCATTCACTCCTGAGCAAGCATGAGCACAAAAACCGAACAACCGCTGAAAATTGCGGTACTGACCCTCTCCGACAGCCGCAGCCTGGCCCAGGACAAATCCGGCGACGCCCTGGTCGAACTCCTGCAAGAGGCAGGGCATGAACTGGTGGACCGTGACCTGATCCCGGACGATATCTACAGGATGCGTGCCCTGGTCTCCCGCTGGATCGCCGACCCGGGCGTTCAGGTCATCCTCACCACCGGCGGCACCGGCGTAACCGGCCGTGACAGCACCCCGGAGGCCATCGCCCCCCTCCTGGACAAGCAGATCGAGGGCTTTGGCGAACTCTTCCGCGCTATCTCCTTTACGGAGATCGGCCCCTCGACCCTGCAAAGCCGCACCATTGCCGGCATGGCAAACGGCAAACTGATCTTCTGTCTGCCCGGGTCCACCGGCGCCTGCCGCACCGCCTGGAACAAGATCCTGCGCCCGCAGCTCGACATCAGCACCCACCCATGCAATTTCGCAGCCATGTTCCCGCGTTTCCTGGAAGGGAGGGAATCATGAGTGAATGCGGATGTGGTCAGGCCTCTGGCCGGATGCGCTGCTATGACGAGGCAATAGCCCAGCTCCTGGCTGCCGCCCGGCCCCTGGCCGAGACCGAGACCCTTCCCACTGGCCTGGCCCTGGGCCGTATCCTGGCCGCGCCAGTGGCAAGCAGCATCAATGTCCCCGCCTGGGACAACAGCGCCATGGACGGTTATGCCGTCCGCGCCCAGGACATCGGCGCCTCCGGCAGCCGCCTGCCCGTCAGCCAGCGTATCCCTGCCGGAAAGGCAGGGGGGCCTCTGCAAGCCGGTACTGCCGCCCGTATCTTTACTGGAGCCCCGGTACCCCCAGGGGCCGATACGGTTGTGATACAAGAGGTCTGCGACCAAGAAGGCGACGCCGTCATCATCAAAGAGCCGCCCAAGCCGGGGGCCAATGTGCGCAAGGCAGGCGAGGATATCAAGGCGGGCCAGACCATTCTGCAACCCGGCATCAAACTGGCCCCACAGCACCTGGGCCTGGCCGCCTCGGTCGGCATTGCCGAGGTCCGGGTCTATCGACGGCTCCGGGTCGCCCTCTTCGCCAGCGGCGACGAACTGGTGATGCCGGGTGAACCGCTCGGCCCCGGCCAGATCTACAACTCCAACCAGTTCACCGCCAGCGGCCTGTTGCAGGCCCTGGGCTGCGAAGTGATCCCCCTGGGCATCGTCGAGGACAACCTGGAAGCCACCTGCAACACTCTGGCCAGGGGCGCGGCGGAGGCCGATCTGGTGGTCGCCTCGGGCGGCGTCTCGGTAGGGGAAGAGGACCATGTCAAACCGGCAGTGGAGAAGCTGGGCTCACTGGATCTCTGGAAGATCGCCATTCGTCCCGGCAAGCCGGTCGCCTTCGGCCACATCGGCCAGACGCCCTTTATCGGTACCCCCGGCAATCCGGTCTCCCTCTTCGTCACCTTCCTGCTCTTCGCCCGGCCGTTCATTCTCAAAATGCAGGGGGCATCCAACCCGCTGCCTACCCCGCTAACCCTGGAGGCCGGGTTCGACTGGCCCAAGCCCGACAAACGGCGGGAATACGCGCGAGGCCGACTGGAGCTGGGTCCAGACGGCAAGGCCCGTGTCAATGTCTTCCCCAGCCGCTCCTCCGGGGTGCTCAGTTCCGTGGCCTGGGCCAATGGCCTGGCGGTGATCCTGGAGAACCAAACCCTGAAGCGGGGTGACCCTGTGCAGTTCCTCAGCTTCGCGGAGCTGCTGTCATGATCCGCGTCCTCTATTTCGCCAGCCTGAAGGACCGGGTCGGAACCGGGTCGGAGGAGATGGAGGTTGCCGAGGGGGCCTCTATCGCAACGGTCATGGAGGAATTGAAGGGACGTGGTGGCGTCTGGGCCGATGCCTTTGGCGGCAAGACACGGGTCCTCGCCGCCATCAACCAGGAGATGTCCAGGCCGGAGGAAACCGTCAGAAACGGTGATGAAGTTGCCTTTTTCCCGCCGGTCACGGGGGGATAGCCGGGGGAGTCCTGCGAATCCATCTCCCAAAGCCCCGTTACCTAAGGCGTCGAGCAAAAATAACTTGAACAATATTGCGCTCGGATTTAGGTCAGATTGGGTCGAACCGATTGAGCAAAACCGCCTATTTTCGCGGCAGAGCCGCTCCCACCGCCGTGGGAGCGGCTCTGCCGCGAAAAGAGATCTATTGAAGATCGGCCAAAGATGGCCTGAATCTGAGATGCGAGATGTACAAGTTATTCCCGGACAGTTCCTAAGCCTGGCTGCCAGTCAGGAAGTCTCCACCGGCAGCCCCTCCAGGCGCCATTCGGGCAGCCCCCCCTCCAGACGGCGTGCCTTCAAGCCCCGCTCCCGCAATCGGGCCACGGCATCGAAGGCCAGCACGCAATGGGGACCCCGGCAGTAGGCGACGATTTCCAGGTTGGGGTCGAGTTCGTTCAGGTGCCGTTCCAACTCCATCAGAGGGATGTTGATGGCGCCGGGGAGATGCCCGGCGACGTACTCCTCCGGCGGGCGAACGTCCAGCACGGTCACCAGCCCTTGGCGGGCGCGTTCCAGCAACGTGGCCGCCGGCACCGGCTCCAGGCTGTCCTTTACCCTCAGGTAGGCGTCAACCAATCGATCCACGTCGGCCAGGTGGCGCTCGGCCACCCGGCGCAGTGAGCCCAGCAGGGCGATGACATCATCATCGCTCAATCGGTAGAAGACCTTTTGACCCTCCTTGCGCGTCTCCACCAAACCCGTTTGACGCAGTAGCTGAAGGTGCTGGGAGGTATTGGCCAGGGTCATGCCGGAGACCTGGGCCAGGGCCTCCACGCTCCGCTCCCCCTGGGCAAGAAATTCCAGCAGCTCTAGCCGGTTGGCGTTACCCATCGCCTTGGCGACGCGGGCGAACTGGGCAAAGAGGTCCTGTTTGAAATGACCGGTTGACATTTGTCAGTGCTTGATATTCACTTACTCAAGTGATCTATTGAATACATTCTCACCAAAGCAATTATAGCAAACCCGAAGCGGAGGCATCTGAGCGATGAACTGGAGCGAGTGGATTCTCGGGCACGAGCTGCCCATCAGGCTGGGCTTTTTCTTCGGTGTCTTCGCCCTCATGGCGGTCTGGGAGGTCCTCTCCCCGCGCCGACAGCTTAGCCTCCCCCGGACGGGGCGCTGGGTCAGTAATCTGGGCCTGGTGTTTCTCAATAGTCTGATTGTGCGCCTGCTTTTTCCCGCGGCGGCGGTCGGGGTCGCCGCCCTGGCCGAGGCGCGGGGCTGGGGGCTGCTCCGCTATTACGAGGTCTCCCCTCTGTCGGCGGCCGTCATGGCCGTGATCGCGCTGGATTTCGTCGTCTGGCTCCAGCATGTTATGGTCCACGCCGTGCCCCTCCTCTGGCGCCTGCACCGGGTACATCACGCCGATCTCGATTTCGATGTCACCACCGGGGCGCGCTTCCATCCCATCGAGATCGTTCTCTCCATGCTGATCAAGTTCTGCGCCATCCTGGTGCTGGGACCTCCTCTGGTGGCAGTGGTGATCTTCGAGGTGCTGCTCAACGCCACCGCCATGTTCAACCACGGCAACGTCCGGCTCCCCGAGGGGATCGACCGGGTGCTGCGGCTCTTCGTGGTGACGCCGGACATGCACCGGGTCCACCACTCGGTCCACGCCCCCCTGACCAATTCCAATTTCGGTTTCAATCTGCCCTGGTGGGACCGGATCTTCGGCACCTACGTGGCCCAGCCGCCGGAAGGGCACCGGGAGATGGAGATCGGCCTGGAGGAATTCCGTGATCCGGGGCAGGTGGATCGGCTCCCCGGCATGCTGCTCTTGCCCTTCGCCCGGCGCCTGGGCGAATACAGCATCAACCGGCGGTGGTAGCCATGGAAAGAAATAAGCTATTGCGATGGGGAGGTCTGGTCCTGCTGGCGGGGGCCATCGTCCTGGCCCTGATCTACCGCGACCGCCTCGATGCCGCTGAGCTGGAGCGGCTGGTGGCGGGGGCGGGGGTGGCCGGTCCGCTGCTCTTCATGCTGATCTACGCCCTGGCCACGGTGCTCTTTCTGCCCGGATCGGTGTTGACCCTGGCAGGCGGCGCCCTGTTCGGGCCGGTGCTGGGGACCTTCTATAACCTGACCGGCGCCACCGCCGGGGCGGTGCTGGCCTTTCTCGCGGCCCGTTTCTTCGCCGCCGGCTGGGTGGAGCGGAAGGCGGGCGGCCGCCTGAAGCAGCTCAAGGAAGGGGTGGAGGCCGAGGGCTGGCGCTTCGTCGCCTTTGTCCGGCTGGTGCCCCTCTTCCCCTTCAATCTGCTCAACTATGCCCTGGGTCTGACCCGCATCCCCCTCGGACAGTATCTGGTCGCCAGCTATCTCTTCATGCTGCCCGGCGCCCTGGGCTACACCTATCTGGGCTACGCCGGGCGCGAGGCCCTGGCCGGCGGGGAGGGGCTTATCCAAAAGGGGTTGCTGGCGCTGGCGCTGCTGGGGGGCGTGGCCTTCCTGCCGCGTCTGGCCGGACGCATGCGCCGGGGCGACAGCCTTGGCATCGAGGAGCTGCGAGCCCGGCTCGACCGGGCCGAGGGGCTGCTGCTCGATGTGCGCAGTACCGCTGACTACCGGGGTGATTTGGGTCATATCGCCAGTGCCCGCAACATCCCCCTGGAGGAACTGGAGACCCGACTGGAAGAGCTGTCACCCTACAGGGGACAGCCCCTCGCCATCATCTGCACCACCGACCGGCGGTCGAGGAAGGCGGCGCAATTGCTGGCCGGCCGGGGCTTTGCCGATCTCCGTGTGGTGAGCGGCGGCATGACCCGCTGGAATCAGTCCGGCCTGCCCGTCGAGAAAGGCTGACGGCCGGGGCCATGGGTAAAACGCCTGCCATTGCCTACGACGCCCCGCCCGCCGGATCGGGCGGTCAGGACAGCCTGCCCGGACGCTATCGCGGGTGGGTCATGGGGATCTCCATGGCGGCCTTTGCCCTGGCCTTCGCCGGCTGGCTCAACGAGGCCTGGCTCTTCCTCTACGAGAGCCCGATCTGGCTCAACCGCTACACCGAATACGCCATCATCCTGGGCTTCGGGCTCTGGCGTATCCGTGCCGAGAAGAACCCCTACACCCGCAAGCGGCTGATGATCCTGGTCGCGGTCGTGACCGGCATCTGGTGGCTGATCCCCTGGCTCTGGCCGGTGTTCGAACCCCATCTGGGCTATGCCTGGAGCCGCCCGGTGTTTCCCGCCCTGCACACGCCGGGGACCCTGAGCTTCCTCCTGGTGCTGCTGCTGGTGTTCCTCTTCGGCCGCCGGATTATCTGCGGCTTCGGCTGCCCCTGCGTCGGCATCCGTGAGACCGTCGGCTTTGCCTTCCGCCACCGGACCATCCGTGGCCAATGGGCCTGGACGCTGCGTCACAGCAAGTGGTTCTTCTTCGTCTGGTATGTCGGGGTGATGGCGGTCACCCAGTTCCCGCCCAATGCCTGGAGCGCCTCCCTGGTGGGGGCGTTCGGCCTGGTGGTGGGACTGACCTATTTCGGCAGCTTCTTCCTCGTCCCCCTGACCGGCAACCGCTTCTATTGTCGTTATCTCTGTCCCTTCGGCGCCACCTTCGGCCTGCTGAACCACGCCGGTTTCTACGGCATCGAGATGGAGCGGGGGCGCTGCATCGACTGTCGCCGGTGCGAGCAGGTCTGCGACATGGGCATTCCCGTATGGCGGCAGGGCAGAGACCATGGCCGCGTCACCGGCCTGGAGGATTGCATGGGCTGCGCCCGCTGCGTCATCTCCTGTCCCACCAATGCGCTGCAAATCCGCGATGTCCGTAACCTGATTCGCCCTGCCCTGCGCCAGGACGGCGCTCACCTGCTGAAACGGGAGGCCCTGCCGGCCAGACCGAGACTGGAGCCGGAACTGCGCCCCGCAAACGAGCGCCGGGGAGACTGGGCGGGGGCGGAACGACCGCTCTCCGACGCGGCCATCCGGGAGCAGGCCGGGCGATGCCTCGATTGCGGCGTGCCCGGCTGCCGCAGCGCCTGCCCCCTCGGCAACCGGATACCCCAGTGGCTGGAGGCGGCAGCGCGCGGCGATTGGGCGCGCGCCGGCGAGCTGGTGGAGGCGACATCCCCTCTGCCGGAGGTCTGCGGCCAGATCTGTCCCCAGCATCGCCTGTGCGAAGGGGCCTGCGCCCGCGCCCGCCTGGAGGGGGCGGTCAGCATCGGCGCGCTGGAGCACGCCCTGGCGGAACGGGCCTTGAATGACGGCGGGAGTGCATCCCGCCCGGCCCGGACCCAGGGCCGGCCCATGGCGGTCATCGGCGCCGGACCGGCGGGCCTGGCCTGCGCGGACCGGTTGAACCGGGCGGGGATGGAGGTCCACCTCTACGACAGGGAGCCGGGGATCGGCGGGCTGCTGCGGACGGCTGTCCCCTCCTTCAAGCTGGACAAGTCCCTGCTGGAGCGCCGCCAAACGCTGCTGGGCCAGGCCGGGGTGCGATTCCACCTGGGCACGGCCGTGGACGGGGGGCTCATGTGCGAGCTGCTGGAAGGATACGACGCCGTCTTTCTTGGGCTCGGCGCCCAGCGGCCGCGCTCCATCGAATTGCCGGGACAGACGTTGCCCGGCGTGGTCCAGGCGCTCGACTGGCTGGCCAGGGTCATCCCCCCTTCCCAACCCTCCCCAGGACAGGGCGAGCGGGTGTTGGTCCTCGGGGGAGGGGATACGGCCATGGACTGCGCCCGTGCCGCGCTACGGCTGGGCGCCGAGGTGACCGTCGCTTACCGGGGACCGGCGGAGCGTCTGCGCGCCTCGCCCAAGGAGATGCGGTTGGCCCGCGAGGAAGGCGCCCTCTTCCTGTTCGATCATCGCCCCCTGGGCTTCGTAGGGGCGGGTTTGAAACCCGCCCGTACAAAACCCGCCCGTACAAACCTGCGTATGGCCGTTCACCCGGTAGGGGATGCCGGTCTTCGCCAAGCGCTGTTCGAGACGCCCCAAGGCCAGAGGGCAATCGACTGCGGCCTGGCGATCCTCGCCCTCGGCCAGCAGCCCGCCCCGCCACCCTGGCTAGCGGGGTTCGGGATCGCGCTCGAAGACGATGGGCGCATCCGGGTTGATGACCGGGGCCGCACGACTCACCCCAGGGTCTGGGCCGGCGGCGACAACACCCTGGGACCCGACTTGGCGGTCACCGCCATGGCCGCCGGCCGCCGCGCGGCGGAGGGGATGTTGTCCACCAGCTCTTTCTGGAAACGGAAAGGGAGGCGGGGATGAAGCGACTGCTGCCTCTCCTCTTGGCCCTGACCCTGCCGATGCCCCTGGCCGCCAGCCACTACTGGAATGGGGTGGATGTCTGCGAGGCGAACCGGCAGACCCTGCCGCCGGGCCTGGCGCCCGAGCGGCTTCCCGAACCCCGCTCCCAGGGGGCGCGGCTGCTACAGGCCTACTGCACCCAATGCCACAACCTGCCGGGGCCGGATCGCCATACGGCGGCCGAGTGGCATGATCTGACCGGGCGCATGTATCTGCTGATGGAGGTCTCCCACCGTTTCGGCGGGCTCCATGGCAAGGCGGAGCACATGCAGCCGGAGGAGAAGGCCAGCCTGCTGGCCTATCTGGGGCGTCACTCCCGGCCCGCGCCCAGCGGCGAACCGGGGAACCCCTGGCCTGCCCTGGGACCCTTCCTGCTCCTTGCCGGTGTGGGCCTGGCCCGCTGGTGGCGGGTGGGCCATCGGAGGTCTGTGCCATGCGCTACCCCTTGATCGTCCTGATCCTCGCCCTGACGGCCCTTGCCGGCGGCTTTGCCTTTGTGGAATGGAGCAAGGGCGGCAGCGGCGCCGGTCTCTATTCGCGCCACTGGTCCCCGGAAGCGGTGCAGGGTTATTGGGACCCGGCAACCTTCTACCAGTCGCCTGATTCGGTCCAGGGGGTGTTCAAGGGAGAGGAGTGCGTCCAGTGCCATGAGGCCGTCACCCCCGGCATCGTCGCCGACTGGCGCAACAGCCGCCACGCCAAGGCCGGCGAGCGGGTCTGGTGCAGCGGTTGCCACGGAGACGACCATCAGAGGCTCCATCTGCCGACGCCAGCGGTCTGCGGCGGATGCCACGGGAAACAGCACGGCGAATTCAAGGCCGAGGCCGATTTCGGCTTTCCCAGCCATGTGCTGGCCATGGACCGGGCGTTGAGCGCCCCCCACTTCGTGGACAAGCCCAAGGCCGAGGTCCAGTCCTGCGTCCAGTGTCATTCGGTGGCGACCAAGTGCGACTCCTGCCATACCCGGCATCGTTTCGACGCCGCCGAGGCGCGCCGCCCCGAGGCCTGCATCACCTGCCACTCCGGACCGCCCCACCCGGACGACGAGACCTATTTCGCCTCCGCCCACGGCCGGCTCTATCGGGCCGAGGGCGACCAGTGGGATTGGTCGAAGCCGCTGGTGAAGGGCAACTACAAGGTCCCCACCTGCGCCTACTGCCATATGGAGGGCGGCCGTCACCAGGTGGCGAACAAATCCCTGTGGAAGTTTGGTCTGCTGGAGGTCAATCCCCACACCGCCGCCAACAAGGCCCTGCGCCGCGACTGGGTCGGCCTGTGCGGGGATTGCCATGAGGCGGAAAAGGCCAGGCAATGGCTGTCGGACCTGGACCGGGAACGCAAGCAGGCCTGGAAGATGCTCAATGAGGCCGAGGCCATCCTCAAGGGGCTGCGCACCGAGGACCTGCTCTTTCCCGCCCCCGAGGAGCGACCGGCCTATCCCCTGGAGCAGAGGCCCAGGGCGCATATCGGTTTCTATGAGGGCCAGGCCTCGGCCTTCTACAACGTCTCCGCCGTCGAGCGCGACTATTTCGAGATGTGGTACTTCGACAGCCTGGGTGCCTACAAGGCAGCGGCCCACGGCGATTGGGCGCGGATCTCCAAGGGGCACAAAGGGATGGCGGCATCCCTGGAAAAGATCCGGCAGCAGGCCGGCAGCCTGCGCGATCTCAAGATCGTAGAGCAGAAGGCGGGGATCGAGGCGTCAACCGAGGGGCTCTGGCAGAGGGGCGCCTATACCGATTACAACAGGGACCAGAACTGATGCGCCTCATCGCCTTTCTGTTCCTCCTTGCCCTGTTGCCCCTCCGGGCCGAGGAGCCCGTGCCGCCGGGACCCTTCACCGATGCCGAATGTGTCGCCTGCCATCGGAAATGGGACCCGATGCTGATCGAAACACTCCGCACCGGTCCCCATGGCCCCGAATCCGGCGTCGTATGCAGCGACTGCCACGGCGAGAGGCACGGGGATGCCGATGTCAAGGCCAGGCAGGATGAGGTCTGCACCGGCTGCCATGGCGGCCCCGTGAGCCACAGCCATGCCACCTCCAAGCACGGCGTGATCTCACACCTGAACCGCCACGACGAGGCGGGGCGTAAACCCCTGCGGCCGGGCAACTACCGGGCGCCCGGTTGCGCCTATTGCCATCTGCATGACAAGGACCATGGGGATACCATGGCCGGGGACGACCCCCTGCCGCGCCTGTCGATCTGCGGCGGCTGCCACAGTCCCCGCTATGCGCGGATGCAGTTGGAGGCCGGCCGGCGCCTGGTCGAGATCGCGGAGCTGAAGACTGCCGAGGCGCTGGCCCTGATCGATGGCGCCCCCGATGCCGACTGCGAGGAGTTGCAGCGGCTGAAGGAGCGCGTCGAAGACCATGCCCGGAATGTCCGCCTGGGCGCTGGCCACCAGTCCCCCGACTACCAGTGGTGGCACGGCCAGCCCGCCCTGGACGGCGATCTGATCCGGATACGCGACCGGATCGCCACGGCGCGACGGCGGGGGCGGGTTTCAACCAAGACAACAGGGAAATGAGGAGAAGCCCGCTGGAACGACTGCTATTCCTGATCGCCACCCTGTTCCAGATCCCAGCCGGGGCGGATCTGTGGGGATGTTCCGGGCGTACGGTATCAGAGAGGGATGCTGAGATGGCATGTTACCCGTCGTAGGAGTGGCTTAGCCGCGATGTATTTGAGTTTCGCGGCTGAGGCCGCTCCTATCAATGACGTTTGCAAACGGTATCCTGGCAATTTCCACCTCCCTTGATGGATGCGCTCCGCTTATCCACCCTACATTTTCAGTTTTACGACACCCTCCTCAAGGGAGAGGGGAATGATTCACAACCTCCCGGTTCAGGGTCGATCAAGCGGGAGCTTGGTCTGAATGACCGGACTCACCCCGAAAATCCAAACCTCTCCTCACGGAATAGCCTCAGGCAGGCATCGGCGACCGTCGTGTCATAGACCGTGCCCCGGCCGCGCTCGATCTCCTTCAGGGCGGACTCGATGCCCAGGGCCGCGCGGTAGGGCCGGTGCGAGGACATCGCCTCCACCACGTCCGCCACGGCCATGATGCGCGACTCGAACAGGATCTGGCCGTCCTTCAGACCCTGCGGGTATCCCGAGCCGTCCATGCGCTCGTGGTGCTGGTGGACGATGTCCGCGATGGGCCAGGGGAAATCCACGTCCTTGAGGATGTCGTAGCCGGCCTGGGGGTGGGTCTTGATGAGCATGAACTCGATGTCGCTGAGCTTGCCGGGCTTGGACAGGATTTCCGCTGGCACCTGGATCTTGCCCAGGTCGTGGATGCTGGCGGCGAGATGGATGCCGCGGATTCTCTCCTCGGACAGGCCCAGCTCGTGTGCGATGGCCACCGCCAGCTCGCCGACACGCCGCTCGTGGCCCGCCGTGTAGGGATCGCGCGCCTCAACCGTGTAGGCGATGGCCCAGACGAATTGCTCCAGACTCCTCTGCAGGATCTCCGCGTGGTGCGCATGCGCGTGGGCGATGCGGTCGCGCTCGGCGCGGGTGCGCAGGCTGAGGATGCCGTAGGCCAGGTCGTCGGCCAGTTCCGTCAAGAGCCGGGTCTCCTCTTCGTCGAAGGACTCGGTCTCGGCGGCGTAGATGCTCAGGCCGCCGAACACCCCGCCGCCATCGGAAAGCGGCAGGCCGAGGTTCGCGACGAAGCCCTGCGCCAGAGCCGCCTCCCGCCAGGGCGCGAAGCCCGGATCGGCCGCGATGTCGTGGCAGATCACCGCCGCGCCGCCGCGTATGGCGCGGGCGATTGGCACCTGGCAACCCTCCCCGCCAGCGGACCAGGTCATGAACTGCTCCTCGCAGAAGTCCGGGTTCGCAGCGGTGCACGCCATGCGTCTGAGGGTTTTCTCGGGGTCGTCGGCGGCATAGCTGACCCTGGCCATGCGGTAATCGCCCTGCTCCACGATGACGCGCACTACGGCTTGAAGCAGTTCCTCCTCGCTCGCCGCCCGTACCAGCGCCTCGTTGCCCGCCGACAGCGTCAGGAGCGCGCGCCGGGCGCGGGCCAGGGCCTTTTCTTGCTCCCTGCGCTCGGTGATATCGTTGAAGCTCACCACCGCCCCGTTCAGTTCTTCCCGGTCATCCCGGATGGGTGTGCTGACATACTCGACAGGGAAGCTGGTGCCGTCCATGCGCCAGAACACCTCATCCCTCACGCGGCGGACTTCGCCGTCCCGGTAGGCGGCATGGATCGGGCAGCCCTCCGCCGGATAGGGGGTACCGTCCTCTCTTGTGTGGTGGTGCAGAGGGTGCGCCGGCTGGCCGAGCACCTCTTCCTCTTTCCATTGCAGCATCGCGCAGGCCGCCGGGTTGGCGAAAGTGGCGCGGCCTTCCAGGTCGAGGCCGAAGATACCCTCGCCCGCCGATTTCAGGATCATCGTTCTGAGCCTGCCCTGCTGCCTGATCTCCGCGGATGCCGCCTTCCATGCCGTGATGTCGCGGGAGGAGATCGCCACGCCGTCGTCCACCCGCACCACCTGGTGGCGCAGCCACTTCGCCCGGATTTCCGGCGTGTCGATGGGAAACTCCTCCTCCAGCGGCACGCCCGTCTCGGTCACGGTGACGTATTTGTCGAAGAAGCCGCCGGTTCGGTTGATGGGCAGCAGCTCGCACAGCTTTTGCCCGATGACCTGCCCGCGCGCCATGCCCAGCATCCGCTCGGCCTGTGTGTTGATGTCGGTGAACTCGAAATCGAGGATCTTCCCATCGCCGTCGCGCACGCCCTTCAGGATGAACAGGGCGTCGAGGCTGGCCGCGGCCGCCGCCTGGAAGCGCTCCTCGGCGGTTTGCAGCGCGGCCCGCGTGCGGCCGTGCTCGGCCTCGGCGCGCCGGGTGGCGATGCCGAAGGCCAGGTTGTCGGCCGATTCGCGGAGTACTTCGATCACGCCCTCGTCGAAGGCGTCTGCCTCCGCCGCATAGACGTTTAGTACGCCGATGACGGCGCCATCGATGCACAGCGGCAGGGCCAGCGACGAGCCGTAGCCGTATCGTTGCGCCCGTTCGCGCCAGGGAGCGTAGTCCGCATCCGTCAGGAGATTGTTCGCTGCGACGGGGATGCCCTGGCGGATCGCCGTGCCGGTCGGTCCGCGGCCCGACTCGGTTTCGTCCCAGGTGAGATTCAGGCCGTCGAAGAAATCCGCCCCGGCGCCCCAGGCGGCGACGGAGCGCACGCTGCGTTCGGTGTCATCCTCCGCGTAGCCCACCCAGGCGATGTGGTAGCCGCCGGCCTCGACGATGGACCGGCACATGCCATCGAGCAGTTCCTGTTCGTTCGTGGCATGCAGCAGGCTGTTGTTGACTGCGGAGAGTACGCGCAGCGCCCGGTTGGCGTAGGCCAGCCGGTGCTCGCGCTCTTCGATGGCGGCGGCTGACCCATCTAGCGCCCGCGCCAGCCGGCCGATCTCGTCATCGCCGTGGGGCAGACCGGACCGCATCCCGAGTTCCCCCGCGCCCAGCCGCGACGCTGTCCGCGAGAGCGTCAGCAGCGGCTTCAGCAGCAGCCGGTTGCCGCCCCAGACCACGACACCCATTGTGCTGAGAAACATCGCCAGCATGATGCCGAGGCCGAGCAGCACGTCGCGCCGCACCGGGGCCTCGATCGCTTCCTTGGGCACGGACATCCAGAGGATGTAGGGGCCGGAGACGGAATCCAACAGCCTCACATGGGCGAATATCCGGCGCCGCCCGTCGAGGCCGGTCTCCTCCAGCGTGCCTTTGCCGTCAGCGGCCAGGACGCGCCGGACGATGGGCTGGTCGGCGGCGCTCCTGCCGGCCCAGCCTTCCGGATCGGGATGGCGCACGGCCAGGGTGCCCTTGGCATCCACCACCGCCAAATCGGTGCCTTCCGGGCGGTGGGCCGCTTCGAGGTGCCTGTGCAGCCAAGCCAGGTCGAGCGACAGGTAAAGTACACTGGCCACGCGCCCGGTCTCGTCACGCATGGCCTTGGCGAAGGTGATGAGGGGCTTGCCGAGAATGCGGCCGACCACCAGGTTGCCGATGACCAGATCCTGCGTCGTCAGCGCCTGCCGGAACCAGTTTCGGTCGGAGAAATTGACAAGACCCTTGGGCGGCACTGCGGCGCAGGCAACGTCGCCGTTCGGCAGCACCCTGCCGCTCTGGATGAACCCCGCCTCAAGCTCGATCCGCGCGGCGAGGAAGCGCGCGCAGGCCTCGACGGAGGCGCTCGGCTGCAACTCGCGGCGCAGCATCAGCCCATTGAGGACCGCATCGGCGCGGGCGGTGATGGCCTGCTGCCGGGCGGCGATGGTTCTCGTATCGCCCTCGATGTCTTCCAGCGCGGCGGCCAGCCGCGCCTCGCGGTCGTGGATGAAGTGCCAGGCGATCAGGCCGGCCTGCAGGGCGAATAGCGCCAGCAGCAGGAGCAACAAGCGTCCGCGCAGGCCGATGGCGGGCGCGGTCTTCAAGGGGTCACCGGCCCTGGGGGGCGGGGGGGGGGGTGAACTCATGGTCGCCGGTTCCTGGTCATTCTTGTGGGCGTCACATAAGTTGAGACTAGACGCATTTTTGACTCTTGGTGTATTTTTTGGCTTTGGTGCTGGACCTGCCGCTGAAAGGAGAAACAATGTGACACTCGATTGCATCAGGCAACAGTCAGAGGTGATGGGCGGTAAGGCATGCATCCGGCTTGCGGTGGGCATGATCCTCGGCCGAATGGGAGCCGCCAAGGCCCCGGACGTGGAGACGACGGCCTTTGCGGCGCGGCTGATCTCCTCATATCCCTGTGGTTGTCTGAGCCTTTTTCCATGAAGCTCCTGATTGTCGAGGACGAACCCAAGACCGGCGATTACCTCCGGCAGGGGTTGATGGAGGCGGGTTTTCTGGTCGATCTGGCACGCAACGGGCTGGACGGGCATCACCTGGCCGTGACGGGGGACCATGACCTGATCGTCCTGGACCTGATGCTGCCGGATCTGGATGGACTGCGGATTCTGTCGTCGCTGCGGGAGTCGGGCGCGACCGTCCCCGTGCTGCTGCTCACCGCACGCGACAGCGTGGAGGACCGGGTCCTGGGGCTGGAGCGGGGGGCGGATGACTATCTGGGCAAGCCCTTTGCCTTCGTCGAGCTGCTGGCGCGGGTGCGTACCCTGCTGCGCCGGGGCGGGAAGCCGGCGGCGCCGGATCGCCTGCGGATCGCCGATTTGGAGCTGGACCTGGCACGGCGCCGCGTTACCCGCGCCGGCCACCGCCTCAACCTGACGGCCAAGGAGTTCGCCCTGCTGGAGCTGCTGGCGCGCCGCCGGGGTGAGGTGCTGCCCCGTTCCCTGATCGCCTCCCAGGTGTGGGACATGAACTTTGACAGCGACACCAATGTGATCGATGTCGCCATTCGCCGCCTGCGGGCCAAGATCGACGAGGGGTTCGAGCCCAAGCTCATCCATACCCTGCGCGGCATGGGCTACAAGCTGGAAGACCCGGACGAATCTCGATGATGCCAGGATGATTCCCCGTTCCATCGCCCTTCGCTTCGCCCTCACTTCGTTTCTGGGGACGGCGTTGATCCTTTCCGGACTCGGGCTATATCTGCTGCGCGCCGTGGAAGCCCACTTCGAGTCCTCGGACCGGGCCGAGCTGGAGGGGGCTCTGCACCACTTGGGCCATATGGCGCGGACCGAGCAGGGCCTCTCCGGCCTGCCGGAGCAGGTAGAGACCATGCGTCTGAGGGATGGCCCCTTGCGGGTTCGGCTCGAACAGGCGGACGGGCGAGTGCTGTTGGATAGTCTGGGTTTCAGCATCGCCACAACCGGATCGGATTTCACGACACTTGAGGCCGGGGGCAACCAGTACCGTCTCCTCTCGGCGCCGGTGGAGACGGGAAATGGCGAAGTCCTGCATGCTTACCTGGCGGCAGACCTGGGCCGCCATCTCGCCTTCATGGAGAGATTCCGCCTCGCCCTGCAAACGGCCATTGCCGTTGCCCTGTTGCTGTCGGTGGGGCTGAGTCTCTTCGCCTCGCGGTGGGGTCTGACCCCCCTGACCCATATGCGGGAGCTGCTGCGCACGGTCTCCGGTGAACGGCTCCACATGCGCCTGCGGCCGGGAGATCTGCCGCTGGAGCTAAGGGGTTTGTCCGTCGAGTTCAATCAGATGCTGGAGCGGCTTGACGAATCCTTCCGCCGGCTGTCTCAGTTCTCCTCGGACATCGCCCACGAGTTGCGCACCCCGGTGACCAACCTCATGACCCAGACCCAGGTGGCCCTCTCCGGGGCGCGCGATGTCGACCAGTACCGGGAGATCCTCTATTCCAATCTGGAGGAGTACGAGCGCATGGCCCAGATGGTCGGTGACATGCTCTTCCTCGCCCAGGCGGACTACGGCCTGTTGCAGCCCGGAACGGGCACCGTGGATCTGGCCATTGAGACGCGGGGGCTGTTCGACTATTTCGATGCCTGGGCGGAGGAGCGTGGGGTATCCCTGGCACTGGAGGGAGAGCTGGCCGTCCCCGGCGACCGGCTGATGCTGCGCCGCGCCCTGAGCAATCTGCTCTCGAACGCTATCCGCCACACCCCTGCGGGAGGGGTGGCGCGAGTGAAGCTGAGCGCCGAGAGTGGAACCGCCAGCATCCGGGTCGAGAACCCCGGCCCCGGGATTTCGCCGGAACAGTTGCCGAGGCTGTTCGACCGTTTCTATCGGGTCGATCCTTCCCGCCAACGCCGGGGTGACGGTGCGGGATTGGGGCTCGCCATTGTCAAATCCATCATCGAGGCCCACGGCGGGACCCTCTCGGTGGCCTCTGCCGGGGGGCTGACCTGTTTCCGGATCGGTCTGCCGATAGGGGGGCCGCCCTGCTGATAGGACGGGCTATCTGCCGAGGAACTTGCAAAATGGCCATCCTGGCCATTTTGCAAGGCGAAAACGAGAAGTGGTACAGGGATGTACCGTTTACGGACCAAAGGATGGAAAAATGCGATTTTTCGTTTTCTTCATTTTCAATGGCTTAGGCCATTGAAAATGGCGGTTCATCCCTGAACCGCAAGA
>JAHJDE010000205.1 GCA_018812525.1 Gammaproteobacteria bacterium
ATGGCCATCCTGGCCATTTTGCAAGGCGAAAACGAAAAATGCGATTTTTCGTTTTCTTCATTTTCAATGGCTTAGGCCATTGAAAATGGCGGTTCATCCCTGAACCGCAAGAGGTTCTTGCAGTTTTGCAAGAACCTCCATGGACAACAACAAACAACCCACTTGGGTGGCCCTGTCACAGATTGAAATCATTTTGGAGGTTCTAATGCGCGGGTTGCTTCTTTTCTCGACTCTGGTGCTGCTTTCGGCTTGTAGCCAGGAGACCCAAAACAAATTTGGCCGAGCGATCCAGAACTGGACCGGGACCGATGGTGTGCTGGAGATCTATGCCGGCGACAAGCTGGTGCGGCGCTTCATCAAGATCGACAAGCTCACCACCGCCACGGTGACCCAGGACAGCATCGTACGCCCCTACCGCTACGGTTACGGCGTCTTCGACGCAAACCTCAACATGCAGGCCGACCCCGGCGAGAAGAAGGTCTATTTCGAGATCAGCGACTACTCGACCCCCTACGTCTTCTTTGAAAACCCTCGGTGAGGCCTTATGCATCAACCCATAGCCTGTGAATACGTCGGCTGGGGCCAGATCCACCGCCTCTGCCATAAACTGGCCCGCCAGATCATCGATTCGGGCTACAGGATCGACACCCTGGTGGCAGTGGGGCGCGGCGGCTATCCGGCGGCGCGCCTGCTATCGGATCTCCTCGGCATCCTCGACCTGACCGAGTTCAAGATCGAGCGCTACCATGGCATCCATAGGGCCCCCGAGGCTGTGGTGCGCTATCCCCTGACCGCCGACCTGAAGGGAAAACGGGTGTTGCTGGTGGATGACATCAGCGACTCCGGCGACACCTTCGACCTGGCTATAGGCCATATCAAGGAACATGGACCACCAGCCGAGCTACGCACCGCCGTCATCCATCACAAGACCAGCTCCAGTTATGTCCCGGATTACTATCCTGCCAAGATCGTCAAATGGCGCTGGATCGTCTATCCCTGGGCAATCACCGAGGATCTGGGCGTACTGTTGCAAGGAATGGAGCCCCGCCCCCAGGGCGAGGCCCAGGTCGCAGAACGCCTGTTGCAGGATCATGGCTTGCGGTTGCCGAGGGATTACCTGCAGCAGGCGCTCGATATGCTGGCGGCCAGTTATGCCCGCCCCCTCTGAACACATGGAAACGCAAATAAAAACGGCTATTTGCAATCTGAGGTTGGAAACCCGGTTCAACAGCGCCTTGGAATTGAGCCGTTTTGTGCAAAACCTGGTTCCCGGCACGGAAACCCTGCGGTCCGTTGTGTGCAATATAGGGTTGGATACCGAAGGGCCAATGGCGGCACAGCAGCGGTTGCTGCCATTGGCTGGCACAAATTGGCGAATTTCCGAGGGGCGGCTTACTGAGTCGAGCAGTCGTACAGACCGACAACCCACCGACAGCCCGCCGGCCTTTGCAGGCGGTCAGGATTTTTGAGTGCGGAGGACAGGAATGTCCCCCCTCCTTCCAATTAACAATGTTTCGCCGCACCCTGTTCCAGCTCACCCCGTAGGAAAAGCCGATGGCGTCGGTGGCGGTAAAAAGCTGCTGCGACACGAACAGCTCGGGCGTCTCGCAGTGGTAACGGCGGATCTGATCCACCCCCAGGGCAATCGCCTCGTCCTTGTTGGCGTTCTTGCACTCGATCACCAGCACCGGGATGCCGTTGATGAGAAAGACCACATCCTCCCGCGTGCCGTAGTGACCGTTGTGAAAGGCCCACTCCTCAGTGACTTCGTAAATGTTGCGCGCCGGGTCGTCATAGTCGATCAGGATCAGGTCGCGTTCGCGCTTCTCCTCGTGGTCGAGGAACTTGCCCCGGTTGCGCAGGTACTCGACGAATTCCCGGTTGCCGTAGATGTCGGCGTGGAGATGGCGGAGCTGCCCGAGCAAGGCGCCCTCGGCCTCGGCGTAGCGCGGGTTGAATTCCCGCACCTTGGCGTCGAGCAGGCCGTCGAAGAAGAGCGATAACGGAGCGGGGGTTTTCCAACCCCCGGATTCCCCAACCAAGGGAATGCCCCCTCTCCGCTGCTCGACTTCTTCCCGAGGCACAAAGGTCCAGCCGATGGCCTCGGCGTAGCCGAGAATCCGCGCCTGGACGGTTTTGTGCTCGCCCGGTTTCATAAATAGGGCCTCATGAATAGGGTTTCAGATTCAGCGTGCGCTGAATTTTTTCGCGCACGCCATCAGGCACGCCGGCCTTTTCTGCAAACGACCGCCATTTCGATACCATCGCCTGCACCTCGGCAACGATTTTCCTAGCGCGCCCCCGTTTCATCGACGCCGTCCTGGCGCAGGCATTGAAATCCTCCAGCGTGAAATGGTCGCGCTTTCCATTCATCGTCATCTGATGGCTCGCCGTCCACGCACCCGAAGGATTGAAACTGTAGTCTCTTATGACTTCACTCTTCACCAAATTTGATCAGACTTTGTCAAACGGCGAGTGCCGGGATGATGATTTGCTCAGTGATGCGGCAGGCGGCGGCAATGGCACGGCGACCGGTGCGAGTGAGGTAATAACGATAGGTGCCGACGATCTTTTTGATCAGGCCGAAATCACGCAAGCGTTTCAGATATCGGGTGATGCTGGCCACGGACAAGTGCGGCAGAAACGGTTTCAAATCAGCTCGTCGTACGCCCCGAATGTTGAACTCTGGATGTTGCAAGGAGCACAGCAAATCATGCTCGGTCTTGTCGAAGAAATTGAACCCTTTGACGCGATGGCCGTCGATTTTCTTGGGCGTAGTCAGCTTGCTCAGGCATCGCGTTCCTGCGGAGAAGTCATCCAGAGCGGAAAGGAAGTCGAGATAGCGACGATTAGGAATTACGGTGACACTTTACTAAATACACTTAATTACTAATTAAGTGTATTTAGTAAAGTGTCACCGTAATTCCAGCCTGTGTTCAACGAGCACTTAGCAGCCATTCGATTGATCCTGGTGTCCGGGATGTCGCGCAGATCAAGGATACTCTGGGCCTCCAGAGCCTTCCGTTTCTTGGCAGAGAGATGGGGCAGCCAGGAAAGCTGTACGCGCTTAGCTGTATTCGCGAATCACGCGCCCGCCACTCACCACCACCTCAACATAGACCCGCCCCGATTCAAGGTAGGTCA
>JAHJDE010000206.1 GCA_018812525.1 Gammaproteobacteria bacterium
TATCCCATCTTGCTTGTCTTTTCGCCCCCCTGCGGCGTTGCCCCAGGCGTTACATAGTTCGACTATGCGCCGCCTGTGGCGCCTTGCAGGGGAACGAAAATCCTGCGCAATCTGGGATATTAATTTCCGGCAATCGCCTAACCCCCCGCCGTTCTGGCGACGCACCACACATCCACCCGTTCCACGCCGGAAGCCTTCAGCAGCTTGGCCAGTTCATCCACCGTGCTCCCGGTGGTCACCACATCGTCTACCAGGGCAACATGCCGCTCCTGTATAGGGATTTTTAAGGCGAAGGCGCCCTTGATGTTTTTCGCACGCTCCTTGCGCGGTAGGGACGATTGCGGCCCGGTGGCCCGCAGGCGGACACAACTCCGGTAAGAGACCGCTAGGCGGAGGCGGCTCGCCAGGGGCCTCGCCAACTCCAGGGCCTGATTGTAGCCGCGTTCCCGCAGACGGGCGTTGTGCAGCGGCACGGGTATCAGGATCTGCGGCAGGTCCAGCTCACTCTGTCTGATCTGCTCAAATAGGAGTTCGGCCAGGAGACGCCCTGCCTGCAAGCGGGAACGGAATTTGAGATCGGTGACGAGATCAGCGACGAGCCCTTCGTAACTGAAAGGGGAGAAACAACGGTCGAACCGGGGCGGCGATTTCTGGCACTGACCACAGACCCCGTCCTGGGGCAATGGAATCGAGCAACGGCTGCAACGGCTTTCGATGTAGGGCAAATCCCTTTTGCATTCCCCGCAGAGATCCATGCCCCGAACACCCGGTGAGCCGCAGAGCAGGCAACTGGATGGAAAAAGCCTCATCTGGATAATATTGAGCCATCTGTTAACCATTGAAGCCCTTTCTGTTGACAGGATGCCCCGGCAAATCGAATATTCCCTGTTTCCCGTCCGCAACCCGCGAGAAAATCCACTGAAATTGGATTGGCGGGCGGCGGGTTCCCATCCTACACAAATTTCACTCTTTCGCTTTATCAGGAGCCTGTCATGGTTGAGGCAGTTGTACGGCACGATTGGAAACTTGACGAGATCGAATCCCTATTCGGCCAGCCCTTCAATGATCTTCTCTTCCGCGCCCAGCAGATTCACCGTGCCCATTTCGATCCCAACAGCATCCAGGTGAGTTCCCTGTTGAGCATCAAGACCGGGGCCTGCTCTGAGGACTGCGGCTATTGCTCCCAGAGCGCCAAGCATTCGACCGAGGTTGGGCGGGAGAAATTACTGCCGGTGCAGGATGTGGTGAATGCCGCCTCGGCCGCCAAGGAGAAGGGGGCGACCCGCTTTTGCATGGGGGCGGCCTGGCGCAACCCCACGGATTCCAATCTGGAGCGGGTCATCGAGATGGTGCAGGCCGTCCACGGTCTGGGCATGGAGACCTGTGTCACCCTGGGCATGCTGGAGGAGAAACAGGCCCTGCGCCTCAAGGAGGCCGGCCTTGACTACTACAACCACAACCTGGACACATCGCCGGAATTCTACGGCAATGTTATCAGCACCCGCACCTTTCAGGACCGGCTCAATACCCTGAAGCATGTGCGCGATGTGGGTATCAATGTCTGCTCCGGCGGCATCCTCGGCATGGGCGAATCCCGCCGTGACCGGGCCAGCATGCTGCGCGAGCTGGCCAATCTCCCCAGGCATCCGGAGTCCGTGCCCATCAATATGCTGGTACGCATCGAAGGCACCCCCTTGCAGGATGCCGCGACCCTGGACCCGCTCGAATTCGTCCGTACCCTCGCCGTGACGCGCATTCTGATGCCCGGCTCCCATGTGCGCCTCTCTGCCGGTCGCACTGAGATGAGCGACGAGATGCAGGCCCTCTGTTTCCTGGCCGGGGCCAACTCGGTCTTCTACGGTGACCGCCTGCTTACCACTGACAACCCTGAGGCAGACCGTGATCTACGTCTGTTCGAGCGCCTCGGCATCCAGATGCAGACGCAGGTGGAGACTGAGGTGAAGGCATCCAAGATCTGCCACGGCGGGCACTGATGCCCCAGGATCTCAAGGCTGGATTGGAACGCCGGCGGGCAGAGCACCTCTATCGCCACCGCCGCGTTCTCGGCTCCCCCCAGGGGCGCGAGATCATACTGGACGGCCAGAAACTGCTGTCTTTTTGCAGCAATGACTATCTTGGCCTGTCACGCCACCCCAAAGTGATCGAGGCCTTCCGGCAGGGCGCAGAGAACCACGGCGTGGGCAGCGGCGCGGCCCATCTGATCACCGGCCATGGCACCGCTCATCAGAAGCTGGAAGAGGTACTGGCCGAGTTCGTCGGCTATCCCCGCGCCCTCCTTTTCTCCACTGGATATATGGCCAACCTGGGGGTCATATCCGCCCTCCTGGGGCGCGCGGATTGCCTGTTCGCGGATCGCCTCAACCACGCCTCGCTGATCGACGGCGGGCTCTTGTCGCGGGCCAGACTCAAACGCTATCCCCATGGCAATGTTGCCTCTCTGTTGAGGCAACTGGCCAGCGTCGAATCGGGCAAGAAGCTGGTGGCTACCGACGGCGTCTTCAGCATGGATGGCGATCTGGCCCCCCTGCCTCAATTGGCCCAAACCTGTGCGAACCAGGATGCCTGGCTCATGGTCGATGACGCCCACGGCATCGGCGTGATCGGACCCGAAGGCCGGGGCACCCTGGCCCATTTTGGCCTGGGTCCGTCCGAGGTCCCGATCCTGATGGGAACCCTGGGCAAGGCCCTCGGCGCCTTCGGCGCCTTCGTCGCCGGATCCGAGGAGCTGATCGAAACACTGATCCAGCAGGCCCGTCCCTACATCTACACCACAGCCCCGCCGCCGGCCGTGGCGGAGGCCGTTCGAGCGGGCATCGAGCTGGTAATAACCGATCAGTGGCGGCGCGATCGTCTGGTTGCGCTCGTACAGCGGTTCCGCACCGGCGCCGAACGGCTTGGACTTAAACTTTTTCCTTCCCACACACCCATCCAGCCCCTCCTGCTCGGTGAGTCGGAACGGGCACTGGCCTGGAGCCGCGAGCTGGAGGCGCTCGGCATCCTGGCCACGGCCATCCGGCCACCCACCGTCCCGGCGGGTAGCGCCCGACTGCGCATCACCTTTAGCGCTGAGCATCTCGAAAGCGATGTGGACAGCCTGCTGGTGGCACTGGAATCTATCATGCAAAGGGAGGCGGCATGATACCCGACCTGGTCCTGCTCCATGGCTGGGGCATGAACGCTGCCGTCTGGAGCGGCGTTACCGAGCACCTGGCCAAGGACTACCGCTTGCACCTGCTGGAGCTGCCGGGGCACGGCAGTATGCCCTTCATGGGTGAGGAAACCCTGGAGGGCTGGGCCAGGGCCTGTCTAAATGCGGCACCTGAACAGGCGTTCTGGCTCGGCTGGTCCCTGGGGGGACAGGTCGCAACCCAGGCGGCCTTGCTTGCCCCGGAACGTATAGCTGGCCTGCTGCTCACAGCCAGTGCCCCGCGCTTCGTGCAGGGCTTGGACTGGCCCAACGCCATGCCCACCGGCACCCTTGGCCAATTCGCCAAGGCGCTGGGGCAGGACTATCTGGGCACAATCCACCGTTTCCTTGCGCTCCAGGTACGCGGCAGCGAGCAGGGCATGGAGGTGTTGCGCCGGTTGAAACGGGATCTGGCGGTTCGCCCCGAGGCCGACCCGGCCGCGCTGACCACAGGTCTTCGCCTGCTCAGGGAGACTGACCTGAGACACCGGATTCCCGCGCTCCACTGTCCCATTGCCTTCATTTTCGGCGAGCGAGATGCCCTTGTTCCGATTCGGGTGGCGGATGACTTGGCTACCCTGGTGCCCTGGGCAAGTATCAATCGTATCGCCGGATCCGCTCACGCCCCCTTCCTCTCCCATCCCGCTGCATGGCTGCGTATGGCGCGGCACTCTATTGACCTCTGGGGATGCACTAATGCTGCGGCTGCAGAGATGCGGAGGAGTGGCCCATGAGCGGCATCGACAAGCGGCGGACCCGCCGCGCCTTCGATCGGGCCGCTGCCTCCTACGACAAGGTGGCGCAATTGCAGATGGAAATGGGCGGGCGCCTGCTAAGCCGCCTCGACTATATCCGTCTCGAACCCAGGACTATCCTCGACATGGGGGCCGGCACCGGGATGATGACTGAGCGCCTCATAGGCCGCTACCCCAAGGCCAGGGTACTGGCCGCCGACTTCGCCCACGGCATGCTGCTGCGGGCGCGCCGCCGGGGCCCGCTGTTCCGCAAGCCCCGTTGTCTATGCGCCGATGCCGAGCACCTGCCGCTCGCCGACGGCTGCCTGGATCTGATCCTCTCCAATGCCATGCTGCAATGGTGCGATGATCCAGCGCTGGTATTTCGTGAATGGCTGCGCGTTTTGCGACCGGGCGGTCTGCTCCTGTTCACCAGCTTCGGCCCCGATACCCTCAGGGAGCTGCGGAGTGCCTGGGCGACGGTGGACGACCTCCCGCATGTCAGTCGCTTTTTCGACATGCACGAGTTGGGCGATGCCCTCCTCGGCCTTGGCTGGGAAGGGGCTGTGATGGATATCGACCGCTTTACCCTGACGTATGGAGATGCCCGTCACCTCATGCGCGATATCAAATCCCTCGGGGCCAGCAATGCCGTCACGGGCCGTCATCCCGGTCTGACCGGCAAGGGGCGTCTAGGGGCGATGGCGGATGCATACGAGCAGTTCCGCCGGAACGGACAGCTCCCCGCCAGCTACGAGGCGATCTACGGCCATGCCTGGGCGCCAGCCCAAAGGCGGGTTGGCGATGTCACCCAGATCCCCCTGGCGGGATTGGGTCTCGGCAAATCGAGCGGACAGCGTCATGGGGGCTAGGGGCCTCTTCGTCACCGGCACCGATACCGGTATCGGCAAGACCGTGGTCTCCCTGGCGCTGATGGGCGTCCTGCAGCGCCAGGGATATCGGGTGCTGGGTATGAAACCGGTGGCCTCCGGGTCGGAGCCGACCTGGCAAGGCCTGCGCAATCAAGACGCCGAGCGCCTGCGGTCGAAAGGGGGTGTCGATGTCCCCTATGATTGGGTGAATCCCTATGCCTTCGAACCGGCCATCGCCCCCCATCTGGCAGCGGCCCAGGCGGGAATCCCTATCGAATTCGGCAGAATTCTGCATGCCTACCAGTCCTTGGCCAACCAAGCAGACTGGGTCGTCGTCGAGGGCGTCGGCGGCTGGCGCGTCCCCCTGGGGAAGGATGGCGGGGTCAAGGAGCTGGCCGCGGCACTGGATCTGCCGGTGATCCTGGTGGTGGGGATGCGCCTCGGCTGTATCAATCACGCACTGCTCACGGCGGATTCCATTATGACCTATGGCTGCACATTGCTGGGCTGGATCGCTAATGCTATCGATCCAGCCATGGCGCGACTTGAAGAAAATATCGCAACACTGGCGCAGGAGATGCCCATGCCTTTGCTGGGCAGGCTGGGATTCAGGGAACTGTTGTCACCCGATCAGATGGCCGAGGAGTTAATGGACTTTGCCTCTCTGCAATCAGCCCTTTCGCAATGAGTCCGAGATGTGTAACTTGGGCGTCCATTTAGATCGCACTCCCACGGGCACCTCGACACAATGGCTAAAGAAGCGGAACCTGAGCAGCAATGTTTCCACTGCGGTCAACCGGTTCCGCCGGGTTGCGATTACCGGACGAGCATCCTGGGTGAGGAACGCCCCCTGTGCTGCCTGGGCTGCTACTCGGTGGCCCAGGCCATCCTGGCTGGAGGGCTGGAGAACTTCTACCTGCATCGGACCGCCCCCTCCAACCGGGTCGAGGACTTGGTGCCGGAAGGGCTTCGTCAGATGGAGCTTTACGACCAACCCCGCCTGCAGGGTTCCTTCGTCAGCGTCGATGAAGAAAGCCTGCGTTCCGCCTCATTGATCCTGGAAGGCATCACCTGCGCCGCCTGCGTCTGGCTCAATGAAAAGCATGTGGGCGGGCTGCCGGGGGTCCTGGATTTCAACGTCAACTATTCCACCCACCGCGCCCGTGTGCGCTGGGACGAGACGCGCATCCACCTGAGCGACATACTCAAGGCCATCACCGCCATCGGTTATGTGGCCCATCCCTTCGACCCCGGCCGGCAGGAGGCGGTGTTCAAGAAGGAGCGATCAATAGCCCTGCGCCGACTGGCGGTGGCGGGACTCGGAACCATGCAGGTGATGATGCTCGCTGTACCCCTCTACAGCGGTGCCGATGGGGAGATGATGCACTTCCTGCGCCTGATCAGCATGATCGTCACCATCCCTGTACTCGTCTATTCGGCCCAGAGTTTCTTCATCGCTGCCTGGCGCGACCTGAGACATCGCCGGGTGGGCATGGATGTGCCTGTCTCCCTTGCCATTGCCGGGGCCTTCGGCGCCAGTGCCTGGTCCACAGTGGCCGGCGGTGGCGAGGTCTATTTCGAATCGGTCTGCATGTTCGCCTTTTTCCTGCTCACCAGCCGGTTCCTGGAGATGAGCGCGCGCCAACGGGCCGGACAGGCGGCGGAAAGCCTGGTCAAGATGCTGCCATCGACCGCTATCCGCCTGACCGATGCCGGCCAGGAGGCGGTCGCGGTGGCTGACCTGCTGCCGGGTGACCGGGTCCTGGTAAAGCCGGGCGAGACCGTTCCGGTCGATGGCGTGGTTATCGAGGGGGCCAGCTCCGTCGACGAATCCCTCCTGACCGGGGAGAGTCTCCCCAGGGCCAAGGAACCCAATGATCCGTTGATCGGCGGCAGTCTCAATGTGGAGAGCCCGCTGGTCCTGCGCGTCGAGAAGGTCGGCGAGGATACCCTGGTTTCGGCCATCGTCCGCCTACTGGACCGGGCTCAGGCCGAAAAACCCCGCATCGCCTTGGTCGCCGACCGCATCGCCGGCTGGTTCCTTTCCGCGCTGCTCCTTCTGGCTGTCGCCGTGGCCCTCTGGTGGGCAGTGCACGACCCCAGCCGAGCCTTCGTGATTACCCTTTCGGTGCTGGTAGTCAGTTGCCCCTGTGCCCTCTCCCTTGCGACGCCTGCCGCCGTCACGGCCGCCACTGGCGCCCTGACTCGGAAGGGGCTCTTGATAACGCGCGGCCATGCCCTGGAAACCCTGGCCAGGGCTACCCACATCGTCTTTGACAAGACCGGCACCCTGACCCAGGGCCGCTTGAGACTGGAATCCATCATTCCCGTCGCGGAAGGAATGACCCCGGATCAGGCGTTGGCGATCGCTGCTGCCCTGGAAAGCCGTTCCGAACATCCAGTTGCGCGGCTTCTGGTCCAGTCTTCCGATGCATTGCTGCAAGCCACTGAGCTGGAATCCAGGCCTGGCCAGGGTGTGGAGGGGCAGGTGGAGGGGGTGCGTTACCGTATCGGCAGCCTTCGCTACGTAGCGGGATTGAGCGGTGCGGACAATCCCCTGCCGGAAGGCATCGGCACAACCCGGATTGCCCTGGGTAATGAAAAGGGGATTGTCGCCTGGCTCGAACTCAGCGACAGCCTGCGCGAGGATGCCGCTTTGACGCTACAGGAACTCCGTTCCCTGGGACTCCAGCCCATTATTCTCAGCGGCGATGTGCCGGGGGCAGTGGCTGCCGTCGCCAAAACTCTGGGCATAGATCATTATCGGGGCGGCCTCCGGCCCGAGGACAAGTTGGAACAGGTCCGTGCCATTCAGGCGCAAGGCGGCGTGGTGGTTATGGTGGGCGACGGGGTCAATGACGCCCCAGTGCTGGCCGGCTCCGAGGTCTCCCTCGCGGTCGGCAGCGGCTCGCAATTGGCGCACGCCAGTGCCGACATGATCCTGCTCTCCGAACAGCTCCGTCATATTGCCGAGGGGGTGCGCACGGCACGGCGAACCCTTGCCATCATCCGGCAAAACCTGGGCTGGGCACTGCTTTATAACGCAGTCGCTATTCCATTGGCCGCTGCGGGCTTTGTCCTGCCCTGGGTCGCCTCTCTCGGCATGTCGGCCAGCTCCCTCATCGTGGTGTTAAATTCCTTGCGCCTGCGAATTACGTGAATTACGGTGACACTTTACTAAATACACTTAATTAGTAATTAAGTGTATTTAGTAAAGCGTCACCACTACTGTCCGGTTAAATCATGAATAGATCCAATTGGTTGCATGTACTGCCCCCCTGTCGAGGTGTTTTCGTTACCTGTAAACGCCTGTTGTAACGGTGTTTTCTCGAAAAGGGTGACCGAGAAAATCTGTAGCTAAAGTGTAGAGCGAAGCGTCCAGGTTGAGCCGCTTCCTGACGATGGCAGCCAGGGCATAGCCGGGGAGACTGCCCGAATCGGAACCCGCCATTCAAATCGACACCACACCGAATCGGTCGGCACCGCGCGTCAGTCACGCCTTTCAGCGATTCACCCATTCATTTAACCGGACAGTAGTGAAGTGTCACCGTAATTCCGAACAACATGATCGTTAGCCTCCATCCCACTGGGATTGGTCGTCAAGTTCGGGGAAGGAGGTCCTGCCGGTTGCAAAGAGGGCGATTACTCAAGGTTCCCGTATGCTCTCATCCAGCGACTGTATCAACGGATCAAAGAAGTAGTGGATTACCCGCCGCGTGCCCACATGAATCTCTGCCTCCAGAGTAAGCCCAGGGATGGGGCGGAAATGTTCAGGCACCTTGCGCAGGCGCCAGTTGTCAATTTTGATTCGCGCCCGGTAGACCACGCGGGAAGATGTGGGCTTGTCCTCCTTGGCGGAAAAGCCACTACCGAGAAAGGCATCTCCGCTGATGATCCGAACCTCGCCCTCCAAGGTACCGTGGCGCTGGAACGGCCATGCATCCAGCTTGATCCGGGCAGGGCGGCCCACACGGATACGGCCGATATCGCGGGCATCGATCTCAACTTCGGCTTCAAGGTCATCGGTCAGTGGCACCAAGGTAACAAGCGGCTCCGCCTCTTTTACGACGGAACCCGCCGACAGTTTTGCTACTTCCAACACAACGGCGTCCGCCGAAGCAGTCATCCGCACCAGCTCACCTCTGCGTTCCGCCTTGCGCAACTGCTCGGCTACCTCCCGTTGCTCCTGGCGAGTTGTGACCAGTTCCTGTGCAACCGCAGCGCCCCTCCCCTTGATGTAGGCATCCAGTTCGGCCTGGGCTGCCATCATTTGATTCTCCGTTTCCTTTTCCCTGTCGTGTAGCCGACCCTGCTCCGCTTCCAGTTCCAGACGGTCCTTGCGGGCACTGAGCAACGCCATGCGACTGCCTTGTTTCGCACCGAACAAGGATTCGTGCATGGCCTCTATGTCGCGGGCATTTTCCAGGCGCGTGCCCGTTCGTTGCTGGTCTTGGCGATTGCTGTACAAGGCCGCTTCCAGTTGTTGTTTTTTGAGACGCAGATTTTCAACCCTCGCCCGATGCTCTTCTTCACGCTGGCGGGCCAATTCAACCTGAAGACGTGCCTGTTCGCCGTCGAAATCGTTGCTGAGGGTAAAAACCTCGCCCCGCATTTCCGCCTCAAGGCGGGCGATGCGTGCGTTCAGGGATGAATTGCGAACCCGAAGCTGCTCCACGTCGGAACGGGTGAAAGTGGGGTCCAAGGTTGCCAGCAATTGTCCCGTTTTCACCAGATCCCCCACCCGCACGTCGATACTGCGGATCACGGAGATTTCCAACGGCTGCACCACCAGGGGCTGGGAGCGGGTCACCAATTTGCCTCGGGCGGAGATCAACTTGTCCACGTGGGAGACGGTGGCCCAGGCGATGCCAAGCGAAAGGACAACCACAATCAGGTAGAGGGTGAATCGCGCCAGAAAGGGCAGGCGGCGTTCGTCCACCTCCACGGCATCGGGTTGGAAGGCGATAGCCTCGCGGGGCAGTTTCGGTTTACGCGCCATGCCCTTTACCGGCTATAGCGGGACTGCAAATCCCACAACTCCTTGTAGATGGAGCTGTGGTTGGGATGTGAGGGGTCGATCAACTCATCATGGCTGCCGACGGCATTGATCCGCCCCTTTTCCAGGACGATGATACGGTCCGCATTGCGTAGCGTGGAGAGCCGGTGGGCTACCAGGATCATGGTGCGCCCCTCGGCGATGCGTTCCAGGTTCTGCTGAATGATGTACTCGCTCTCCGGGTCCAGGGCCGAGGTGGCCTCATCAAAGATCAGAATGCGCGGTTGCTTGAGCAAGGCGCGGGCTATGGCCAGCCGTTGCCGCTGACCACCGGAGAGATTGGAGCCATTCTCCTCCAGCACCGTGTCGTAACCTTGGGGCAGATACTGGATGAACTCATCCGCCCCGGCCATCTTCGCCGCCTCCACCACGGCATCGAAAGAGGCGTCGGGCTTGGTCATGCTGATGTTTTCCCGCACCGTCCCATGGAACAGGAAATTCTCCTGCAACACCACGCCGATGCTTTGGCGTAGATGGGCCAGATCCATTTCGCGGATATCGGTGCCATCCAGA
>JAHJDE010000207.1 GCA_018812525.1 Gammaproteobacteria bacterium
AATGGCCATCCTGGCCATTTTGCAAGGCGAAAACGAAAAATGCGATTTTTCGTTTTCTTCATTTTCAATGGCTTAGGCCATTGAAAATGGCGGTTCATCCCTGAACCGCAAGAGGTTCTTGCAGTTTTGCAAGAACCTCTAGTTACGACCAATGAATATTAGCGAGTTTCTATATTAGGGTTGACTGTTTGATCTGTTGACGATTATCAATTAACTTAGCCAGCAAGATTTACCTTTGCCGGGATATATGGATGAATCGGCATGCAGAAAGCAGTCCGGCGATAAGACCGGAATCAACAATAAACAAAAGGCGCCAGCTAACAGTCCAGGGCGCTCGGAGGAAGATGACGCAATATGAAGATTTTCTTCGTGGTAGTGGTTTTTGCGCTCGGAATGGCAGCAGTTGGCGGCGTAAACACCCTTTTTTCCCACACCAATGAGATGGACTTCTGCACCTCCTGCCACTCCATGAAGACCAACCTGGAGGAATACCAGGAGACGGTGCATTTCAAGAACGCATCCGGTGTGCGGGCGACATGCGCCGACTGCCACGTCCCCAAATCTTTCTTCCCCAAGCTGGCCGCCAAGGTCCTTGCGGTAAAGGACGTTTACCATGAATTGATCGGCACCATCGACTCCAAGGAAAAGTTCGATGCCCATCGCTGGGATATGGCAAATCGGGTATGGGCCAAGATGAAGGCCAGCGATTCCCGTGAGTGCCGTAGTTGCCACGCCTTCGATTCCATGGATCTGAGCGCTCAGGACCGCAATGCCCGCAAGAAGCATCCCAGGGCGCGGATGGAGGGCAAGACCTGCATCGACTGCCACCAGGGGATCGCCCACATCCAACCCGATGAACCCGATCTGGAGGGAGTCGATGGTGCAAAGCCCGCCATGGAAACCACGAACTGATCAGGGGACGAAAATGAACAGCATCAAAATCCTCCTTTTCATCGCCGCCGCCTTCTTTGTTCCATTGGCGTTTGGCGATGACATCAATAGCGAGCTGCAAAAGGCCGCGTTGGTCGGCGATGTGGACGAGGCCCGCAAGCTGCTGGACGCCGGGGCCGATCCCAATAGCGCCACCAAGTACGGCAAATCCGCGCTGATGTTCGCCGTCGAGGAGGATAACTCCGAGGTTGCCCACCTGCTGGTGGAGCGCGGCGCCAATGTCAGCGCCAAGAGCGTGGCCAGCTGCACAGCCCTGACCTTTGCCGCCGAAAGCGGGAGCCTGGACCTTGCGGATCTGCTGCTCAGCAAGGGCGCCGTCATGGAAACCAAGACAAGGGCGGGATGGGATGCACTGATGATCGCCGCCCGCTACGGGCACGCCGAGATCGTTTCACTCTTGGTCTCGCGCGGGGCCAACATCAATACCTCCGACAAGGACGGCATGACGGCCCTGATGGCGGCCTCCGACAAGGGCCACCACGAGGTGGTCAAGGTCCTCTTGAAGGCCGGGGCGGAACTGCATGTTCGCGACCGTAACAACGCCTCGGCCCTTATGATCGCAGCCGGCCACGGCCGCCTCCCCATTGTGGAGCTGTTGTTGGCGGCCGGGGCGAATCCCAATGAGCAGGACGAGGATGGCGGCGCGGCGTTGCATTGGGCCGCCGAGAACGGTCACTCCCATACCCTCAAGGCCCTTGCCGGGCGAGGGGCTGAGATAAATCACCAGGATCAGGGCGGCGTGACGCCGCTGATGGCGGCCGCCGCAAATGGTCAGGAAAAGGCGGTCAGGGCATTACTCGATTTGGGCGCTGATCCGACGATCAAGGATGTCCATGGCGCCACGGCCCTGGATCATGCAAGAAAAGCGAATCAGGAGGGGGTGGTCAGCCTCTTGTCCCAAGCAAAATAGTCTGACCTAATAACGCAAGGGGTAACACCCTTGGGATGGAAGTTCATAGAGCAACCACGAGTGAGAAAAATGAAATCTGATGGAGGATTCATGATGCAGAAAAAAACCTTAACAAGCGCGTTGCTGACGTGCGGTCTGGCCCTGAGCGGACCCGCATTGGCACAAACGCCCGCTGCGGCTCCGGCCGCTGCCCCGGCCGAGGCAGCAGCGGCCCCCAGCGCACCCGTTGCAATGGCCAGCGGCAGCATGCTGGGCAATACCTGCGCCGGTTGTCACGGAACCGACGGCAACAGCCAGGGCCCTGCCACACCAACCATTGCAGGCATCTCCAGCGAGTACTTTATCGGGGCCATGACGGCCTATAAATCAGATACGCGTCCTTCGACCATCATGGCGCGCATCGCCAAGGGCTATTCCGAAGGGGAGATCAAGGCCATGGCGGAGTTCTTCGCCACGAAGCCTTTCAAGGCCGTCCCACAGGAATCCGATGCGACCCTTGCCAAGCATGGCGCCAACCTGCACAAAAAATACTGCGAAAAATGCCACGAGGAGGGCGGCACTTCCACCAAGGATGACGCCGGTATCCTGGCTGGCCAGTGGACACCCTATCTCAGCTACACCATGGAGGACTTCATGGGCGGCAAGCGCGAGATGGATAAGAAGATGAAGAAAAAGCTAGATGAGATGCATGGCAAGACAGGCGACGAAGGCATCAAGCAACTGCTGAATTTCTATGCCGGCCGGAAATAAGGGGGAACTAATGAGCAACTTTAACCGTAGAGAATTTCTGAAGCTGACCGGCGGCGCCATAGCCGCCACCTACGCTATGAGCTATGGCTCGTTCGCCATCGGCGGCGCCCAGAAAAAGGTCGTCGTCATCGGCGGTGGCATTGGTGGCACCACTGTTGCGAAGTACATCCGTATGGCCGATCAGGGCGTAGAGGTAACCCTGATCGAACCCAACAAGGAATACTTCACCTGCTTCATGAGCAACGAGGTCCTGGGTGGCGAACGTGCGATGGATTCCATCCGCTTTGGCTACGACGGACTCAAGGCCCATGGCGTCAATGTCATCCACGACACCGTCAGCGCCATCGATGCGGCCGCCCGCACCGTTACCACAGAGGGGGGGCAGACCCTCAATTACGATCGCTGCATCGTCTCCCCCGGTATCGACTTCAAGTGGGACGGCATCGAAGGCTATGACGCCACCGTGGCCGAGACCATTCCCCATGCCTGGAAGGCCGGTCCTCAGACCGTCACCCTGCGCAAGCAGCTTGAGGCCATGAAGGATGGTGGGACGGTAGTCATTGCGGCCCCGCCAAACCCCTACCGTTGCCCTCCGGGACCCTATGAGCGTGCTTCCCTGATCGCGCACTACCTGAAGAACCATAAGCCGAAGTCCAAGATCATCATCCTGGACCCGAAGGATAAGTTCGCCAAGCAGGGGCTGTTCATCGCCGGCTGGAAAAAGCACTATGGCTACGAAACCGATAACTCCATGATCTCCTGGGTCAGTGGGGTAGGGGTCGAAAAGCTCGATGCCGGTAACATGACCGTCTCCTCGGCAGTGGAAGACGTCAAGGGCGATGTCCTCAACATCATCCCGGCGCAGAAGGCAGGCAAGATCGCCTTTACCGCCGGCCTGACCAACGAGAAGGGCTGGTGCCCGGTCGACGGCAAGACCTTCGAGTCGTCCATTCACAAGAACATCCATGTGATTGGTGACGCCTCTGTGGCTGACCCCATGCCGAAGTCGGGTTATTCCGCCAACTCCCAGGCCAAGGTCTGCGCCGAAGCCGTGGTGGCGTTGCTCAGCGAAAAAGAGCCACCCCAGCCGGCCTACGTCAATACCTGCTACTCCCTCATCACACCCGACGACGCCATCTCGGTTGCTGCGGTTTATAACCTTGTCGATGGCAAGATCAACGCCATCAAGGGTGCCGGTGGCCTGACGCCCGGCTATGACAAGACCACCATGGATATGCGTGCCCGCGAAGTGAAGTACGCCCATTCCTGGTTCAAGAACATCACGCACGACGTATTTGGCTGATCTTCCTGATATTCTGGGGCTTTGATTTGAAGGGCATCGTTTGATGCCCTTTTTTTTCGAGAGGCGGGTCTGCTGCCCTGAGGCGTCGAGCAAGAATAACTTGAGCAATATTGCGCTCGGATTTAGGTCAGATTTGGTCGAACCGATTGAGCAAAACCGCAGGCGTAGCAGCGCTACGTCGAGGATTTTGCGATTGAGGTTCGGCCAAAGATGGCCTGAAGACGAGATGCAAGATGCTCAAGTTATTCTTGCTCGACGCCTGATGCGTGCCGGGGGCCAGGGTGCGCAGATATCTTAACCCTGTCCAATGCCCCTATGATGGAGAACACTCGATGATGAAACGCCCTGTAGTCGCCCTTCTTTGCCTTACAGGTCTGATTGGCCTGCCCTTCGCCAACGCCGCGGGTCCGGAGATACTGGCCAGGGAAAAGTGTGGCAATTGTCACGGTGACGAGGGTGTCAGCAGAAACGACAGGGTACCCAGTATCGCCGGATTTTCGGCACAGACAATCAGCGGCATGCTGGAAGCCTATGCCTCGGGTGACCGGAGAGGTGTCAGGCACAAGCCTGAAGGGGGAGAGGAAACCGATATGGGAGAGGTGGTCAAGGCATTGACCGATGAGGATAAAAAGGCACTCGCCGGGTTTTTCTCGCAGCAGAAATTCAGGGCCCACCCCCAGGATGCGAATGCCGCCCTGGCGGCCGAGGGGGCCAGAATCCACGAGGAGAAATGCGAAAAATGCCATTCGGATGGTGGGACCAACGCCAATGATGATGCCGCAATCCTGGGTGGTCAGTGGCGGGCTTATCTGGGCAAGGGGTTCAAGCAACTGACTACGGGCGAACGGACGATGCCTGAAAAAATGAGGAAGCGGTTCGAGAAACTGAGCAAGGACCAGAAAACGCAGTTGATCGAATACTACGTCAGCGGGGGAGGCAAGAGATAACCTGGGATATTTCAGGTTACGCCCCATGCGCCCGCCACCACTCTTCGCCATGCTCGAAGGTTTGATCGCCGCCCCCTCGGTGAGCAGCGTCAACCCCCGCTGGGACCAGGGCAACCGGGGGGTGATCGAACAGCTCGACACCTGGCTCTCCGATCTCAGTTTTCGGACGCTGATCCAGGCCATCCCCAACTATCCCAATAAATTCAACCTGATCGCCTCCCTCGGCGGCGGCCCCGAGGGGTTGGTATTGGCTGGCCACAGCGACACCGTCCCCTTCGACGAAAATCGCTGGCGGAGCGATCCCTTTTGCCTGACCGAACGGGACAGCCGTCTGCATGGCCTGGGCACGGCGGATATGAAGGGTTTTTTCGCCCTGGTGATCGAGGCCCTGCGAGAACTGCCCCTCGACAAATTACAGCGGCCGCTGACCATCATCGCGACCGCCGACGAGGAGAGCAGCATGTGCGGCGCCCAGGCATTGGCCGGCCTGGGGACCCGGCTGGGGCGCCATGTGGTGATCGGCGAACCGACCGGCCTGAGACCCATCCGCAGCCACAAGGGCATCGCCATGGAGGCGATCCGGCTGAGTGGGCGCTCGGGCCATTCCAGCGATCCCTCTCTTGGCAACAGCGCACTGGAGGGCATGCATCGGGTCATCGGTGAGCTGCTGCAATGGCGCGGCGAATTGCAGCGGCGCTATCGCAACCCCCTGTTCGCGGTGGAGGTGCCCACCCTCAACCTGGGCCATATCCACGGCGGCGACAATCCCAACAGGATCTGCGGCCACTGCGAGCTGCACATCGACCTGCGCCCCCTGCCCGGTATCTCCCTGGATGAACTGCGCGGCGAACTGGAGGGACGTCTCAGGGCGCTCATTGAGCCCACCGGCCTGGAACTGGAGATCGAACGCCTGTTCAGCGGCGTCCCGGCCATGGAGACCCCGGCCGAGGCAGCCATCGTCCGCGCCACGGAAGAGCTTACCGGCCAGATCGCCGGTGCCGTGGCCTTCGCCACCGAGGGACCCTATTTCAACGATATGGGCATGGAGACGGTGATCCTGGGACCCGGTTCCATTGATCAGGCCCACCAGCCCAACGAGTACCTGGGCCTGGATCAGATCGAACCTGGCATCAGGCTCATACGAGAACTGGTATGGCGATTCTGTCTGGCGCATTGATTTGTCTTCCGTGCGTATTCAGAATCCAAGATCCCGGCCACTGATTAAAACTATCCCAATGAACCCCGAATGCAGCTTCGTCGACTGGTTCCGTAACGCGACCCCCTACATCCACGCCCACCGGGGCAAGACCTTCGTGCTCTACTTCGGCGGCGAGCTGTTGCTGGACGGACCGGGGTTTTCGGGGCTGATCCACGACATCGCCCTGTTGCAGGGCCTGGGCATCCGCCTGGTCCTTGTGCATGGGGCGCGTCCGCAGATCGAGCAGCGCCTGGCGGAGCGCCAGGCCGAGATGCGCATCGTCAATGGCCTGCGCATCACCGACGATGCCGCCCTGGCCTGCGTCAAGGAGGCCGCCGGCTTCCTCCGGGTCGAGATCGAGGCGCGCCTCTCCATGGGACAGGCCAACTCCCCCATGGCCGGGGCGCGCATCCGCGTCAGCTCCGGCAATTTTGTCATTGCCCAGCCCCTGGGCATCCGCGAGGGCATCGACTATTGCCATACCGGCCTGGTACGCCGGATCGACGATGCAGCCATCCGGCAACGGCTGGATGAGGGGGCCATTGCCCTGATCCCGCCCCTGGGCTACTCCCCCACCGGCGAGGTCTTCAATCTGGCCGCCGCGGAGCTGGCCGTGGCCGTGGCCGTCGCCCTGAATGCCGACAAGCTGATCCTCCTGCAAGAGGGCGAGGGCCTGCTCGACGACAGGGGAAGGGTTGTCATGCATCTCCTGCCGCATGAGGCGGAACTGCTGCTGGCCGAACACCGGTTACCCGAGGAGTCCGCCCAGCAGATCGCAGAGGCGGTCAATGCCTGCCGCCACGGGGTAAAGCGGGTACACCTGCTGCAAAGGGGCATCGATGGCGTCCTCCTGCAGGAGTTGTTTACCCGCGAAGGGGTCGGCACCCTCTTGACCATGACCCCTTACGAGACCACCCGCCCTGCCACCATTGAGGACGTGGCCGGCATCCTGGCCCTGCTGGCCCCCCTCGAAGAGAAGGGGATTCTGGTCAAGCGTTCGCGGGAGCTGTTGGAGACCGAGATCGACCGCTTCGTGGTAGTGGAGCGGGACGACGGGATCATCGCCTGCGCCGCACTCTATCCCTTCGGCGAGGCAGCCATGGCGGAACTCGCCTGCGTTGCGGTCCATCCCGATTACCGGGATGCAGGACGTGGCGACGATCTCCTGCGGTATATGGAACGCTCGGCCCGCGCCCAGGGGCTGAATGCCCTCTTCGTGCTTACCACCCAGACCGCACACTGGTTCCAGGAGCGTGGCTTCGAGGTCAGCCCCCTGGACGGCCTGCCGCAAAAGAAGCGGGAGCTCTACAACTTTCGCCGCAATTCGAAGCTGTTCGTCAAACGGCTTGCCTGAAGGCTGGCATCGCGATGCGCCGAGGCTTCGGCTGGCGGGCACAGCCCGCCCCATTTCATTTTTTCCAGACGGTTAGGCTCTTAGGGAGGGCCGTAGGGTGCGGTGAGGTACGAACCGCACCGATCGCAGGCGACGCCAACACGAACGATGCGGTTCGCTATCGCTCACCAGCATCCTACCTGTTGGCGGTAGAGGGCCGTAGGGTACGGTGAGGTACGAACCGCACCGATCGCAGG
>JAHJDE010000208.1 GCA_018812525.1 Gammaproteobacteria bacterium
AAAATGGCCTTCCTGACCATTTTGCAAGACGAAAACGAAAAATGTGATTTTTCGTTTTCTTCATTTTCAATGGCTTAGGCCATTGAAAATGGCGGTTCATCCCTGAACCGCAAGAGGTTCTTGCAGTTTTGCAAGAACCTCAGATTTAGGTCAGGTTTGATCGATCTGATGGAGCAAAATCGCCTATTTTCGCGGCAGAGCCGCTCCCACCGCCGTGGGAGCGGCTCTGCCGCGAAATATAGATCGATTGAAGATCGGCCAAGGATGGCCTGAAGATGAGATGCGAGATCTACAAGTTATTCCCGGACAGTTCCTAAGCATAATGTCCCCAGGGTTCCAGAAAACTTCGAAGCAAAGAATGCATCTCCCGAATTCGTACTATTCTTTTATTGTCAGCAGCCTGGAGGAATACCGGCCCAATGCTGACCCACCTTCATCAACAGTATTTTTTGGGAGAGAGCCATGACAACCCCCATCACTGAACTCAACGGCATGACCGAAGCGATTGCCGAGAAGCTGAAACTGAAAGGCGTAAAAACAAACGAGCAGTACCTTGAGATCTCCGCAGATCCGAAGCAGCGTCGCGAATTGGCCAAGGAACTGGGAATAGATGCCAAAGAGGTCCTTGATTTGGCGAATCGAGCCGATTTGGCGCGGGTGAAAGGTGTTTCCGGCGTCTATTCGGAACTCATCGATCGGGCTGGCGTGGAGACTGTCAAGGAACTGGCCCACCGAGTGCCGGAACACCTGCACAGCAAACTACTTGAGGTGAATGAGGGAACAAAGCTGACGGGTCGGGTACCCACGACCGGCGAAGTGGAAAAGTGGATCCAGCAGGCGAAGGAGTTGCCGAAAATTCTGACCTATTGAGGTTCTTGCAAAACTGCAAGAACCTCTTGCGGTTCGTAACCGTTCAGCCCCCTCCCCCTCTGGGGGAGGGTTGGGGAGGCGGTGGCCTAATAAATTCGGAGCGTTATCCACAACCGCCCTCCCCCCAACCCCCTCCCAGAGGGAGGGGGGGTGAACGGGTCGAATCATGCCTGGATCCGGACCGCTGATGGTTGGCGCACCCCGCCGCGCGTGTTAGTGTTTCGCGCATCGACCCTACCCTGCCCCAAATCGCCCATGGCACTCCAGTTCAACAGAATCGGCCTCATTGCCAAGCCCGATCCAGTGGTGACGGAGACCCTGGCGACCCTGACAGCTTTCCTCTCCGATCTTGGCTGCACCCTGGCGCTGGAACGGGAGACGGCGTCGCTGCTGCTGCCGGGCGCTGGTTACGAGACCCATGAGGCCCCTGCCCTGGCGGCCTCGGTCGATCTACTGGTTACTCTGGGGGGCGACGGTACCCTGCTGGGGGCGGCCCGGTTACTGGCCGAACGGGATATCCCGCTGCTGGGTGTCAACCTGGGGCGCCTGGGCTTTCTCACCGACATCTCTCCTGCGGACATGACCGAGCGGCTGGCGATCATCCTCCAAGGGGAGTTCGACGAGGAGCGGCGCTTTCTGCTGCGCACGGAGATCCTGCACGAGGGCAACGTCGCCCTCAGTCAGCTTGCCTTCAACGATGCAGTGATCCACAAGTGGAACACGGCCCGGCTGATCGAGTTTGAGACCTATGTCAACGGCCGTTTCGTCGATTTTCAGCGTTCGGACGGGCTGATCGTCTCCACCCCGACCGGCTCGACGGCCTACGCCCTCTCCGGCGGGGGACCCTTGATGGAGCCCGATCTGGACGCCATCCTGATGGTGCCCATCTGTCCCCACACCCTGAGCAACCGCCCCATTGTGGTTGGCGGCGACAGCCTCATCGACATCGTCGTCTGCGGCAGCACCGATCCCCAATCTGTCCGCGTCAGTTGCGACGGCCAGGTGGGCCAGGTGATCGAGCGGGGCGATCGGGTGCGCATCAGCCGCCATCCCCGTGACATCCGCCTGATCCATCCCAAGGGCCACGACCATTTCAACATCATGCGCACAAAGCTGGGCTGGAGCGAGCATCCGGCGCAATCCTGATTATGCTGACAGCCATTCACATCACCAACCTGGTCATAGTGACCGAACTGGAGCTGGACTTCCGCGCCGGCATGACGGCCCTCACCGGCGAGACCGGCGCGGGCAAGTCGATCCTGATCGATGCCCTGGGGCTGGCCCTGGGCGACAAGGGCGACCCGGCCATGATCCGCGCCGGTGAGGAGCGGGCCGAGATCAGCGCCACCTTCGACTTGGGCGACTGCCCCGAGGCCCTGGCCTGGATGGAACGCAACGACATGGCGGTGGTGGACAATGAGTGCATCCTGCGCCGGGTCCTGACCCGCGACAAACGGACGCGGGCCTACATCAACGGCATCACGGTCCCGATCCCCCTGGTGCAGGAGCTGGGCGAGCTGCTGCTGGACATCCACGGGCAGCATGCCCACCAATCCCTGTTGAAACTCAGCCATCAACGTGACCTGCTTGACGACTTCGCCGGGCTGGGCAGCGAGCGGCGCGAGATCCAGGAGGTACATCGCCAATGGCGCCTGGCGGAGGATGAGTTCGAGCGCCTGCGCCAGGCCTCGGAGGAACGGAGCGCCCGCATCGATCTGCTGCGTTTCCAGGTCGGCGAGCTGGAGCAGTTGAACCTCAAACCCGGCGAATTGGCCGCCCTCGACGAGGAATACGGCCGCCTCAGCCACGCCGGCCGCTTGCAGGAGGGCTGCGGCCGCCTGCTGCAAGGCTTCAGCGAGAGCGACTATCCCCTGCGCGGCCAGCTCTCCCAGGCCCTGCTCGAGATCCAGGAACTCACCCGGCTGGACAAGGGGCTGGAGGATGTCTCACAGGCCATCGACGGGGCCCTGATCCAGATCGACGACGCCACCTCCGGCCTGCGCCGTTACCTCGACGACCTGGAGCTGGACCCGGCCCGGCTCCAGGCGTTGGAACAACGGCTGGCCGACATCCACGACATCGCCCGCAAGCACCGGCTCCACCCGGAGGAGCTGCCCGACCACTTCGTTGCCCTCAAGCAGGAATTGGAAGGGCTGGAGCACGCCGACGAGACCCTGGACGGCCTGCTGCAACGGAGCGGGGCCCTCAAGCAAGGCTACCTGGAACTGGCCGCCAAGCTCCGTGAGACCCGCTATGGGGCCGCCGGACGTCTTAGTCAGGAAGTCACCGCCTCCATGCAGGAGATGAACATGACCGGCGGCCGGTTCCAGGTCGGTTTCGAAAAACTGGAACTGGATCAGGCCACCCCCGTCGGACTCGACAAGGTCGGCTTCCTGGTCAGCGCCAACCCCGGCCAGCCCCTGCAACCCCTGGCCAAGACCGCTTCCGGCGGCGAACTCTCGCGCATCAGCCTGGCCATCCAGGTGGCCACTGCCGACTGCACCCGCGTCCCCACCCTCATCTTCGACGAGGTGGACGTGGGCATCGGCGGCGGCGTGGCAGAGATCGTCGGAAGACTGTTACGGGAACTGGGCAAGAACCGGCAGGTGATGTGCGTCACCCACCTGGCCCAGGTAGCCGCCCAGGCCCACCATCACTGCCAGGTCAGAAAGAAGATCGACGGCGGGACCACGGTCACGGAAATCCTACCCCTGAACAGCGTGCAACGGATCGACGAAGTCGCCCGTATGCTCGGCGGCGTGGACATCACCCAGCAGACCCGCGCCCACGCCAAAGAAATGATCGCACGGGCGCAAGGACCCGCCTGAACCGGACCAAACACGTCCCTGGAGGTTTGTCGTATGACCTGTTACCGCATGTGCGGCTAGAAGGAAGGCGGAAATGCCTATATCGGCAGAGGAACTTGCAAAATGGCCATCCTGGCCATTTTGCAAGGCGGTTCCTCCCTGAACCGCAAGAGGTTCTTGCAGTTTTGCAAGAACCTCGGCAGGCAGGTTTTATGACGCACGCCAAAGGGAGAGTGGCAAAGGTGCTTCGCGAATTTCACGGTAACAATCACCGGATAACAAATTAAGCTGAAATCCCGGGTCTTTGTGGTATCATCCGGCGCCTGTTGAAACACCGATCGAGTTGTGATGGCGAAAGAAGACGTAATCGAAATGGAAGGCAGGATCGTCGAGACCCTGCCCAATACCACCTTCCGGGTCGAGCTGGAGAATGGCCATGTGGTCACCGCCCACATCTCCGGCAAGATGCGCAAGCACTATATCCGCATCCTTACCGGCGACAAGGTCAAGGTGGAACTGACCCCCTACGACCTGACCAAGGGCCGCATCACCTTCCGCGAGCGCTGATTCCCCCCGCTTCCCCGACTGTTCCCGCCCCCACTCAAGCCCCTGTCGTCCAAGCCAAAGAATTCCTGATGTGTCCCTCGTGGTTAAACGAGGAATCAGGGCGGGGGCTCAGTCAGCTATCTTCCCGCGCCAATGCCGCGCCCGTTCCAGCAGTTCCGTTTCGTCGGTACTGGTCAGGGTGCCCTTTCTCACCAGATGCCGCCCGGCGACCCAGACCTCCCGCACCTGATGGCGTCCGGTGGCGTATACCAGTTGGGAGATGGGGTGGTAGAGGGGTTGGCCCTCGATCTGATCCAATTTGACGGCGATGAGGTCGGCGGCCTTTCCTGGTGTCAGGGAGCCGGTGATCTCGTCGATGCCCAGGGCCTTGGCGCCGTTGAGGGTGGCCATGCGCAAGGCTGTGGGGGCCGGAATCGCGGCGGCATCGCCGCTGACCCCCTTCGCCAGCAGGGCGGCGGTCCGCATCTCGGCGAACATGTCGAGTGAATTGTTGCTGGCGGCGCCGTCGGTGCCCAGGGCGACGTTGACCCCGGCCGCGTCAAATTTGGCCAGGGGACAGAAGCCGCTGGCCAGCTTGAGGTTCGATTGGGGACAGTGGACCACATGGCCGCCGGCCTCGGCAAAGGCGGCGATCTCCGCATCATTCAGTTGGGTCATGTGGACCGCCATCAGCGAGGGGCCGACCAGACCGAGGCGGTGCAGCCGTTCCAGCGGGCGGTTGCCGTAGCGCTCCTCGCCCTGCCGGACCTCGTCCAGGGTCTCGTGGACATGCATGTGGATCTGCACAGGTGGTTCGATTTCGTCGGCGATGACCCGCATCTGGCCCAGGGGTTCGTCGGAGACGGAGTAGGGCGCATGGGGGGCGAAGCTGCATGAGATCATGGGGTTGTCTGCGTAGCGGTCGCGCAGTTCCAGGCCCTTATGGATGTATTCGTCCGCTGATCCGGCCCAACTGGAAGGGAAGTCCACCAGGATCATGCCCAGGTTGGCGCGGATGCCCAGATCGGTCGCCACCCGAGCGGTGATGTCGGGGTGGAAGTACATGTCATTGAAGCAGGTGGTGCCGCCGCGCAGCATTTCGGCGATGGCCAGGCGCGAGCCGTCGGCGACGAATTCCTCGCCCATCCATTTCTGCTCGGCGGGCCAGATATGCTGTTGCAGCCAGGTCATCAGCGGCAGGTCGTCCGCCAGGCCGCGCAGCAGGTTCATGGCCGCGTGGGTATGGGCATTGATCAGACCCGGTAACAGGGCATGGCCTGGCAGCTCGACGATATGCCCGGCTTCGTATTTGGCGCGGGCCTCGCGGCTGGGCAGGATTTCGTGGATGCGCCCGTTCAGCAGGGCAACGGCGTGGCGCTCATGGACCACGCCCTCGGGTTCGACCGGGATCACCCAGTCTGCATGGATAAGGGTATCGACTTTCACCGGGGTTCCTGTATTTCGCTGAGGGTTAGGCCAGAACCAGAATTGGGCGCGCCCCGATACTGCCGGATTGAATGGGCGAGGACAATATCTTCAACCTCTTCGTGGATCTTTTTGCGTGCGGTGGTGGCTAAACATGCCTTTTTCTGGCGCGGTGGCAGTCTTTTCGCTACCTTACTGCGAAGGTCACAAAGCGATCATTTGAGGTTCTTGCAAAACTGCAAGAACCTCTTGCGGCTCAGGGATGAACCGCCTTACAAAATGGCCAGGATGGCCATTTTGCAAGTTCCTCATTTGTTAGCCGGAATATTCCAGTGGAGGAGAGAAAATGCCCTCGTTTGATGTGGTTTCCGAGGTGGATCTGCAAGAGATCCGCAATGCAGTGGATCAGGCCAATCGCGAGGTGGGCCAGCGTTTCGACTTCAAAGGGAGCGGGGCCGAGTACGAAGTGAACGGCGCGGAGATGACCCTGCGCGCCCAGAACGACTTCCAGTTGCGCCAGATGATGGATATCCTGGAAATGAAGCTGGTCAAAAGAAACCTGGATATAGGTTGCCTGGAGAAGAAGGAGCCGGTGGTCAATCTGAACGATGCACGTCAGACGGTGGTGGCCCGTCAGGGTATCGAATCCGACACTGCCAGGAAGATGGTCAAGGAGATAAAGGCGACCAAGATCAAGGTCCAGGCCCAGATCCAGGGCGAGCAGGTGCGGGTGACAGGCAAAAACCGGGACGACCTGCAGGAAGTCATCGCCTTCCTGCGCAAGGCCGATTTCGGATTGCCCCTGCAATTCACCAATTTCAGAGACTAAACAATTTCAGAGCCCCATATAGGTAATTCCATGCACAAACTGAAACCCGTTCTCTTCCTTGCCGCCCTCTTTGGCGCCCTCACGGTCTGCCAGGCGGCGGAGGACGCCATGCTGCTGGAGCGGTTGCAGAAGATAATGCCCGGCGTGAAGCCGGACAGCATCGGCCCCAGCGCCGTCCCCGGCCTTTCCGAGGTGATCATAGGTCCCCGTCTGGTCTACATGACCAACGATGGCCGCTACCTGTTACAGGCCAGCATCATCGACCTGGAGAACGAGAAGAACATCACCGAACCCCGCCGGAGGCAGGCCGTCTCCGAGGCGGTGGATAATGTGGGTGAGCAGAATATGCTGGTCTTCGGTAAGAAGCAGAAGGGCGGCCATACGGTGACCGTCTTCACCGATATCGACTGTGGCTACTGCCGCAAGCTGCACAAGGAGATGGAGAATTACAACAAGGCGGGCATCCAGATCCGGTATCTCTTCTACCCCCGCACCGGCGTGCAGAGCCCTTCCTATGTCAAGGCGGTGTCGGTCTGGTGCGCGCCTGATCGCAACAAGGCCATGACCACGGCCAAGTCTGATGGCAATGTCGAGACCAAGGATTGCCCGAATCCCGTGGCCGACCACATGCGCCTGGGCGAGATGATCGGCGTCGAGGGAACCCCGGCCCTGGTGCTCTCCAATGGAGAGGTGCTGCCGGGCTATGTGCCGGCGGACAAACTGGCCGCCTTTCTGAAGCAGCAGGAAGGCAAGGCGAACTGATCGCCCCCCGTTTGTGTCTGGAGTGCGTAATAATAAAATCAGTCGTAACTATTCAGGTCGACCGGCTTTTTGGGCGATCTGAATGGTTACAATCAATTGAGGAACTTGCAAAATGGCCATCCTGGCCATTTTGCAAGGCGAAAACGAAAAATGCGATTTTCCGTTTTCTTCATTTTCAATGGCCTAGGCCATTGAAAATGGCGGTTCATCCCTGAACCGCAAGAGGTTCTTGCAGTTTTGCAAGAACCTCAATCAGATGTAGGATGCGGTGAAGAATGAACCGCATCATTCGCGGAGGCGGCCTACCGATGCAGTTCGCTCTGCTAACGGCATCCTGCATTTTCGCCTTCTGGGGTGGCGCGAGTCGCCATGACTGCGAGAGGATTGCCGTATCAGGAGTGAAAGGTCGATAGTGGAATTAGCGAGCATCCAAGTCAGGCTTCTGTTGCCGCCGCTGATCGCGATGGCCTTGATCGCCGGTCTGATCCGTTTCTACTGGGAGCCCCAACAGATCGGGAAGGCCAGGGCGGCCTTCCGGGAACAGGCCTATGCCCTGTTGCGGACCGGCGAAACGGAAGTGGAGCAGCGTCTCAGGGAGCGGGACCTGGCCGGCCTCTTCGCCGCCATGAATCTCCACCGGGAGCTGCATGAGGGGGAGTGGCACAACCTCAGCCTCTTCGACCGCGACGACAGACTCATCTACCCCCTGATCCCGGAACGGCAGATCCGTTCCCTGTCCCCCGTCAATATGATCCATCTCACCCACGCCATCGAGGACGGCGGCGCCCGGCTGGGGCGCATCGAGGTCGATATCGACTGGTCCAGCGCCCGCGACCAGGCCCTGGAGGGCCTCCAGGAGGTGAACAGACTGATCCTCTGGTTGATGGCCGGGCTGGTCTTCATCGGTTTCATCAGCCAGCGCCACCTGCTGCATCTCCCCCTCCGGCGCCTGGAGCGGGCCGCCGAGCGTATCGCCGAAGGCGATTTCGAGGCCGAGCTGCCGCCCTTCGGCCAGGATGAGATTGGCCGCCTCAGCATGGCCTTCCACGCCATGAAGGGGGAGCTGCAATTCAGCAACGGCGAGCTGCGGCAGGCCCTGACCGAGGTCCAGGAGAGCGAAGCCCGACAGCGCGCCATCCTGAATACCATGGGGGATGGCCTGCTGATCCTGGATGGCAAGGGCATCATCCGCTCCGCGAACCCTGCCATCGGCCGTATGCTCGGTTACGAGTCCTCGTCATTGGAAGGGGAAAGCATCGACCTGCTAATACCCAACGCACTGCGCGAGCGGCACGGTTATCTCCTCAGGATCCTGTTCAGACGCGGTGCCTCCGGCGGACAACGACTCGGCAGGCCGCGCCATGCGCGGGTCCGCTGCAAGGATGGCAAAGAGATCGACGTAGCCGTCACCATCAGCCGGATCGGCATGGCCGAGGGGCGGCACTACAGCGCCGTCATCCGCGACATCACCCAGGAGAAGATCGCGGAACAGGCCCTGATCGATGCCCGCGAGGCGGCGGAGGCGGCCAATCATTCCAAGAGCCGCTTCGTCGCCAACATGAGCCACGAGATCCGCACCCCCATGAACGCCATCATCGGCATGGCCTATCTGGTGCTCCGGACCGACCTGACGCCCCGGCAGCGGAGTTACATCGAGAAGGTCCACCGCTCCGCCGAGTCCCTGCTGGGCATCATCAACGACATCCTCGACTTCTCCAAAATCGAGGCCGGCAAGCTGGAGCTGGAGATACGCCACTTCCGTCTGGAGGAGGTGTTCGACAACCTGACCAATCTGGTGGGCCTCAAGGCGGAGGAGAAGGGGCTGGAACTGCTCTTCGACGTGGCGCCGGAGGTGCCGACCGCCCTGGTCGGCGACCCCCTGCGGCTCGGCCAGATACTGACCAACCTGGGCAACAACGCCGTCAAGTTCACGGAGAAGGGCGAGATCGTCATCGGCGTGCGGCTTTCCGAGCTGAAGGGGGAGCGGGCGCGGCTCCATTTCTCGGTGCGCGACAGCGGCATCGGTCTGAGCGAGGAGCAGCAGGCCAGGCTCTTCCAGCCCTTCAGCCAGGTCGATGCCTCCGCCACCCGCCGCTTCGGCGGGACTGGCCTCGGCCTCGCCATCTCCAAGAACATCGCTGAACTCATGGGGGGCGACATCTGGGTCGAGAGCCAGCCCGGCGTTGGCAGCGTCTTTCACTTCCGGGTCGAGATGGGCTGGCGGGGCGGCGAGGTCTCCCTGCGGCGGAGAAAGCCCACCCTGGGCGCCCTCCGGGTCCTGATCGTCGACGATAACGCCACCGCCCGCGAGATCCTGAGCCGCATGGCCGCCGAGAGCGGTTTTACAGTAGCCACAGCCTATGACGGGGGCTCGGCCCTGAAACAACTGGAGCAAGCCGCGGCCGAGGGCGGCCGGTTCGACCTGGTGCTGCTTGATTGGCAGATGCCGGACATGGATGGCATCAGTTGCGCCCGGCAGATCCGGCGGAGCCTCGCCAAGCCGCCCCTCATCATCATGGTGACCGCCTTCGGCCGCGACAACGTCCTGCAAGAGGCGCAGACCCATGGCCTCAGCTTCGACAACATCCTCACCAAGCCGGTCACGGCATCGAACCTGCTGGACAGCATCTCGGTCTCCCTGGGGCGCGGGCTCATCCAGGAGGGACGCGAGGGCAAACGCGATCGGGAGTACCGGCGGGCAGTCGAACGTCTGCGAGGTGCGCGGCTGCTGCTGGTGGAGGACAACGAATTCAATCAGGAGCTGGCAATCGACCTCCTCAGCGCCAACGACATCTCGGTCGAGGTGGCGACCCAGGGCCTGGAGGCACTGGAGCTCCTGGCGTCGAACAGCTACGACGGGGTCCTGATGGATTGCCAGATGCCGGTCATGGACGGTTACACCGCGACCGCCGAGATCCGCAAGCGTGATGGGCTTGCCCGCCTGCCGGTCATCGCCATGACCGCCAACGCCATGGTGAGCGATGTGAACAGGGCGCTGGAGGCCGGCATGAACGACCACATTGCCAAGCCCCTGAACGTGCGTGAGATGTTCATCACCCTGGCCAAGTGGATCGTGCCATCCAACCCACTTCCCCCGGCCGGACCGGGCCTGTCTGCCGGCGTTGATCCCGGTGGCCTCCCTGAGCTGGCGCATATCGACTCAAAGGCCGGCCTCTCAGCCCTGGATGGGAACCTCCCCTTTTATCTCAGCATCCTCAAGATGTTCGCCGCTGACCAGAAGGATGCCGTCGCCACGATCAGGACCGCCCTGGAGCACGCCGACCAGCCGACGGCCATTCGCGCCGCCCATACCCTCAAGGGTACGGCCGCCAGCATTGGTGCCGACCGGCTGCGGCACCTGGCAGCCACCCTGGAGGAAGACATCAAGACCAACAACGGCCACAACAACAGGGAACGCCTCTCCGACCTCGGCCAGGAGCTGGAGGCGGTGGTGGCGGAGATCGGGGATCTCGACGCCGGCCTGATGGACAATACCGGCACGGACTCTGGAGGCGCTTTCTGACTCTGTAGGGGCGAGTTCATTCGCCCTATGGCTGGAACAGGCCCTTGTTCCGGGTGAATAAATTCGCCCCTACGGGGCTTCAGCCGCGCAACTCCATCTCCGTCAAGGTCTGGAAGGCGTCGGGGTGTTTCAGGTTGAAGTCCCGCGCGTGTTGCAGGTAGGCGGGATTGAACCCCGCCTCGAACAAACACGGGGTCAAGTCTAACATTCCATCAAATGTTGGAATGTTAGACTTGACCCCGTATTTCTTTGACCCCGTATTTCTTGTATTTCTTGCGTATTTCTTGTGACCCCGTGTTTCTTGGTTCCGGCTTGTCCGGCTTAGGGAAACGTCCCAGGCGACTTCAGAGGGTACGGCCGTGGACTCGACGGAGGACGGGAGCGTGGCGGATTCCTGAGGGTGGTTGCAAATCAATTGACCCCAGGGCGATCTCTTGACGTGGTGCAATAGCTGCACTAGCATTTATCCATGCCGGTCCTGCACAAATTCTCGGCATCGCGCGTGGTGATGTACGCCGGTGACCACTTGCTTGCCCACGTCCACGTTCATCTGCGGGACGGGCGTGAGTGCAGGGTCGAGCTTGACGGCCTGACCATGGTTGGCCGAATCGCCGCGCGCGAGATCCGTGAGGAGTTGTTATGGATTGAGTCAAACCGTGCGTGGCTGCATGAAGAATGGCGGAGGTTGAACCCATGAGCAAATTTTTTCACCCCAAGCTGCAAGCCCTTGAGGCCTTGGCACCGTATCGTCTGCGTACGACCTGGAGCACTGGCGAGGTGCTGGAAGTCGATATCGAGTCTGTGCTACGTGGTATCCCTGCGCTGGTTAAGCTGCTCGATCCGAAGGTCTTCGCCAAGGTTCACCTCGCCGAGTGGGGCAATGGCATCGAATGGTTTGATGCTGAGCTGGGACCAGACAACGTTTACGCCTGGGCCAAGGAGCAAGCCGGCGAAGTCAGCCACCAGATGTTCGACACTTGGATGCATCGCAACGGGCTGTCACTCAACACCGCTGCCGATGCATTGGGCATCAGCCGCCGCATGGTGAGCTACTACCGCACGGCGCAAAAACATATCCCCCGTGCGATTTGGTTGGCCTGCTTGGGTTGGGAAGCCACAAGGCCCAAGCCCAAGACACTGCCGCGAGCCCTGCCAAGTGCCAAAGAGTACGCACTGGCGCATGCTTGATGACCGGCGGTGAAAAGAGGTCAGAGCCCTTTTCCAAGATACTGCACAGGGAGGACAGGAGCGTGACATATTCCTGAGGGTGGTCGTAAATCAATCGAGTCTGATCCTATTGATTCCTGCTTGAACGCCACTAAAACTCCAGGGATGATGGGAGTCAGGCTTCGGGCTGGCTGGTTGTTAAGAGATGACTTTAACTTCCATCCGCGAAATTTTAGGATGGGTAATGAAGAGCCGTGTGGAAATATGTCTCTACTATCGGCTTGTTGCGTAATTTCTGTTCGGTTTAGGCTGCATGAGGTCTTGAAAGCCATGCCGTCTAATTCACGTTATGCTCTCAATCAACCAACGTTTCAGCTCGCACTTTAATTTTGAGGTTTTGGAATGGATTTGTTAAATAAAGATGTTGTTGAATCTGTTACAGTTATATTGAGTTTAATTGCAGCAATATTGGCGTGGGTGGCGAAATTAGTGTGGGGTCATCAGTATGCCAAAGCAAAGGAAGCAACTATCAAGGCCAAGGAAGAGAGTATCAAGTTGTTAGAACGTGAAAACAAACTATTAAAAGAAAGGGGGTAGTCGGTTAGCGCCTCCACCCCCTACATGTTGTGGTCACCATTCATAGCCATGCGTCACCGCGGCTTCGGTGACGGGCTCGGTGACAACGGCTTGTTCCAGGAGGCGCTAACCGACTACCCCCTTAAAAGAATATTCTCCAATGAAACTGCGAGAGTTCTTTCTAAGCGTAAAAGAACAGTTAGAAGAATATAATGAACACTTAAAAGACAAATTAAACAAAGCAAACATCAAACTAGAAGAACATCAAAATGATGATGAAAGGACTGATAAAATATTTGAGATGATGGTGGCTATTGATATAAAAACGAATAACTTCCTTGAGGAAATGGAGGGCTACTCAAAAGAGCTGGAGTTAATACAAAGAGCCGTCAAAGATGACTCATTTGAGATACCAGGTATTATTGTTAAACCTACAAGAGAAGAATTGGAAAAATATATAAACAGCAGAAAATCCGGTAGCACATCTTCTCGTAAATCAACTATAGATTTAAGTGGTTGGGCATCAAAACATCATCCAGCTTATAGAAAATGAGGAATGACTCAGCGATTAAAAAAGCATAACATACGGCTACACCCGACCGCCCAAAGCGCTGTCGCGCTTTGGGCGGTCGGGTGAGCCAAACGTTAGCTTTCATCAGGAGGGATCGACACATGAAGAATCGCATCTTGGCTGTCTTGGCATACATGCTTCCAACGTTTCCGCTTGGCTTTTTTTGGCACCTCACAATTTTTGCCGACTATTACAAATCTCTGAACGTGTACCGTGAGGACATCATCATTCCCTTTGGAATTACATCTATGCTTATACAAGGCGTAATTTGGTCGGTTGTTTATGAGCGGTTATTCTCCAGAGAATCAATTCTAAAAGGCGCACTGAAGTTTTATTTATTGGCGTTTCCTTTGGCGTGGAGCTTCATGGTTCTTGCCGTCAGCGCAAAACACCAAATGTCTTCGGTTAGTGGATATTTGCTTATTGAAACTGCCTTTGTGCTTGTTCACTATGCAATCGTTAGTCCGCTAATTGCGGCAGTTTACTCACGTGAAAGCTAACCTTTCGCTCAAGCGGGACTGCGCAAAAGCGCGCAGCCCCTTAGCTTTACGTTGGGCGCTCAATACAGGAAATCAGATGCCTGAAATTAGTCGTTTTCTTGGAATCATCATACGCATGTACATTCGCGAACATGCACCACCGCACTTTCATGCGGAATATGGTGAATATGAAATTACCGTTGACATTGAAACAGGTATTGTGACGGGCAAATTTCCGAGAAGGGCGCTGAGTGCAGTGCTTGACTGGTATGTGTTGCACCAAGAAGAGCTTATGGCGAACTGGGATGCTGCATTAAACAGAAAGCCTCTGTCAAAAATCAAACCATTGGAGTAGCGAAATGTTTATTCATGTTAGTGATGCCAAGTATATTGGTGACTACAAGGTGTGGTTAGCTTTCAATGATGGCGCACAAGGTGAAATAGATTTATCTTCAGAATTGTATGGAGAAGTATTTGAGCCACTAAAGAATATATCGCTCTTTAAATCATTTACTTTGGAAGGTCACACATTGTCATGGAGTAATGGAGCGGATTTTGCGCCGGAATTTCTACGTGAACATATCGTCTAACAATCGGTTCAAGCGGAGCGCGCGAAACGACGTTTGTCAAGATAGTTGTCGTGTTTGCTAAGCTGCTTCGTCTCTAATTTCAGCCTGTTTCATCGGATTCTCCGGGTTCAGCCATACCTCGCCAATCGGCGACCAATTCCTGGTGAGTGCAACCCGTCTCCCGCCTCTTACGCACATAGGGTTATTTCCATCACATCGTCATTGGCGGCCCTGTGCGGATAGAGATTCTGTAACTCCGTACTGACCTGGTACGCCAAGTACTCATCCCACAGTCCGCTTAGATG
>JAHJDE010000209.1 GCA_018812525.1 Gammaproteobacteria bacterium
AAGGCCGACCTACAAACCGATGATTTTCTCGGCATCAAAAACCCAATGGAAAATCTGGGTTTAATCAAGTATCGCGCAACCCGCCGGAGCGCCTTGTAGACGCGATGGCGGTTAATCGCGCTTAAAAAGCGCTCCTACGGTGTGGCGGTGTAACTCACGCCTCGTCGGTCTGAGGTAGGGCCTCGTTAGATTCTCGACGGGGGGTGGTACATTCTTCGGCTCAAGCGTTCAAGTCGTGAACACATACATGAACGCAACCTTCGGTGGCATTGCAGGGCTAGTCCTTCCCGCTCCCTATTCTTTTACTGGAAGACGTCTCCCAAGGTTGCAGCATCCAGGACGTTTTCAGCCCAGTGTTCAAGTTCCGCTTGGCCAGCTTGTTCGAGGCGCTCTTGAACCCATGGGGGCAGGGTATTGAAGCGTTTGATCAGCAGTTTTTTCAACAGGATGCGGCCCTCCTCCAGCTTTCCCTCTTGCCTTCCCTCTTGCCTTCCCTCTTGCCTTCCTTCTTGCCAACCTTGTTGTTGTCCCAGTTGGATTCCCTTTTTGATTCCTATCCGTTCCACGCTTGTGACGTATTGCATCTGTTGTCTCTCCTCAAACTGGTTGAGTTCTTGCCAAAGCTGTTCTTCCTGTTCTTCCGTTAGGTTCATTACCCAGTCAATAAAGCGGAAGAGTTCCAGGATGTCTTGGCGGCCGTGGCCAATCTCGTAGAGCCGCCGTATCAGTTTCAGCTTCCATTGATAGCGGCCTTCTTGGTCATCCGCGGTCTCCATCGCCTTCAGGTGGGCCATGACGACGGCGGCAAAGGGGTTGCGGCTGTTTTCCAGTTCTTGCCAGCGCTCGCGGTAGTCGAGCAATTTTATGACGGGAAATTGGAGCCCCGCACGGCTACCCCAGAGGTCATAGCGGTATTCCGTCGGCCGCCAGTTTTCGTTGCCGTCCGCCAGTACCGCGAGACTGGCCACTTTGCGTTCGTGACGGTCGAAGATGCGGTAGTTGTAAACGTACATGCGTTTGGCGAAGTGAGGGTCCTGCTGGCCCTGCACTTCGATGTGGGCCAGGAGGTATCCCTCTTCTCCGTCACTACGCCAGACTTGCACCAGTTTGTCGACGAAGCGCTTGCCCAGTTCCGCGTCTCGGACGATCTTTTCCAGCTCTTTGTCCAGGAAATGGTAGCCCCGCTTCCAGTCGATATCGGCATGTATCCGGGGGAAGAAGAACTCCGTGAAGGCCGGAAAGTAGAGTTCCAGCGCCTCTTTCCAGGGGCTGTCGTATTCGGCCATGGTGGGGTCCGTTTGCTCTTGAAAGTATGTAACTATTCAGCCCCCCCTCCCTCCGGGAGGGGGTTGGGGGGAGGGTCAGCGTAGACCAAGCACCTATGCCCGAATCGACTTCTTACCCCCTCCCTCCTCCTGCAAAGGGGGAGGGCGCAATTTCCGAATTGAGCTGAATAGTTACGAAAGTATTTCTTCAAGTTCAGTTTCACAAAAAGGCCACAATCACAGTAACCGTTCAGCCCCCTCCCAAAGGGAGGGGGAGTGAACGGATACCAATCACATACCGGAGCCATCGCTGGCAATCAGCGATTCGATTTCCGCGACATGTCGAGTGACGGCGACCGGATCACGACGGGTTTCGACGTTCAATCTGAGTAACGGTTCGGTGTTCGAGCTTCGGAGGGGGTGCAATCGAAAGTGTGGGGAATCACCCGTTCGTGGTGAGCCCTTCGTCTTCGCTCAGGAGAGCCTTGTCCGAACCACCGTTTCCCGCGCCGGCAAGCCCTTCGACAGGCTCAGGGCGAACGGAGGAGGATCGTTGTCCCACACTTTCGATTACACACTTTGTCGTGATCGAAATTGAGAACCCCTTTTCTTTCCGCACCCCCCTCACTCACTGAGGGAAAGCACGCGGAAGCGGAGGCAGTTCGATCGCGAATGGCAAAGAGACCGCTGTCTCCACTGATGGGCCGCGCATCCTCGCTCACCAGCTTCATGCCATTGTGGTCCTTGGGATTATGGGCTCACCGCGAACGGGGAAACGCCCAACACTTTCAAACGCACCCTGGAACCCGACCACGGATGTCATAGGCCTTGAAGCAACGGGTATCAGCCATGATCGCTCCCCCTCCCCAACCCTCCCCCAGAGGGAGAGGGGGCAAGGTCCGCCCGAAGCTGTTCGATTTCCACCTGGATTCGCTCATATTCCCTTACCTTGTGTCGAAGAAACTCTTGGGTAAGGGAAAGCCTCTCCTGGACGCACGTTGGCGTAAGGCAGTAAATATAGGCCCCTTTGTTCGGGCTCCGTTGAAAATTACCGGCCTTCACCAGTCCCTTTTCCACCAACGCCTTAAGACAATAATTCACTTTTCCAAGGCTCACCCCTACCTCCTTCGCCAGCTCTCTTTGCGAGATTTCCGGTTGGGACTCGATGAGGCGCATGATGCGCAGCTTGGTTTCAGTGGGAAAGATCATATCGGTGGGAGAAGGGCACGCTACCGCCACCCTGTTACAGACCAGGGAGGGAACGCTTTGCATTCGATCATGTTTTGCGCAACTCGCAGTAGCGCCTTGTAGGCCCGTAGGTCGGGCTTTAGCCCGATGTGTCGGCCTGAAGGCCGACCTACGAACCGATGATTTTCTTGGTATCAAAAACCCAATGGAAAATCTGGGTTTAATCAAGTATCGCGCAACCCGCCGGAGCGCCTTGTAGACGCGATGACGGTTAATCGCTACGGTATGGCGGTGTATCTCACGTCTCGTCGGCCTGAGGCATGGTACATTCCTCGGCTCAAGCGTTCAAGTCGTGAACATTGATGAAATTCTCGTCCTGGCCGCGTGCGCAATACCAACCCCGGTACAGCGCCTCCGGCGTCGGGTCGGTGAGCGAGGTGACGACAAAGCGCGGGTTATCGCCCAACCGTCGGCCTGAAGCCGCCGGATGATGGCGGAGCCGACCATGCCTTGATGTCCGGCTGCGTAGATTTTGGAGGATGGGGTCAAGGCTATGCGGCTTCTTCGGTGTGTTGCAGCCAAACCGGAGGAGATCCTGTTGCCAGTTCGTAGAGTTCGGAGGTGCTGGCCTGGTAGAAGCGGGTCTTCTTTTCCAGGCCCAGGATGCGAATGGCTTCGAGCACGCGGAGCACGCCTAGCGCGTCGGAGTTCGCGGTGTATTCGGGCTCTTCGAAGCTGACAGCCACATGGGACTGGGCAGCGAGGTTATAGATTTCATCCGGCTGCACCTGCTGGATAATGTGAACCAGCGAGGAGGAGTCGGTCATGTCGCCATGGTGGAGGATGAATCGGCAGACCTTCTCGTGCGGATCTTGATACAGGTGATCGATGCGATCGGTGTTGAAAAGGGAGGTGCGCCGCTTAATGCCATGCACCTCGTAGCCCTTTTCGAGCAGGAACTCGGCGAGGTAGGCGCCGTCCTGTCCAGTGATGCCGGTGATTAACGCTACCTTCGATTGCGTTGTGGTGTTGGTTGAGTTCATTCCGGTTCCGTTACTAATGAGTTGGTTTGTCTAACCGCACGGATTACTTAGCCAACGACATGGGAATATTGGGACTGGCCGGGTTCACATCGACACACTGCCGAAATGGGATGACCACAAGATCCATATCCTCCATAGGGATAGCTCCTAGCAGAGGCTCGTCTCCCATGACAATGGCGCCTGTAAAACAGCGTCGATTCTTAAAACGAACCTCTACCGGCCCGCAATACGGAACCTTGATTCGATGACCATTCGCGAGTGTCACTTCACGCTGTTCCAATTCTTTTAAATCAAGCTGAATCGCGATGTGTTCGGGCAGACATAAGTGGACTGCTCCGGTATCGACCAATGCCTGGGCGATAACTGGGCTAAGCGCACTGTTGGATGGATTGGAAAATTCGAATTCAGTTCTGATGATACCCATGATTTATGTCCTTACGAGGTGCGCTGGTAGCTTGATATTGCAGATAATCCTGATAGGCCCGCCGCAGACCTTCTTCCAAGCCAATCTTGGCCTGCCAGCCCAGGGCATTGAGACGTGAGCTGTCCATCAGTTTGCGTGGTGTCCCGTCGGACTTGCTGGGGTCAAAAGTAATCTGCCCCGCATAGCCAACCGTCTGGCCGATCGCTTCCGCCAGCTCGCGGATGGTGAGGTCTTGGCCGCATCCCACATTGATATGACTCAGCATCGGCTGCGTGTGCTGATCATAGAACTTCTTACCGAGGGACGCAGGCGGCGGCCATGTCGTCCACATAAAGAAATTCACGTCTCGGTGTGCCGGTACCCCAGATGGCCACACTGGGCAGGTTGTTGAGCTTGGCTTCGTGAAAACGGTGAATCAGGGCCGGAATCACATGGGAATTTTCTGGGTGGTAGTTGTCACCGGGACCGTAGAGGTTGGTGGGCATGACGCTGCGATAATCCATCCCATACTGACGGTTGTAGCTTTCACACAATTTGATGCCGGCGATCTTGGCAATGGCATAGGGCTCATTGGTGGGTTCCAGCTCACTGGTGAGCAACGCATCTTCGCGCATCGGCTGTGGTGCCAGCCTGGGGTAGATGCAGCTTGACCCCAGGAACAACAATTTCTTTACGTCGTGGCGAAAGGCCGCATCAATGATGTTGGCCTCCATCATCAGGTTGTCGTAGATGAACTCCGCCGGATAGCTGTTATTGGCATGGATACCCCCCACCTTGGCCGCCGCCAGGTAGACCTGGTCCGGCTTTTCTGCATGGAAAAAGGCGCGAACCGCTGTTTGGTCGGTGAGGTCGAGTTCGGCGTGGGTGCGGATGAGGATGTTCGGCTGGCCCTGAGCTTGAAGGGTGCGGACGATAGCCGAGCCCACCATGCCTCGGTGACCGGCGACGTAGATTTTAGTGACATGATTCTTCATGCGGCCTTGGCGGCCTGTGTCGTCAATAGCTTGTGTAGGTATTCGGGGGCCATGTCCGCCCCATTTGCCCAAACAACTGTTTCCATAACGGGGTCATGCCGTGCACTTGCAAAGAGTGTCGCATCTTTGAGTGGCTCAAACATTTCGCCCCATAGCTCATTGCTGAGATCAATCTCTCCTACCTCTCCGGTATTGAATTCGACATATAAGCGATAACCTGGGCGGGATTCAACATGCTTGGTATGTAAAAACATGGTGGTCACTCCAGTGGGGCGATAGGCTGTAGAGGTTTGTCGGCATGGCAGACAAGTAGCGGCTGCCGTACTGGTGGTTGTAGTTCTCGCACAGCTTTATGCCGGCGATCTTGGCGATGGCATAAGGCTCGTTGGTCTGCTCCAGCGGGCCGGTGAGGAGGTATTCCTCTTTGATCGGCTGGGGGCAAGTCGCGTGGATAGATGCAGGATGAGCCCAGGAACATGAGCCGTTCGATGCCGGCCCGCCATGCGCCGTCGATGAGATTAGCCTCGATCATGAGGTTTTGGTAGAGAAATTCGGCGCGATATTGCCCGGCTATGAGTTAACTGAACATTTATTTAGAAGAATAGTCATCTATAAACTATACTTCAATATAATCTGAATGAAGTGCGATTAGGAGAATGCAGTCATGAGTGAAGAATGGCTAAGCGATGCGAGAAAGATA
>JAHJDE010000033.1 GCA_018812525.1 Gammaproteobacteria bacterium
CGCCCGTTTCTCCGGTTCTTCAAGCTTGGCGAAGAAGCGGAGCTTGTCGGGGCCGTCGAGTTTGAACTGTTGGGGTTTGGTCTGGATCATCTGGATCAGCCGGACGGGGTCGATATCGGGCTTGTCGTTGAAGAGGATGCGACCGCCCTTGGCGTGGGCCTCCAGTTTCTTGATGCCGATGGCCTGGGCGCGCAGGCGCAGGCGGGTGGTATCGAACAGATTGCGCGCCGGGGGTGGGAGCAGGCCGAAGCGGTCGATCATTTCCACCTGCAACTCCCGCAGGGCCGCCTCGTCCTTGGCGCCGGCGATGCGTTTGTATTGGACCAGGCGCATGTGGACATCGGGCAGGTAGTCTTCGGGCAGGAGGGCGGGCATGCCCAGGTCCACCTCGGCGCCCTGGTGGAGGGGCCGGAGCAGGTCGGGCTGCTGGCCGGATTTGAGGGCCTTGACGGCCCGCTCCAGCAGTTCGGTGTAGAGGCTGAAGCCGATCTCCTGGATCTGGCCGCTCTGTTCGTCGCCCAGGAGTTCGCCCGCGCCGCGGATCTCCAGGTCGTGGGTGGCGAGGGTGAAACCCGCGCCCAGTTCCTCCAGGGCCTCGATGGCCTCCAGCCGCTTGCGGGCGTCGTCGCTCATGGCCTGGGGCGGCGGGGTGAGCAGGTAGGCGTAGGCGCGGTGGTGGGAGCGCCCGACCCGGCCGCGCAGTTGATGGAGCTGGGCCAGCCCCAGCTTGTCGGCGCGGTTGATGACGATGGTGTTGGCGGTGGGCACGTCGATGCCGCTTTCGATGATGGTGGTGCTCACCAGCAGGTTGAAGCGCTGGTGGTAGAAGTCGCGCATGATCTGTTCCAGGGAACTCTCGCGCATCTGGCCGTGGGCGAACTCGACCCGCGCCTCGGGCAGCAACCTGCCGAGGCGCTCCGTCATGGCGGCGATGGAGTCCACCTCGTTGTGCAGGAAGTAGATCTGGCCGCCGCGCCGCAGTTCGCGCCGGCAGGCCTCGACGATCAGGTCGTCGCTCCACTGGCTGACGAAGGTCTTGATGGGGTGGCGGGAGGCCGGCGGCGTGGCGATGATGGAGAGGTCGCGCATCCCGGACATGGCCATGTTGAGGGTGCGCGGGATCGGCGTCGCGGTCAGGGTCAGGATGTCCAGGCTGCTGCGCAGGGACTTGAGCCGCTCCTTGTGGCGCACGCCGAAGCGATGCTCCTCGTCGATGATGGCCAGCCCCAGTTGCTTGAAGTGGATGTCGCTGCCCAGCAATTTGTGGGTGCCGACGACGATATCGACGGTCCCCTCGGCCAGCCCCTTCAGCACCTCGGTCTGCTGCTTGGCGGTGCGGAAGCGCGACAGGCTCTCGACCCGCACCGGCCAGTCGGCGAAGCGGTCGGAGAAGTTCTCGAAGTGCTGCTGCACCAGGAGCGTGGTCGGGGCCAGGATGGCGACCTGGCGCCCCCCGTGCGCGGCCATGAAGGCGGCGCGCATGGCCACCTCGGTCTTGCCGAAGCCCACATCGCCGCAGATCACCCGATCCATGGGGCGGGGATTGGCCATGTCCGCCAGCACCGCGTCGATGGCCGATTGCTGGTCCGGGGTCTCCTCGAAGGGGAAGGCGGCGGCGAAGGCGTTGTACTCCTCGGCGGCCGCGGGGAAGGCGAAACCGGGGTTCGCCTCGCGCCGGGCATAGATGTCCAACAGCTCGACGGCCACGTCGTGGGCCTTCTCGGCGGCCTTGCGGCGCGCCTTCTCCCACTGGCCGCTGCCGAGCTTGTGCAGCGGGGCGTTCTCGGGCGAGACCCCGGTATAGCGGCTGATCAGGTGCAGGGAGGCGACGGGGACGTAGAGCTTGTCGCCGTTGGCGTACTCCAGGGTCAGGAACTCGTTGAGGCTTCCGCCCGCCCCTTCGACTGTGCTCAGGACAGGCGACAGGGTTTGCAGGCCCAGATAGCGGCCGACGCCGTGCTCCTCGTGGACCACCGGGGCGCCGATGTTGAGTTCGGTGAGGTTGCGGACGATCAGCTCGGCGTCGCGTTCCGCCGTCTTGCGCCGGCGGCGGCTCTGGCGCACCCGCTCGCCGAGCAGGGCCTCCTCGGGAACGACCGCCAGCGGCGGATCTTCCAGGATGAAGCCCTGTTCAATGGGCGAAACCGTCAGGCCAAGGGGGGCGTCCGCCTCAAGGAACGCCTGCCAGCCCTCGAAGGGGCGGGGCTTGATGCCGAAGCCCTGCAAGGTTTCGAGCAGTTGCTCGCGCCGGCCCGGACCCTCCGCGATGAAGAGGACGCGCCCTTCGACTGAGTCCGGGGCGCCTGTCCTGAGCGCGGTCGAAGGGAGGAATGCCCGCAGGGCCGCCGCCGGATCGGCCGCGCGGGCGTTGAGGGTCAGGGCGGGCAGGGGACGGACCCCGTGGTTGCGGAAACCGGCGAAGCCCTTGCGCCGCTCGGTCAGCTCGCTTCCCTGGATCTCGATCTGGGTGTGGCTGCGCAGGCGCGAGACCAGCTCGTCCACGTCCAGATAGAGGGCGGACGGCGGCAGCAGGGGGCGCTGGATGTCGTGGCGCAGTTGCTCGTGGCGGTGGAGCAGATCGGCCTGGAAGGCCTCGGCCCGCTCGCGGGTCTCCGCGAAACTGACCGTGACGAAATCGCCGGGCAGATAGTCGAACAGGGTCTCCAGCCGTTCGAAGAACAGCGGCAGGTAGTTCTCCACCCCGCCGGGCAGATGGCCCTCGCTCACGCCCTGATAGACAAGGCTCGACTGGGGATCGCCCTCCATGTGGTTGCGCCAGGCCTGGCGGAAGCGGGCGATGGCCTCGGCGTCGGTGGGGAACTCCCGCGCCGGGTAGATGCGGATGCGCTCCACCTTGTCGCCGGAGCGCTGGCTCTCCGGGTCGAAGAAGCGGATCGACTCGATCTCGTTGTCGAACAGGTCGATGCGGTAGGGCCGGTCCGTCCCCATGGGGAAGATGTCGAACAGGGAACCGCGCACCGCGAACTCCCCGTGGGCCAGGACCTGGGCGACACAGTTATAACCCGCGTGGCCCAGCCGCTGGCGGATCGATTCCAGGTCGAGCCGGTCGCCCCGGTCCATGACCAGGGTGCGGGAATCCAGGAAGTCACGGGGCGAGACCCGCTGCATCAGGGTCCCGACCGGGACCACCAGGGCGCCGCGGCGCAGCCCGGCCAGCCGGTGGAGACAGGTCAGACGCTGGGAGATCAGCTCCGGCAGGGGCGAAAAGACATCGTAGGGCAGGGTTTCCCAGTCGGGAAAGCCGAAGACCGGCAGGGCAGGGTTACTCAGGAAAAAACCCAGCTCGCTCTCCAGCCGCTCCGCCGACTGCACATCGGGCGCCACCACCAGCACCGGGCCGGGGTGCTTGCGGATCAGCCCCGCCAAGGCAAGGGAAGAGGAAGCACCGGGGAGGTTGCCCCATTGCAGGTTATCGCCGGGTCTGGCGGGGAGGATGGGGGAGAGGGGGGAGTTGGGCACGGTGGGGGTTTTGTCAGGAAAAGCAAAAAAAGGGGGGCTATAAACCCAGGTATTTCTTGATGTGCCTTGCCAGTTGATCGTCGATCTCGGCATGCCTTGGCACGGGTTGTTTCTTCCCGGTGTTCGGATTGAAGTAGATGTCGTGGCGGGAGCCGTGCCGAAGGAGATAGCATCCCATACTCTCAAGCATCGCGATAAACTCCTTTCGCTTCATAGGGCTATTTCTTTGATCTCATACCTTTCAGGCACATCTTCCATGGCCATCAACAGATAGGCATCCTTGATGTTCTCTTCTAACTCTTCAAGGCTTTCGCCTTGGGTCATGATATCCGGGTGCTCAAGCAGCTTTCCGAGCCAGAATTTATCCGATTTCCAATAGATCATGTTCATTTTGCTGTTCATGACTTTGTGCCTTGTTTATCGTTCCCACGCTCTGCGTGGGAATGCAGGGTGGGACGCTCCAGCGTCCCGAGGTTATTTCTTTCACCAACCCATGACGTGGAGCGTCGCTGGCGGGTTAGGTGCCCTTTGCAGTGTTTGGAAACCGTTCTGGATGCTCGATGATTTCTTGGGTGAGGTCCACGTCGATATCGGGCCAATAAAAGTGGCCAGGCGAGGGTTCCTCTACATTCAGGATTACCTTCACCGGCTGATCCTTGAGCCACGGGAATTCGTCGTAGGGCATGAAAAGCTCTTGGTCATGCGATAACAACCAGATTCCGTGACTGGAAATGTTTGTTACTTCAACCGCCGAAGTAACGCTGCCATGCGCTGATAAGCTCATGATGGTGTTCCTCGATAAGTGACTCGATTTCCTTCAACTGTTGCCGGTTGTAACGGTTGGTTTTCGCAAGCTGGAGTTCAGGCTCAAGCCAGAACTTCGCTTCGCCGTCTCCAGACACAACATGCACATGCATCCGCGATTCCTCACGGGAGAAAAAGAAGAACCTATATCCACCCTCTTTGAATACCGTAGGGCTCATCTATTGTGCCTTGCTAACCCGCGACGCTGGAGCGTCGCGGGCGGCATTCCCACGCGGAGCGTGGGAACGATAAACAACCCATCTACCGCGCGCTGGCCGCCGCCTTGCGGACTTCTTCCAGGCTCTTTTCCTGGCCCTTCTTCATGGCGTCGGCTGCTTCGGGGGGCATGTAGGTCTCGTCGTGCTTGGCCAGGACCTCTTCCGCCAGGAAGACGCCGTCGGGGGCCAGGCGGCCCTTGGCGACGGTGCCCTGGCCCTCCTTGAACAGGTCGGGGAGGATGCCGTTGTAGCGGACGGTGACATCCTGGGCGGTGTCGGTGACCACGAACTCGGCGGTCAGGCCGTCGCCGGTGCGTTTGAAGCTCTCTTTCTTGACCATGCCCGCCAGGCGGAAGACGTGGTCTTTGGGTGCCTCGCCGGCGGCCACCTGGGAGGGGCCGAAGGAGTAGGCGATGTTGCTGCGCAGGGCTTGGGTGATGAGGACGGCGGCGGCGGCCACGCCGGCCAGGCCAATGGCGGCGAAGAGGAGCCGTTTCTGTCTGGGTTTCATGCTTTCTCCAATCGGATGAGTCGTTTCAGGCGTTTGATGGCGCCCTTGCGCTGTTGGTTCAATGCCAATGCCTCGCCGATCATGAGGACGGCGGTGATGGCGAAGGAGGTCCAGAGGTAGAAGCCGTAGCCACCGGCATAAAAAAATTCAGACAGGCTCATCTCGAAATCTCCGGCAGTTCGCGGACCCAGGCGGTGCTGCGCTCCCGCTCCAGGATGAGGGTGCGCACGCGCATGAAGATCACAGCGAAGGAGTAGAGCCAGAAGCCCAGGGCGGTGATCAGCATGGCGATCAGGATATTGGTATCGACCCGGCCCATGCCCGACTGCTGGTGCAGGGCGGTGCATTGGTTGGGGTCGGGGCAGTTCACCGACCAGAAGATGATCGGCACCGTCACCAGCCCCACCAACGAGAGCACCGCCGAGGCGCGGTCGGCGCGGCGGCTGTCGTCGATGGCCGATTGCAGGGCCATGTAGCCGATGTAGAGGAACAGCAGGATCAGCTCCGAGGTCATGCGAGGGTCCCAGTCCCACCAGGTCCCCCAACTGGTCTTGCCCCAAAAGGCGCCGGTGACCAAGGCGATGAAGGTCATGATGGCGCCGGTGGGGGCTACGGCCTGGGCCATCATGAAGGAGAGGCGGGTATTGAACACCAGCCCCGCCAGCGCCCAGCCCACCAGTACCGCGTAGAGCCACATGGACATCCAGGCCGCGCCCACGTGGGGAAAGATGATGCGGTAATACTGCTTCTGATCGCTGAGGATCGCCGGGGTCTGGAAGAAACCCCAGTAGAGGCCGAAGCCGATGCAAAGAATGGCCGACCACCAGAACCAGGGGATCATCCTGCCCGCCAGGGGGTAGAAGGTCGAGGGAGCGGAATATTTGAACCAGTTGATACTCATGGGGGGTCTATTCGGTAGAAATCTTGGGTGCAGCCGGCGCGATAGAACCGGCACGGGAATATCGGGAATATACAGTAATGGGGTGGCCTGCCCCGTTTTCCGTCAGGAGGTAAAACTGTCATAGTGGCCGCCGATGGCGAAGATATAAATACGGGTATCGTCGAACTTGTAGATAAGCCGGTCCTTTTGGCCGAGCCGTCTGGACCAGAAGCCGGAGAGGTTCTCGCGCAACGCCTCGGGTTTGCCCAATCCGGTCGTGGGGTCGCCGCGCAACATCTCCTTGAGGATTGCGCAGAGGTTCTTGTGCAATCTTTTGTCGCATTGACGAAGATCCTCATACGCAAACCATGATCTGCCCTCAAACACCAAGGATCTCATCTACCTGCTCTTCGGCGGGGGTGAATCCTGTGCCCGTATTGTGGGTGGCGCTCGATTCCGCAATTTGGCGCATGAGGCTGGTATTTTGGAGCACATAGAGGGTTTCCTGGTCGCGTTCCCAGTCCTCGGCGCTCATCACCACAAAATCCGCGCCATTTCGGCGGGTAACGCGCAACGGTATATGGTGTGTGACCACCTGTTCCACGAAGGATTTCAGGCTATCTCGAAATCTATTCACGGTCGTGCTTTCCATTGAAGCGCACCTTCAGAGTACGGAAATGCCGTACAGCATAGGAGAAGAGCCCCAACGAATGCAAACGACGCGGACGCAAAAACAGATTAACCCTGCTCTGGATGCTATTCGGTCGAAATCTTGAGCGCCGCCGCCGTGGCCCAGGGGGAAAGCACCAGCGCCAGGATCAGGAACGCCCCTAGAAGCTGAAAGTAGGGGGCACTGGAGACGCCGTCCGCCATGGCGGCCGAGACGGCCCCCGCGCCATACACCAGCACCGGAATATACAGCGGCAGGATCAGAAGGGAAATGAGGATGCCGCCGCCGCGCAACCCCAGGGTCAGGGCCGCGCCGATGCCGCCGATCAGGCTCAGCACCGGGGTAGCTACCAGCAGTGACAGCATCATGACGCCGATGGCCGGCCCCTCCAGGTAGTATTGCAGCCCCACCAGGGGGGCGATCAGCACCAGGGGCAGGCCGGTCAGCAGCCAATGGGCCGTCACCTTGCCCAGCACCAGCAGCGTCACCGGCTGGGGGGTGAGCAGCATCTGTTCCAGGGAACCGTCGGCATAGTCGTCGGCGAACAGCCGCTCCAAGGCCAGCATAGAGGCCAGCAGGGCGGCGACCCAAACCACGCCGGGGGCGATCAGGCGCAGGGTCTCCTTCTCCGGGCCGATGCCCAGGGGGAAGAGGCTGATGACGATGATGAAGAAAAACAGCGTGGTGAAGAGATCAGTGCGGCGGCGCATGGCCAGCAGCAGATCGCGTCGGATGATCCAGAGAAAGACCTTCAGCATGGTCGCTTACCCCCGCCAGCCCAGTTTCAGGTGCTTCGAGTGGCCCGAGGTCAGGGGCACCTCCTGATGGGTGGTTAGCATCACCAGGCCGCCGTTGGCCAGATGGTCGCGGATCACCGCCTGCAACAGCTCCACCGCAGCCTTGTCCAGGGCCACGAAGGGCTCGTCCAGGACCCATAATCTGGCCCGGTTCACCAGCAGCCGGGCCAGGGCCACGCGCCGTTGTTGGCCTTGGGAAAGCACCTTGGCCGGCAGGTCCTCGTGGCCATCCAGGCCGATACGCTCCAGGGCGTCCCAGGCAGCCTGCTCGCTTACCCCGAAACCGTCCAGGATGGCGCCGATGCGCAGATTCTCGATCCCGGTCAGGTCGCCCTTGATACCGTTCTTGTGGCCCAGATAGAGCACGTCGCGGGTGAAATCCTCGCGCAGGGAACGCACATCCTCGCCGTTCCAGCGCACCTCGCCCTCGTCGGGCAGGATCAGGCCGCAGACCGCGCGCAGCAGCGTCGTCTTGCCGCTGCCGTTGTGACCGTGGAGATAGAGCAGCTCGCCCGGTTCGAGGGTAAAAGCCACATCCCGGAACAGGCACCGGTCGCCACGCACGCAGGAGAGATTGGAGACTTCGAGCATCGATCCGGTCTGGCTAAAAAAGTGTCGGCCATTCTAACCGAGATTCGGGGCCGATTCCCTCAAACCGGAGGGGGAGCAACCATTGTGGGCGGAAAGGTGGGGAAGAAGGGGCATTGCTGTTCAAACCGCCGGTTTCAGCCGATGAGCGACCCTGCTAGTCCCTCGCCCGGTAAATAACCAATAATTATGACGGCCTAAATCACCGGGAGCTGCGTTGCAACATCTTGAAAGAGGCCCACTCTTCCTGCGATGTTGCGCCTTACTCCCGGTAAGGCGTCGAGCAAGAATAACTTGAGCATCTTGCATCTCGTCTTCAGGCCATATTTGGCCGAACCTCAATCGCAAAATCCTCGACGTAGCGCTGCTACGCCTGCGGTTTTGCTCAATCGGTTCGACCAAATCTGACCTA
>JAHJDE010000210.1 GCA_018812525.1 Gammaproteobacteria bacterium
CCCAGATTGCGCAGGATTTTCGTTCCCCTGCAAGGCGCCACAGGCGGCGCATAGTCGAACTATGTAACGCCTGGGGCAACGCCGCAGGGGGGCGAAAAGACAAGCAAGATGGGATATTAATTGACAGAAATCGCCTTAGGCGCGACCCACCCAAACTGCCCAACCAATCGACGCTAGCCCACCATGCAACAAATCGACGATTTCTGGAACCGCAAGCGGCTAGATGAGATGACCCGGAAGGAGTGGGAGTCCCTGTGCGACGGCTGCGCCAAATGCTGCCTCTACAAGCTGGAGGATCAGGATACGCGGGAGGTCTGGTTCACCAACGTGGTCTGCGACCTGCTCGACCTGGAGAGTTGCCGCTGTAACGACTACGAGAACCGCTCTGTGCGCATGCCCAACTGCGTCACCCTCACCCCGGAGAAGAGCCGCGAACTCTACTGGATGCCCCGCACCTGCGCCTACCGCCTCCTGTCCGAGGGCAAGCCCCTGCCCCACTGGCACCCCCTCATCAGCGGCGATCCCATGACCCTCACCCGCTCCGGCAACAGCATCCGCGGCAAGGTCATCCCCCACTGCAAGGCCGACGACCTGGAAAATCACCTGATCACCTGGATTCGGTAACGCTCAGGACAGGCCTGATCGTTCCCCCTCCCCAACCCTCCCCAAATGGGGGAGGGGCAAACGCGCGCTTCGCGACTTTCAGGGTAACGGGGCGGCTTGTACCTTCCCGCTTCCTTACTTGATCGGATTCTTGATCGGTAGAGATGGTCTCTCAGACACGCCGCCTGACCTCCAGCACATCCGGCAGTTGCGCGACCTTATCCAGTATCCGGCTCAACTGTCTCATGTCGGCGATCTCAATGGTAAAGCGGAAGTCGGCAGTGTCCTTGCGTTTATTGGTCTGGCTGCTGACCCCGAGCACATCCACCTCTTCGTTGGTGAAGACAGAGGAGATGTCGCGCAGCAGGCCGCGCCGGTCGCCGGCCACCACCAGGATATCCACCGGGTAGAGCCCGCCGTCGGAGATATCGTTCCAGGCGGCCCTGATCATCCGTTCCCGGTCGCTCTTCTGTAGCGACTGAATTACCGGGCAATCGCTGCGATGCACCGTCACCCCCTTGCCGCGGGTGATGAAGCCGATGATCGGATCATAGGGGACCGGCTTGCAGCACCTGGCCATGTTGTACATCAGGTCGCCGACCCCTTCCAGTACCACCGCGTCCCTGGCCTTTCCATTCTTGCGCTTGGTCGCCTGCCGGAGCCTGAGGACTGGACCTTCCGCCTTGGGGGGCTTGCCGAGGCTGTTTGCCACCTGAACGGGGGAGATATCCCCGCAGCCGATCGCCACCAGCAGATCCTCGGACTTCTTAAAATTGAAGCGCTTCGCCAGCTCTTCCAGGTCGCGCCGGCCCAGACCCAGGCGATGGAATTCGCGATCAAGGGCGGTGCGCCCGGTGGCCAGATGCTGCTGGTAGTCCTGCTGCTTGAACCACTGCCGGACCCGGTTGCGCGCCCGTGATGTCTTGAGGTAGCCGAGGTGGGGTGAGAGCCAGTCGCGGCTGGGACCGCCCTCCTTGGTGGTCAGGATCTCCACCGTCACACCGCTTTCAAGGGGAAAGGTCAACGGCACGATGCGACCGTTTACCTTGGCGCCCCGGCAGCGGTGGCCCAGATCGCTGTGAATGGCGTAGGCGAAGTCCACCGGGGTGGCGCAGTGGGGCAGTTCCACCAGCTTGCCCTGGGGGGTAAAGACGTAGGCCTGGACCGGTTCGAATTCGCTCTTGAAGCGCTCAGCAAAGTCGGAATCCGTGGCATCTTCCTTCAGTTCCAGCCAGTGGCGCATCAAGAGCAGACGGCGCTGGAACTCTGCGTCGTGGCCCCGGTTCTCCTTGTAGGCCCAATGGGCCGCCACGCCGCGCTCCGAGTGCTCGTGCATCTCGTGGGTGCGGATCTGGATCTCCACCGGCTTGTCCTCGGGGCCGATCACCGCTGTATGCAGGGAGCGGTAGAGGTTGGCCTTGGGGGTGGCAATGTAGTCGTCGAACTCGCCGGGGATAAAGCGCCAGAGGCCATGGACGAAGCCCAGCACCGTGTAACAATCGGCGATGGTATCGACCAGCACCCGCACCGCCAGCAGATCGAAGATGCGGTCCAGGTCCACCTGCTTGCGCTGCATCTTGCGCCAGATGCTGTAGATGTGTTTCGGCCGCCCGACGATCTCCGCCTTGATCCCCGCCTCGTTGCACTTTTCCCGGATGAGGCCGATGAATTGGCCGATATATTCCTCGCGCTCCGCCCGCCGTCCGTCCAACTGGGTGGCGATACGTTTGTAGTCTTCCGGTTGCAGGTAGCGGAGGGTGAAGTCCTCCAGCTCCCATTTGACCCGCCAGATCCCCAGGCGGTTGGCCAGGGGGGCATGGATCTCGCGGGTCTCCAGGGCGATCCGGCGCTGGATCTCTTCGTCCGCCCGCTTGAGCTGCCGCAGTTGATGGAGCCGCTCGGCCAGGATGATCACGACCACCCGCACATCGTCGGCGATGGTGAGCAACATGCGGCGCAGGTTTTCCAGGTGCTCCTCGGCCGATGCGGCTCTTGCCTCGGCGACTGCCCCATGCGCAGCCTTAGCTCCCCCGTCCCTGAGATCTTCACCGCTTCCTGCAACCTCCCTGTGGGGATCGGCGCGCACCTCGGCCAGGATGCCCACCCTGGCCAAGTCAGCCAGCATGGTAGACACCACGGGGCTGAACTCCACTGCGGCCCGATCCCTATCGATGGGTATGGGGGCGATGTGGACCAGTGCCGCAGCCAGGGTCTCGTCGTCCATCTCCAGCTCGTGGAGGATATCGGCGACCGAGAGGGCCAGATGGATGTCCTGGGGCGAAACCACGATGGCAAGGTCGCATGCCTTGCGCAGCATGGGCAAGGCGAGTCCCTTGCGCTCGCCTTCAAGCCGCGCCAGCCAATCCCGGATCGCTACCGCGTCGAGACCGGAAGGGTCCGGCAGGCGGCAGGTGACCGTCACCATGGGGGGAAGCTGTCCTTTATGTCCACGCTTATCCCGGACAGGCCCTTATTCGAGCATGTGGCTGACCAGCCCGTCGGCCAGTTTGGGTTCGAACCAGGTGGACTTGGGCGGCATGACCTCGCCGGCGTCGGCCACTGCCATCAGGTCCTCCATGCGCGTGGCATAGAGGGCGAAGGCGACCCGCATCTCGCCGCTGTCCACCCGTTTGGTCAGCCCCTCCAGGCCACGGATGCCGCCGACGAAGTCGATGCGGTCGTCACGGCGGGGGTCGCTGATACCGAGGATAGGGTCGATCAGGTTGTCGGCCAGCAGGCTCACATCCAGCCGTGCCACCGGGTCCTGCTGGGGGATGTATTGCCCGTCGAGTTCCAGGCGATACCAGCGGCCACCCAGGTACATGCCGAACTGGGCCGGTTTGATGGGCTTGACCGGGGTCTCGCTGGCCTGAACGCTGAAGCGATCGCCCACCTTTGCCAGGAAACCAGCCTCGTCAAGCCCATTCAGGTCCCGCACCACGCGGTTGTAGTCCATGATCCGCATCTGGTTGTGGGGGAAGATGACGCTGAGGAAGTAGTTGTAGGACTCCTCGCCGCCATGGGCCGGATTGGCCGCCTTGCGCGCCGCCGCCACGCGGGAGGCGGCAGCGGAACGATGGTGGCCGTCGGCCACGTAGAGGGCAGCCATGGCATCGAAGGACCGGGTCAGGCCGGCCAGGGTCTGCTCATCGTCCAGGACCCAAAGCTCATGGCGCACATTTCCTTCTCCGATAATATCCACCGACGGGGCGTTCTTCGTGGTCTCAGAGAGGACGGAATCGACCGCCGCCATGCTGGGATAGACCAGAAATACCGGGCCGGTCTGGGCATTGAGGGCATCGATCTGGCGCACCCGGTCATCCTCCTTGGCAGGGCGGGTGAACTCGTGTTTCATGATGCGGCCGGCGTCATAGGCCGCCACCGAGGCCGCCGCCACCAGGCCGGTCTGGACATGGGCGGCCATGGTCAGGCGATAGACGTAGTAGCAGGGCCTGGGGTCCCGCACTAATACAGCTTCACTCAGCATCCGTTGCAGATTCTCCGCAGCCTTGGCGTAGACCTCCGGGGCATAGGGGTCGATCCCCTCCGGCAGGTCAACCTCGGGCCGGGAGATGTGCAAAAAGCTCCAGGGCTTGCCCCGCACCATCTCCCGCGCCTCCTCGGCATTCATCACATCATAGGGCGGGGCCGCCACCTCGGCAGCACGACCGGCAGCGGGACGGAGACCGGGGAAGGGCTTGATCAACGGCATGGGGGCGCTCCTGAAACGCTAAAAAATGGGGTCACATTACACCCAGCCACCCATGGGGACAATGACTGAATCTGAGATTGCAGCCCCCCGATCAAAGCGCTTATTCAGGAGGAACTTGCAAAATGGCCATCCTGACCATTTTGCAAGGCGAAAACGAGAAGTGGTACAGGGATGTACCGTTTACGGACCAAAGGACGGAAAAATGCGATTTTTCGTTTTCTTCATTTTCAATGGCTTAGGCCATTGAA
>JAHJDE010000034.1 GCA_018812525.1 Gammaproteobacteria bacterium
GGTAGTCGGTTAGCGCCTCCTGGAACAAGCCGTTGTCACCGAGCCCGTCACCGAAGCCGCGGTGACGCATGGCTATGAATGGTGACCACAACATGTAGGGGGTGGAGGCGCTAACCGACTACCCCCTTTTAGTGAAATCCGCCATTTTGGGGCCATATTCGTCAGTTTCTGCAAAATCTTCGCAGTGAAAAACGACGCCAAGGCAATGATATGTAAAGAGAATCAGACTTTTCGTTCCGTCACCAAATAACTGCTCCAGGGCCAATCCCCAAGCCTTCCCACCATGCCCGCTCGCACCGGGTTGAGGACCACATACCGGGTCAGCTCCAGAAGATAGGCATCCGCGTCGGCAAGAATAGCCTTGTATCGCCCCTGGAAAAGTATGAATCTAGACCTGACCCTGTTCTGCTGCGAGGATACCAGGGCGGTCCACACCCTCATGGAAGGCGCTAGCAGGGGATTGGCCTGCTGCATTTGATACAGCCGAGCGACAAACTGGCGGAATGATCCATCATTTGGTTTTTTAGACCAAATTCGCAAAATGCGAAGCAAAACGGAAATCTTGACTTCAACCTGCAATGAAAGGGGCTAAAATAGCCCCTAATGACCCGACCGATGGGGTTTCCGGTCGGCAAACAACAAGCAGGAGTTAAGACATGACCATCCGTGAGTTGCTGGCTGGCGTTCAGACTAAGACCATTTCTAGAGGATCGCTGAAGAACGATTCGCTGCCTTCCCATTTCACCGGCACCACGGGCACGAGCCTGGACCGGCTGGTGGATCTGATTGGCAGTGACCTGGAACTGAATCGTCGCATCCCGACCAGTGAGATCGCTGAGGCGGCCCGTGCAGCGGACGCCCTCAACAGCCTCCTTGTCGAAGCCATCAAGGCGACCGGGGTGGCCAATGACGGCTGGATCAACGCGGCGGATCTGCACGAAGTCAACGCCTACATTCGCAACGATGCCGGCCTGCTGGCACGCTGGACTGCCCTGCACGGCGATGACGAAGCCACCGAAGAGACCGGTTTCCACTTGGTCCAGAACGACGGCGCCGTCACCCGCCTATTCGGCCAGAACGCCGTCAACAGCGTCCTCGACGGCATCTACCACCTCGGCTTCGAGGTCAAGAACGGCCGTCTGATGAACGAAGACGGCAGCGCCAACGTCTCGCTCGCTCAGGCCGCCGACTGGCTCAACGGCCTCCTGGCCGACGACCTCAAGGCCGGCAGCCTCAAAAACCCCGCCATCGACCCCTACGCCCAGGGCAGCACCGGCACCGGCCTGGACAAACTGGTCGAGATGATCGCTGCCGATGACAGTCTCAACCAGCGTCTCTCCACCCGCGAGATCACCACCGGCGCCCGTGCCGCCGACGAGATGAACAAGATCCTGGTCGAAGCCATCAAGGCCACCGGGGCCGCTGACGACGGCGCGATCGGCCTGACCGACATGCGCGACATCAGCGCCTACATCCGAACCAACCATCAAGCCCAATGGACCGCCCTGCACGGCGACGACGAGGCCACCGAGGAGACCGGCTTCCACCTCGTCCAGAACGACGGCGCCGTCACCCGCCTGTTCGGCGAAAACGCCGTCAACACCGTCGCCGATGCCATCTACCACATGGGCTTCGAGATCCGTTACGGCCGCTACCTCAACGAAGACGGCAACAGCAACCAACGGGTCGAGACCGTCATGGAATGGCTCAACGATCTCCTCAGGGAAGACCTCAAGGCCGGGAGCCTCAAGGCTGATCCCGTCACGATCGACGAATCCGCTCTGGAGGCAGCCATCGTCCTCGCCCTGGACGATGTAACGGTCGATGGCAGCCCCGCTTGGCGGCAGCCCTCCACCCACGCGGAGATCGATAATCCCGCAGCCCTCAAGCTCACCAACGGCACCATCGCCTTCGGTTTTACAGCCGACAACCCGGCCAGCAGCGCCACCCAGGCCCTCTTCAGCAAGGACCAGAATGGCGATGGCAACGGCGAACTGATGGCCTTCCTGCGCAGTGGCAAGCTCTACGTCAAGGTCCAGCACGAAGGGCGCTCCACCTACCTCGACAGCGGCGAGATCCAGATCGAGGCGGGTCAACGTTACGACCTGGCCGTCAGCTTCGGTGACGGCGGCCTCCAGGTTTATCTCAACGGCCAAAAGATCGCCAACGATCCCCAGCTCGAATTCAACTGGAACCACAATGATGCCGACCTGGTGGTCGGCGCCTCTGGCCAATGGCGCAACGACAGCACCTCGACCGGTACCTGGTACCACTTCGACGGCACCATCGAGGACCTCAGCGTCTACAATCGCGCCCTCAACCGCGCCGAAGTCGCCCACATCAACCAGGCGGGTCCCCTGCCCGTATTCCAGGCCGGCACGGCCGCCGTTGCCGCCGCTGCCCGCCCCGACCTGGATGCCGGCACCGGCCTCCTCGGCGAGATCTTCGATCGCAGCAACCACTTCAGTTCCGTGACCGATCTGGAAAGCCACATCGCCAGCCTGACCGCGCCCACTCACAGCTTCGACGCCAAAGCCATCGACTTCGGCAACCGGACCGGTGACGGCAATGTTGCCGGTTTCCTCGGCGCCAACGGCAGCCTCACCTCCGGCAACGCCAGCACTGCCATGGAAAGCATCGGCATCCGCCTCAGCGGCTACATCTACCTCGAAGCGGGCGAACACCGGATCACCGTTCGCTCCGACGACGGCTACGTCCTCAAACTGGGTGGCGAAGTCTTCTCCTCCCACCAGAGCCCACGCCCCTTCTATGCCACCAGCAAGGACGGCGACTTCGACGGCGGCCTCTACCAGATCGAGATGCTCTACTACGAGAACGGCGGCGGCCAGGGCCTGCGCCTGGAGATCGATGGCGAGATCGTTGGCGCTGAATACTTCTATCGCAGCATCGACGGGTTCAACGACGCCCTGGCCACCCATGGTCCAGCCCCGGCAGAAGCAGCTGCCGCCAACGACGGCGCCCCGGCCCTGGCCGATGTCGAACTGGCAGCCGTCTATGCTGGCACCGGCCTGAGCGGCCAGGCCTTCGACAGTAACCGCGGCTTCAACAGCATCGGCGAACTACAAGACTTCCTTGCGATCGCCGATGCCAGCCACAGCTTTACCGCCAGCCAGATCGACTTCGGCGGCGCCAACCAGCGCGGCAATATCGCGGGCTTCCTCGGTGACAGCGCCCAACTCACCAGCGGCGACGGCAGCACCGCCATGGAGACCGTCGCCGTCCGCCTCAGCGGCTACGTCTATATCCCCGCGGGCGAGCACCACATCACCGTCCGTTCCGATGACGGCTATCTGCTCAAACTGGGCGGCCAAGAGTTCTCTTCTTTTGAGAGCCCCCGCCCCTTCTATGCCACCGACAAGGCCGGCACCTTCGCAGGCGGCCTCTATGCGATCGAACTCCTCTATTACGAGAACTGGGGTGCCGAAGGCCTACGCCTCGAACTGGACGGCCAGGCCCTGGGGGCCGAACACTTTTACCAGAGCGTCGCGGATTTCCAGCAGGCATTGGCCGACAACGGCCCCATGCCCGAAGGCGGCCTGCCAGAACAGAACCCCCTGCCCCAAGGCACCACCGGTACCGGCCTCGACAAACTGATCGAACTGATCGTCAACGACCCCAACCTCCCGACCCGCGCCAGCGAACAAGACATCCGCGACGGCGCCCAGGCGGCCAATGCCCTCAACGCCCTCATCGTCGAAGCCATCAAGGCAACGGGGGTGGCCAACGACGGCCAGTTGACTGCATCGGACATGCACGACCTGAACGCCTACATCCAGGCCAACCACCAACAGGCCTGGATCGCCCTGCACGGTGACGACGAGACCAACGAAGAGACCGGCTACCACAAAGTCCAGAACGACGGCGCCGTGACCCGGCTCTTTGGCGACAACGCCCTCGACACCGTCGCCGACGGGCTCTACCACATCGGTTTCGACATCACCGGCGACCGCTTCAAGAACGAAGACGGCAATGCCAATGCCCGGCTGGAGACCACCGCCTACTGGCTCAACCAACTCCTGGCCAAGGAACTCCAAGAGGGCAGCCTCAAGAACCAGGCCATAGACCCCGAAATCAAAGGCACCACCGGCACCGGCCTCGACCGGCTCGTTGACCTCATCAATGGCGACAGCGAACTCGAAAGACGCATCTCCAACGAAGACATCCGCGAAGGCGCTGCCGCGGCCAACGCCATGAACGCCTTGCTCATCGAGGCCATCAAGGCCACCGGCGTGGCCAACAACGGCCAGCTCAACGCCGCCGACATCTACTCAATCAACGCCTACCTGCGCGCCAATCACCTCGAAGAATGGAACCGGCTGCACGGCGACGACGAAGCCAACGAAGAGACCGGCTTCCACAACGTCCAGAACGACGGCTCTGTCACAAGGATGTACGACAACAACGCCATCGACACCGTCATCGATGGCATCTACCACCTCGGCTACGAAATCAAACACGGCCGCGTCCTCAACGAGGACGGCAACTACAACCAGACCCTTGATGACTTGGCCGTATGGCTCAACGACCTGCTCAAAGCCGACCTGGCCGACGGCAGTCTCAAGAACGATCAGGTGACTCCCTACCTCAGCGGCACCACCGGCACCGGGCTCGACCAACTGGTCAGCCTCATCCAGGCCGACGTTGCCCTCAACCAGAGCATCAGCCGCGACGACATCCGCGAAGGGGCGAAGGCGGCAGACGCCATGAACGCCATCATCCTTGAGGCGATCCAGGCGACGGGGATCGCCAACGATGGCCGCTTCACCGCCTCCGACATGTATGACCTCAATGCCTATATCCAGGGGAGATATACCCATGGGGCCGATGGTCCGGCGCTGATCGAGGACGGCCTGGATGCCTTTGACGCCACCACATGGCGGCTCTCTGATTGGAGCAATGGCGGCTATTTCGCCAACGACTGGAGCCCGCAGCAGGTGGCCTTCGACAACGGCTACATGAATTTGAGCCTCGACCAGGTCAATGGGGAACTCCTCTCCGGCGAATATCAATCGGTGGATACCTATGGCCATGGTCTCTATCAGGTCAGCCTCAAGGTCTCGGGCGTAGCCGGCACCATCACCGGTTTCTTCCTCTATAACGGCGCACCCCATAATGAGATCGATATCGAGATCAAGGGTGACGATCCCACCAAGCTGCAGGTCAACTACATCACTGATGGCATCGAGTATCCCTCAGTGATCGACCTGGGTTTCGACGCCTCCGCCGACTTTCATACCTACGCCTTCCGCTGGGAGGGCGATCGCATCACCTGGTATGTCGACGGTGTGGGGGTGCATAGCGAAAATGGCGACAGCGGCGCCTTGCCGATCCATCCCGGCAAGCTGATGATCAATCTGTGGGGGGCCGAGGGTACGGGCACCTGGAGCAGCGATTACGATTACGAAGCCTCCGGGCCGGCCGTGGCGCAGGTCGATCAGATCCGTTATATCCCAGAAGCTACAGACTTCAGCGCCCTCTGGAATCGGTTGCATGGCGATGACGAGGCCAACGAAGAAACCGGCTTCCACAGGGTGCAGAACGACGGCGCGGTGACGCGCTTGTTCGGCGAAAATGCCGTTAACACCGTCGCCGACAGCCTTTATCACATGGGCTACGATATCCGTGGCGACCGCTTCCTCAACGAAGACGGCAACAACAACGCACGCCTTGAGACCACCGCTTACTGGCTCAACCAGCTCCTGGCCAAAGAACTCCAAGACGGCAGCCTCAAGAACCAGGCCATCGACCCCGAAGACAAAGGCAGCACCGGCACCGGCCTCGACCAACTCGTTGACCTCATCAACGACGACAGCGAACTCGAAAGGCGCATTTCCAACGAGGATATCCGTGAAGCAGCCATGGCGGCCGATGGCATGAATACCATCATCGCCGAGGCCATTCAGCAGACGGGGTTGGGCAATGACGGCGTTATCACTGCCTCCGATGTCTATGACCTCAATGCCTATATCCTTGCCAACTATGAGACGGAGTGGAAGCAGTTCCATGGCGACGATGGGGCGAACGATGAGACCGGTTTTCATCGGGTCCAGAATGACGGGGCGGTCACGCGCCTGTTCGATCAGAACGCTATCAATACCGTGGCGGATGGGATCTATCACATGGGCTTCCAGATCCAGAACGGACGTTTCCTGAACGAGGATGGCAATGCCAATGTCTCGGTGGAACAGGTCGCGGTCTGGCTCGATACCCTTTTGCACGGTGATTTGACGGCAGGGATCGAGTCTTATATCAGTGGGGGGTGTGGCGATGATCGCCTGGTGGGTACCGAGGGCGCGGATCAATTCCTCTTTGCCCCGGCGAGTGGCGAGGTCGTCGGCAACGATCAGGTCGTGGACTTCTCCCAGGCCCAGGGCGACCGTATTCTGATCGGCAACGAGGTGGTGAGCTTCCGCTTCGACTACCTCGATTCCAATGGCGATGGCCTGGATGACTATACCCTGCTCAGCCTCTATGCCGGGAATCAGGCGAGCCTGGGGACGGTTGCTGTCCAGGATAATCTGCTGAGTCAGGGGGATGTCGTTACGCTTGAGACGCCGTTCATGGGCCTCAATCCGACCGATCCCTGTGATATCGTCTGAACAATCCGTTATCTTGGAGGAACTTGCAAAATGGCCTTCCTGACCATTTTGCAAGACGAAAACGAAAAACGCGATTTTTCGTTTTCTTTATTTTCAATGGCTTAGGCCATTGAAAATGGCGGTTCATCCCTGAACCGCAAGAGGTTCTTGCAGTTTTGCAAGAACCTCCTTGGCCTCTTCTTATCACACGGCCGCGATTTGATCGCGGCCGTCCTTCTGCGAACGAATGAAGAATAAAGGGCAGGAATCTCCCAAGAACGAACTGGACCGATTGCTGCGCTCCTTCGGGCGCAGCTTCGGTTATATCGGTCTGTTCAGCCTCTTCATCAACCTCTTGATGCTGACCCCCTCCATCTACATGCTCCAGGTCTATGACCGGGTCTTGGCCAGCCGTAGTAACGAGACCTTGTTGCTGTTGACGCTGATCCTGGTCTGGTTCTTCATCACCCTGGGCCTGTTGGAGTATGTCCGATCCCGCATCCTGGTTCGGCTGGGTTCACGCTTCGATACCCAGCTCTGCGGACGGGTCTATCAGGCCATGATGGGCTATGCCTTGCAGCATCCCGGCGAGACCCGCAGCCAGCCGGTTACCGATCTCAATGCCGTTCGCCAGTTTCTCGCGGGCAACGCCCCCTTCGCCTTTTTCGATACCCCCTGGATCCCGATCTATCTGGGTTTGCTATTCCTGTTTCATCCCTACCTGGGCTGGTTCTCGATCTTTGCGGCACTGGTCCTGCTGGCCCTGGCCATTGCCAATGAACTGACCACCCGCGGCCACTTTCAGCAGGCGGCCAACGCCAGCTCTCGCGCCGATGCCATGGCGGAGGCCCAGTTGCTCAATGCCGAAGCACTCTATGCCATGGGTATGCAGCCGGCATTGCAGCAGCGCTGGCTCAAGGCCCACCTCGGCACACTGAAGGCCCAGGCAGAGGCATCCGATCGGGCGGGTCTCTGGATGAATCTGAGCAAGACCCTGCGCCAGTTGTTTCAGTCACTGATGCTGGGGCTCGGTGCTTGGCTGGCGATCAGTAACGAGATCTCCTCGGGCATGGTGATCGCCGGTTCCATCTTGATGGGGCGCGCGCTGGCACCGGTCGATCAATTGATCGGCACCTGGAAGCAGTCGAAGGGGGCGCGTGCCGCCTATCGCCGGCTTAATGAGCTATTGAATCAGATACCGTCCCTGCCGCGTCGCCTCTCCCTGCCGCCTCCGGCAGGCCATCTGCGACTGGAGGCGGTCAGCCTGATCCCGCCGGGTGGCAGATTGCCCGTTTTGAAGGGCGTGGATTTCTTTCTGAATGCCGGTGAGACCCTGGTTATCTTCGGCCCTAGCGCCGCCGGTAAATCCTCGCTGATGCGTGCCATCGTCGGGGTCTGGCCGCTGGCGACTGGAAAGGTGCGTCTGGATGGCGCCGAGATCGGCCACTGGAACCGGGAGGAACTCGGTCCCCATATCGGCTATTTACCGCAGGATATCGAGCTCTTCGAAGGGACCGTGGCCGAGAACATCGCTCGATTCGGTGATCTGAACGCAGAAAGGATCGTCGATGCCGCCCGTCTGGCGGGGGTCGATGAGATGGTACGCCAGTTGGCGGAGGGCTATGAGACACGCATCGGCGTCAATGGGGTCAGTCTATCCGGAGGGCAACGTCAGCGCCTCGGTCTGGCCCGTGCCCTTTATGGCGATCCTCGCCTGGTGATTCTCGACGAGCCTAACGCCAATCTGGACGAGCAGGGTGAGGCCAGCCTGCTGGAGACCTGCCGGATACTCAAGGAGCGAAGTGTCACGCTGGTCATGGTCAGTCATCGTCGCGGCATACTGCAATTGGCCGACAAGCTGCTTCTATTGGCCGCTGGACAGGTGAATCTGTTCGGCGAGCGGGATGCTGTGTTGCAAAGGATGGTGCAGTTGCAGCAGCAGGCCCGTTTGCAAAATGCCCCTCGGACAGGGGGTGAAGCTGCGCAGGAGGGGGATGAACCTTGACTGATGTAGGACCAACGAACCCTAAATCGCTGCCCACAGCTGCCCTCGAGGACGGCGAAATACCCATGGAGGGAAACCTGTCTGACGGTGAACGGCTGCCCGAGACCGATGAACTTTACTACCGGCGGCTGGGACTTGGTGTCATCTTCCTCACCTTCGGGTTGTTCATGGGTTGGGCCGCCCTGGCCCCATTGCAGAGCGCCGTCGTTGCCGAGGGTCGCGTCGTTGTGGCATCCCAGAATAAGACCGTGCAACACCTGGACGGCGGGCTGGTGCGGCGTATCGCCGTGCTGGATGGGGATGTGGTGCGCAAGGGTCAGCTCCTGCTCCAGTTAGATGATGAACAGCTCAAGTCGCAACTGGAGAACGTGGATGGGCAACTGCTGGAGTCTGAGGCTAATCTGGCCCGGCTTTCCGCTGAATACGCCGGCAAGGAGGAACTGACCCTCTCCAATGACTTGATAATAAAGGCCGGCAAAGGTCTAACCCAGGAGATTTTACAGACCCAGCGTCACTTGTTTGCCTCCCGGCGTCAGGCCCTGGCCTCGGAGCGAGAAGTGCTGCGCCAGAAGCTGGAACAATCCAATACCCAGATTGATGGGGTAAGGAAACAGATCGCTTCACTGGAAGAACGCAAGGGCTCCCTGGAAAAAGATCTGGTGGGGCTTAGAGAACTGGCTGGCAAGAATCTAGTTTCCCAGACCCAATTGCGCGAGCGGGAACGGCAGATGAACGAACTGGACGGAGAATTGGCAGCGAGGGATGCGGAGATTGCCCAGTTACGGGAGGTGATCGCCGAGACAAACCACAGAATCATCTCCATGGACAAGGAGTATCTCAAGGAAGTGAGTACCCAGTTGCGCGATGTGCAGGCACAGCGGATCGAACACCAATCCAAGGAGCGGGCGTTACGGGATAAGCTCTCGCGCATCGATATCCTTGCCCCCGTCGCCGGTAAGATCAAAGGGTTCGAGGTTGTAACGGAAGGGGCGGTGATCCAGCCCGGCAAGACCATCATGGAGATCGTACCCCTGGAGCAGGACTTCATGATCACCGCCCAGATTTCCCCCATGGACATAGATGCCCTAACCCCTGGCCAGCAGGCGGAGGTGCGTTTTTCCGGCTTCGACAAGGGAAAGTTCTTTCCAAGCCTCTATGCCGATCTGCAGGACCTGTCGGCGGATGTCTTTACCAACGAGGCGAACGGCGCCCCCTACTACAAGGGTTCGCTCAGGGTGCGGGCGGAGAGCCTCCTGGACCTTGAGAGGCAGGGGGCAACGCTGATCTCGGGTATGCCGGTGGAGGTAATCATCAAGACCGGCGAGCGCACCCTGCTCGACTACCTGATCCGCCCCTTCAGGAGCATGGTGGCCAAGGCCTTCAATGAGGCTTGATCTTCATTTGAACAACGACTCCGCCAGCTTGCGCAGATCATCAGCAGCCGGTGCTGCCTCGGCATCGTGGAAGGCCGCTTCGAAATAGCCGCAGAAGTTGGCGCGGGTCTTATCGGTTATCCGTTCCACCATGGGCTCGGCGCAGTCGTTGGCCCGGCCCGGGGCATACCAGCGGCAGTTGCGGCAGACCGGGGTCGGTTTGCTGCAGCCGGGACAAAGGGCCTCGCGTCCGTAGTCGGGCCGGTTCAATCCATGGCCACAGTTCCAGCAATTACCCACGACCTCTGACATGGTTCGATCCCCTCTGGATATAACTTCATCGGTTTGAGGATCATACCTCCAACAGCAGCCGCGCCGGGTCCTCCAGATACTCCTTGATCGCAACAAGCGGGAAAATCGGTTAGAAAATGGCATAGAAAATGGGGCCAGACTCAAATTCGCATGGGCAACTCCCGCGAGTAGCGTTTGTAGAAGATGGATTGCGGAAATTCAATGTCTACTGGGGCATGAAAGACTTAGGATTCCACTCAGACTTTTCTGAATTTACTGCCTTCAGGAGGCGATTAATGAACAGTGCTTCCTTGCATCCCGCGAGACTGGAAAACGTCCCGATCTCCTTCTTTGCCATGGTCATGGGGCTTTCGGGCCTGACCATTGCCTGGGGAAAGGCGCAGCATCTCATGCAGGCGGACTGGGGGATTTATCCCTGGCTGGCCGGGTTGGTCTCGGCGCTGTTTGTCGTGCTGGCCGCTGCGTACACTGCCAAAGTGGTGAATTATCCGGGGGCCGTGGCCAAGGAGTTGGGGCATCCCGTCAAGCTGAACTTCTTCCCCACCGTTTCCATCAGCCTGCTGTTGCTGTCGGTCGTCTTCATGCCCCTGGCCGTCGAGGTCAGCCGGGCGCTCTGGCTGACCGGCTGCGCGCTGCATTTGCTCCTCACCCTCTATGTCATCAATACCTGGATGCACGGGGTCCATTTCCAGGTGCAGCACATGAACCCGGCCTGGTTCATCCCGGCGGTGGGGAATGTCCTGGTTCCGGTGGCGGGCGTTCCCCTGGGCTATGCCGATGTCTCCTGGTTCTTTTTCAGCATCGGCATGATCTTCTGGGTCATCCTGCTGACCATCATCTTTTACCGGGTGCTGTTCCACGATCCCATCGACGAACGCTTGCTGCCGACCCTGTTTATCCTCATCGCTCCTCCCGCCGTGGGGTTCATCGCCTATACGAGGCTGACGGACGGGATCGATCCCTTTGGCCGGATCCTGTATTACGGCGGCCTGTTTCTGACCCTGTTGCTATTCACCCAGGCCCGGCGATTCCTGCGCCTTCCCTTTTTCCTTTCCTGGTGGGCCTACTCCTTTCCCCTGGCTGCGATCAGCATCGCCAGCATGCTGATGTTCGAGAAGACCGGAACCGGGGTTTACGCCTGGATCGGCGGCGGCCTGCTGTTGTTGCTGAGCCTGATCGTGACGCTGCTGCTTTGCCGCACGGCGATGGCGGTCAAGCGCGGCCAAATTTGTGTTCCTGGGCATTAATCGAGGTATGTCGAAAATGAAAATAGCAGTGACCAGTCAAAACTTACGCGAGATCACCGGCCATGCAGGCAAGGCGCGGCGATTCATCGTCTATGTGCCGGGCGAGGATGGCGAGCCGGTAGAGGTGGAGCGGATCAGCCTCCCCAAAGAGATGACCCTGCACGAGTTCCGGGGCGCCGACCACCCCCTCTTCGGCTTCGATGTCGTCATCACGGCGAGTTGCGGCCAGGGCTTTGCCGATCGCATGGCCACGCAAGGGGTGAAGGTCATCGCCACCAGCGAAAAGGACCCCCTCAGGGCCGCGAAGGCCGTCATCGCCGGGACCGCCCTGCCTCCCCCCGAGCCCCATGATCATAACCATGACCATGGCCTTCCCCACCTCCATCCCTTCCTGGTGCGGATGGATGGGCATCAGTGCAAGCATTGAATGTTTGAAGGGGCTGGAGTTGCCATGACGGATCAACAATGGGATTTCAAGGTGCGGGTGCTGCACTGGATCATCGCGGTGACGGTCGCCTTCCAGCAGCTCACCAGCCTCGCCATGTCCGACCCTGGCACGCAGTACCTGTTTCCCTATCACCAGTGGGTAGGCATTTTGGCCGGGCTGGCGACACTGCTGTTCTGGCTGCACAGCTATGCGGAATACGACCTCCCCATCCTTTTTCCCTGGAACCGTGCCGGGAGGAGGCTGGTATTGGAGGAGTCGCTCGGCCTGTTGCATGGGAGGCTACCGCCATCGGGAAAGCGCGTCGGCCTGTCCAGCTTCGTGCATGGCCTGGGTCTGCTGGCACTGAGCGGCTGCGCCCTCACGGGGGTGGTGATGTTCTCGATGATTCCACCAGGCCACCAGGGACCGCCGGACGACGCCATCGCCTTTACCCGTTACACCTTGCAGCACAAGTTCCTCGGCACCCTGTTGTGGGTCTACTTTGCCGGCCACCTGGGGTTTTCGTTGCTGCATCAGGCGAGGGGCAACAATGTCCTCGGCGCCATTTTTTCTCTCCGGCGCCAACCGCCCCCGTGAATCGCTTTTACCATTCAACCCATCTGGAGGACCCTTCGTCATGAAACAAAGCCTGCTTCAGGAGAAATACCCGATCTATGTGCTCGAAGTGGAGAAGAGCGAAACCCCTTACCGCGACCTGGATGAGGTCATCGGTTATTTGAAGGCGCGTATCGACGCCCATAAAGTCGCCGTTTTCATCGCCGACTTCGACCACTTGGCGCATACGCGATCCCTTGCGGAAGGGGAGATCGGGCCGGGCATCATCGCGGCCAGAAATATCGTCTTCTGCTTCGGCATCAAACTGCCAAAGCCCGAGATGCTCTCCGTGCGGCCGCGCTCCATCGGCGTGGCCGAATACGTGGACAAGTTCGTCGTCTCCTTCCTGGAAGCCCCCATGCCAGTGGCCAACGAGGCGATGGAGACATGGGTCCTGGGAATAGCGGGCAAGTAGTTCCCTGGCTGGCGGAGGTGGGAATGGGTTCCAAAATAAGCATTTCGGTACTGATACGGCTGATCCTCTGGGTGGTGATGCTGGGAGGCGGGGGTGTCGCTGGTATTTGGCTTGATCTGTGGCTCTTTCCCCAATTGGCCTCCAACTGGGGGTGGCACCTCGCGAGCCTGCTGGCCGGGGCGGCATTGCTGAAGCTCGTCTTCCGCATGAGCCGCGTGACCGGCCGCGCCCTGGCGCGTCAGGGGCGGGTGGGCGAACTGCCCCGCATGGAAACCAATCGCCTGGTGACGAGCGGCCCCTATGAATGCATGCGCCACCCCATGCATTTGGGGTTGCTGCTCTTTCCTTGGGCCGTGGCCTTGATAATCGGTTCGCCAAGCTTCCTGCTTTACATCGCCCCGGTGGAAATGCTCCTCTCGGTAATCCTCATCATTACCCTGGAGGAACGCGAGGTGCGGCATAAGTTCGGTCTGGAATATCTGGCCTACCGCCAGCGGGTGCCCGCATTCAGCTTGCGGCCCGCATGCCTGCGGCGCCTGCTGGGATTGGCCGAGAATGCCCGGTAGGCATTCTCGGGCAGGGTTGATAACTGGGCTATTTGCCATTACCCCGCATTGAGATCAAGGCATATGCCGCAGTTTTTCTTCCGGAACCCCGCGATGCCCGACAACCCTTGCGATCCATCAATGGCAATCCCGCTCCTCCTCCCGAGAATCGGTGCAGGCGAATACTTATCGGTTGTGGAGGAAAGACCCTGGTGGTGATCGGCGGATCGATTCGAGAACGGGTGGCGCGCCCTTCGAACCGGGCAATGGCCTGGTTCCTGGGACTGGGAGCACTGCTGTCCGTCAGCCTGGCCCATGCCTTGTGGTTTGGGCTGGATGGCGCCGACCCAGGGCATGGCGTCGAACTCGTCCGCGAACTGGGCCTGAGCGACCTGGCCCTCTTCACCGAGGCGCGTTATACCCGCCACCTGAGCCTGGCCGACTCTCACGCCGCCTTCCAGGATCATCCCCTGGCCCTAGACCACTTTCCCACCGCCTCCCTGGCCGCGCCACCGGAGCATTTACGGAACCCCCATGTTGCAGGCGATTGAGCGGCAGCGCTATTTCATCGACTACAGCCTCTCGTCCCTGGCGCGGCGGCGGGGCAAGAACCTGGGGCTATTGACGGTCTATAGCCTGATCGTCTTCCTGCTCGCCTCGGTGATGCTCTTCACCCAATCCCTGCGCCAGGAGGCGGCGGCGATCCTGAAGGAGGCCCCGGAGATCCTGGTGCAGCGCATCGCGGCCGGGCGCCAGGACCTGATCCCGGCCGCGTATCTGGAGCGCATGGGCAGCTTGCGCGGGGTGAGCGAGAAGCGCGGCCGGCTCTGGGGCTATCACTTCGACCCGGCCATCAAGGCCAACTACACCCTGATGACCGCGGACCAGCACCAACTACCGCCCGACGGCATCCTGATCGGCGCCGGCATCGCCCGCGCCCGCGGCCTGGGGGCCGGCGATTTCCTCTCCCTGCGGGGGAACGACGGCAAGCCGGCTGCCTTCCGGGTGGAGGGCATCCTGCCCGCCGAGACGGAGTTGATCAGCAGCGACCTGATCCTGATGGCGGAGCCGAGCCTGCGGGCCTTCTTCGGCATCCCGGACGGACTCTACACCGACCTGATCCTGAAGGTCAGCAACCCGCGCGAGGTACGCAAGGTGGCGGAAAAGCTGACCCTGCTGCTGCCCGACACCCGCCCCATCCTGCGGGAGGAGATCCTGCGGACCTACGACGCCATCTTCAACTGGCGGGAGGGCGTGGTCTTCGTGCTGCTCATGGGGGCGCTGCTGGCCTTCGTCATCTTCGCCTGGGACAAGGCGTCGGGCCTCTCCGCCGAGGAGCGGCAGGAGATCGGCATCCTCAAGGCCATCGGCTGGGAGACGGGGGATGTCATCCGCATGAAGTTCTGGGAGGGGGGGCTGATCTCCCTGAGCGCCTTCCTGCTGGGCTATCTGCTGGCCTATCTCCATGTCTTCTTCGCCGATGGATTTCTGTTCGAGCCGGTGCTCAAGGGCTGGGCAACCCTCTACCCCGCCTTCCGGCCCCGGCCGGTGGTGGACGGGCTGCAACTGGCGACCCTGTTCTTCTTCTCCGTCTTCCCCTACACATTGGCCACCCTGGTCCCGGTCTGGCGCGCCGCCATCACCGATCCCGACAGCGTAATGCGGTAGGACGCTGCATGATGAATCCCAACCACCTATTTCTCGCGCAAAGGCGCCAAGAACGCCAAGAAATCACCTTTGGCGACGTCTGGACATGTGCTTCAGATAGCCTGAAAAAATCCCCCTTTCCACCAAGGAAAAGGGGAGTAATTCACAATCTCCCAGCCTTCTCTTTGCGTCTTTGCGCCTTTGCGCGAGAAACACGGAGAATTCCCGCATGATCCGGCTGGAACAGATCAGCAAGGTCTTCAACCAGGGGCGGCCCAACGAGTTCCGCGCCATTCACGGCCTGAGCCTGGGGATCGCCGCCGACCGCGTCACCCTGTTCACGGGACCGAGCGGTTCCGGCAAGACCACCCTGCTCTCCCTGGTGGGCTGCCTGGCCCGCCCCACCTCGGGCCGAATTTACCTCAAGGGGCGCATGATCTCGGCCCTGCCGGAACGTTTCCTCACCGATATCCGCCGCAGTACCTTTGGCTTCGTCTTTCAGCGCTTCAACCTGATCAAGGGCCTGAGCCTGATCGAGAACGTCATGCTGCCGGCCTACCCCCTGGGCCTGCCCTTTCCCGAACTGCGCGAACGCGCCGCCGGCCTGCTGCACGGCCTGGGCCTGGGCAGCAAGCTGGAGAACCGGGTGGAGTGGCTTTCCGGCGGCGAGGCGCAACGGGCCGCCATCTGCCGGGCGCTCATCAACGACCCGGCCATCCTCATCGCCGACGAGCCCACCGCCAACCTGGACAGCGCCCTGACGCGGGAATTCCTCGCCATCGTCGAAGGACTGCGCGGCCAGGGCAAGGGGGTGATCATCACCAGCCACGACCCGCTGATCGCCGAATCGGCGGTCATGGAGGCGGTCATCCGTATGCGAGACGGCCGCCGGGTGGAGCGAATGGCGATGGAGGATTGAACCTTGGAAAGGCATTTAACCCAGATTTTCCATTGGCCCGTATGTCGGGCTTCAGCCCGACATGCCGGCCTGAAGGCCGGCCTACAAGCCAATGATTTTCTTTGCGCCCTTTGCGGTTGAAATCCGGTTGTTAGTTGAATGGCAATCCTGAACCCCGCCATTCTCGCCCTCACCCTTGCCGCCCTGGCGGTCTCCCTGGCGTTGTTGCCCGCCGCTGTCTTCAGCCTGCGGGTGCTGCGCCAGTGGGACATGGACAGCGGCAGCGAACGGCAACTGGGGCTGGAACGCTCCACCTACCTGATCTCCACCCTGGTCGCCTTCGCCTTTGCCGTCGAGCTGATCGCCCTGCTGCTCTTCATCTACAACGCCGAGGCCCTGTCCACCCAGTTCGTGGGGGCCATGTGCGCCACGGGGGTGCTCAACGTCAACGGCTACGGCTGGCCCACCCTGCTGCTCAAGGTCCTGATCTTCTTTGCCGCTGCCCTCTGGCTCCAGCTCAACCGCCTCGACAATCGGGGCGAGGACTACCCCCTCACCCGGCGCAAATACGGGCTGCTACTGGCCATCGCCCCCCTGGTATGGGCCGAGGCGGCGGTCCAGACCCTCTTTTTCCTGAACATGAACCCGGAGGTCATCACCTCCTGCTGCGGCTCCCTCTTCTCGGCGGAGGGGAGCGGGGTGGCCGCCGAGATCGCTGGCCTGGCACCACGCGAGGCCGCCTTGCTTTTTTTCGGCGGCGGACTGACAGTGTTGGGATTGGGCGCCTGGCGGCTTTGGCGCGGACGGGGTGGCATTCCCTTCGCCCTCGGGGGCATCGGCGCCTTCGTCACGGCCCTGATGGGGATCGTCTCCTTCGTTGCCCTCTATGTCTATGAGCACCCGCACCACCACTGCCCCTTCTGTATCCTGAAGGCGGGCCACGGGTTCATCGGCTATGGGCTCTATATCCCCCTGTTCGCGGCCACGGCCCTGGCCCTGGGCGCGGGATCGGCGGCACTGCACCGCCATGTCCCCAGCCTGCGGGCGGCGGCGGCCCTCGAAGGGCTGCGTTCCATCCGGCTGGCGATGATCGGTTTCGTTTGGTTCTACGCCCTCGGCCTCTGGCTGGTGGCCCGCTCCAATCTGACCCTGACGGAGGTCTGGTGGTAATCAAGCCCCTTTTGCGATTTGTTCGGCGCATCCTTGCGCCTCACCCCTTCGGGGCTTCCGCGAAGATTTGTTCCAGACAAATCTTTGGTTTCATCGCGCTGCTCCTGCTGCTGACCGCCTGCGGCCAAGAGACGCCCCGGCCGGAAAACGGTCAGCCCGCGCCCGAATTCAGCCTGAACCGGTTGGACGGCACACCGCTGAGCCTGAAGGAACTGCGCGGCCAGGTGGTGGCCCTGCGCTTCTGGGCCGACTGGTGCCCCTTCTGCAAGGAGGAGATGACCGCCCTCCGCCCCCTGTACGACAAACATCGGCAGCGGGGCCTGGCCCTGCTCGCCGTCAATGTGCGCCAGGACCGCGCCACCGCAGAGGCCTTCGTGCGCAAGCTGGGCATCCAGTATCCGGCCCTCCTGGACGAAGAGGGCGAGGTGGCCCGGCGCTATGGTGTCAACGGCCTGCCCACCACCTTTTTCATCGACCGGAAGGGCATCCTGCGCGGCCGGGTGCTGGGCGAATCGACGCCGGAGACCTTCGAGCGCATCGCTGCCCCCCTGCTGGCGGAAGGGGAAACCGCCCCGTGAGCGCCGAATTCGGTCTGCTCCTCGCCTTCGTCACCGGCCTGACCGGCATCTCCCACTGCCTCGGTATGTGCGGCGGCATCGCCTCTGGCTTCTTTTTCTGGCATGGCCGTGGCCGAGCTTGGTGGCCCCTGGCCCTCTACCACAGCGGAAGGATTCTGACCTATGCCCTGCTGGCGACCCTGGGCGCGGCCTCGGGCCAGGTGCTGACCCAGGTGGGGCTGATGGGCAAGGCCCAGGGGGTACTGATGATGGCCGCCGGGGCCGGGGTGGCGCTGATCGGCCTGCGCCGCCTCTGGCAGGGGATTGCCGATGCACCCAAAGCGCAACCACTGATCGTGCGGTTACAGCAAGCCCCTCCCTGGCAACGCCCGCTTCCCTCGGCCCTGGCCGGCGTGCTCAACGGCCTCGTCCCCTGCGCCCTGGTCTTTTCCGTAGCGGTCCCGGCCGTCGCCACCGGGGAACCGCTCCAGGCCGCCCTGCTCATGCTGACCTTCGGTGCCGGGACCCTGGTCATCAATCCCCTGATGAGCCTCGTCGGCGCCCACGCGGGGGAAAGGCTGCGGGGCATGGCCGCGCGCCTGGCGGGCTTGCCGATCCTGGTCTTCGGCCTCTGGACATTCCACGAGGGCTGGACCTTTTTCGACATCATGCGGGGACTGGCCAATTAACATGAAAGTCGCAAAGCGCTCGTTTGCCCCCTCCCCCTCTCGGGGGAGGGTTGGGGAGGGGGAACGATCAGGGGCGAGGCGACCTTTTCATATTCTGGGGTGGCTCGCCTCGCCCCTGATCGTTAGCGCCAACCGCCGATGTATTTCGGGCGGCCGGTCACCGGCCTCCCTTGCTATCGTTCCATCAACCCAGGAGTACTGACATGACCGACGAACACAACCGACTGAACCGCCGCCAGGCCCTCAAGACCCTGGCCCTGGCCGGCTTCGCCCTGACCCCCATCGCCGGCGCCGTCGCCGGTTCCATCGGCGCAATGATGCCCGGCAAGGGCTGGATGGCCCAGGGTGCCGCCTGCGATGGCGACGGCACCCCCTTGCAATTTATCCCCAAGGGCAAGGCGGACGCCAACCCCCTGGAAAATGAACTGGAGAAGTATCCCCACTGCCCCTACTGCGGCATGAACCGGACCAAATTCAACCACAGCCGTCACCTGGTGCAGTATTCGGATGACTTAGTGGATGGCACCTGCTCCCTTCACTGCCTCGCCGTCAGTCTCTCCCTCAACCTGGATCGGGTCCCCAAGGCGATCTATGCCGCCGACTTTGGCGCCGAGGGCGAGATCAAACCCCTGGTCAATGTGGACAAGGCCAGCTACCTGATCGGCTCCAAGCTCAAGGGCACCATGTCCGCCAACAGCAAGATGGCCTTTGCCGATGCCGCCAAGGCCAAGGCGGCCCAGGCAGCCAACGGGGGCGAGACCGGCGGCTTTAATCAGGCCCTGACCGCCGCCTACGCCAACATGGCCCAGGACACCATCATGATCCGAAAGCGCCGGGAAGAGGCGCGGCAGAAGATGATGAAGATGAAGGGATAAGGCCCCCCTGTAGGAGCGCTTTCCAAGCGCGATCAGACATCGCGCCTGCAAGGCGCTCCTACGCAAGGCCGCCTCGAACGACAACAGAGTATCGCCCATGCGCCCGATCGCCCGACTCCTCCTGCTCCTATTGATCGCCACCAGCCTGCACGGGGAAGAAGCGGCTTTTCCCGCCCCCGGCAAGAAAGACACCTGTCCGGTGTGCGGCATGTTCGTCGCCCTCTATCCCCAGTGGGTGGCGACCGTGGTTTACAAGGACGGCCACGCTCACCACTTCGACGGCGCCAAGGACCTGTTCAAATACCTGCACGACCTGCCCAAGTGGGCGCCCGGTCACCAAGCCGGGGATATCGCCCGCATCGGCGTCACCGAATACTATTCCCTGATACGCATGGATGCCCGCGCGGCTTGGTACGTCATCGGTTCCGACGTGCTCGGTCCCATGGGCAACGAACTGATCCCCCTGGCAAGCGGAGAGGACGCCAGGGAATTCCTGAAGGACCACGCCGGCAAGCGTATCCTGCGTTTTGAAGAAGTTACCCCGGAACTCCCGGCGAAGCTGGATGCGGGGAATTTCGACTGATTGCGAGCAGCCGGTAGTGGGCCGAAGCCGATTGAGAAGGATTCGGGGGATTTACCCCTACGAACTCCCCCGCCCCAGCGGCCCCTTGGGCTTGCCCTTGTCCTTCTGGTCGCGCCAGCGTTTCTTTTCGCGCTTGGCGGGGGGCTTCGATTCCTGTTTGGCCTTCGGCTTCTTCTTGCGCTTGAATTCCGGTTCCTTGTGGCGCGGCTCCAGGCCGGAACGGACGGCGCGGGCGATCTCCTGTTTCTGGTAGCGTTCGATGCGGCCGAGGAGACGGGCGTCGTGGGCCTCCACCAGGAGAATCGAGGACCCGGCGGCACTGCGGCCCGTGCGCCCGGAGCGGTGGACATAGATCTCGGCGCTGCGGGGCAGGTCGAAATGGATGACCCGCGCCACCTCCTCGATGTGGAGGCCGCGGGCGGCCAGGTCGGTGGAGACCAGGATCGGTTCGGCCCCCTCGGCGAACTGGCGCACGGCGCGGTTGCGCTGCCGTTGCTCCATCTCCCCGTGCAGGGCGTTGCAGGCCATGGCCCGCTCGCGCAACCAGGTGGCCACCTCCTCGGCACGTGCGCGGCTGTAGGTGAAGACGATGGATCGCCCGCCCTCGGCCAGGATCGCTTGCAGCAGGGCCAGTTTGTGGTCGAGGCTGTCGGCGAAGTAGGCGGTCTGCACGATATGGGAGGGGACGCTCCGGGCGATACCCACCTCAACCAACTGGGGGTCCTTCAACTGCTCCAGGGCGAAGGCGTTGATGGCATCCGCCTCCAGGGTGGCGGAGAAGAGCAGCAGTTGGCGCCTGTCCGCCATCAGTCCCAGCAGGTCGAGGATCTGGGGGCCGAACCCCATGTCGAGCATGCGGTCCGCCTCGTCCAGGACACAGAGGCCCACGTCGAACAGGGCCAGCTCTCCTTCCTCCAGCCAGGCCTGGAGCCTGCCGGGGGTGGCGATCAGGAGATCGGGCGCGCGGCTCAACCGCTGCAACTGCTCCTGGTAAGACTCGCCCCCGGCGATGGAGGCAATGCGCAGGGTGGTGAATTCGGCCAGGCGGATCGCCTCCTTGAAGACCTGCTTGGCCAGCTCGCGGGTGGGAACCAGCACGGCGGCATGGGGACCGCCCTTGCGGCCGTGATTCTCCAGCAACATTTGTAACAGCGGCAGGAGATAAGCCAGTGTTTTGCCGGTCCCCGTCGGGGCATGGGCCAGGATGTCACGCCCCGCCAGTGCCTCGGGGATGACCGCCCGCTGTACCTCGGTGGGTTCATTGAAGCCTATGGCGCCCAGGGCGCGCAGCAGGCGGGCATCGAGATCCAGTTCGTCGAAACCCTCGTTCATTGAGATAGTCCTATCATGCCGGGCCATTGCTCCAGGGCGTCGAAGATTTCCAACCGGTCAGGCCGTTCTTGCCGCAGCCGGGCCAGGGTCTCCCGATAAGCTGGGAGGCTGATACTGGCGCCACCGTTCGGATCGGTCAGACGCACCCGCCGGAAGGCTTCCCACTGGGTGTGCTCCTCCCCACCGAGGGATTCCGGCCAGTTACGGGCCCGGTAGCGAAACAACAGCTCGTTCAGACGCCTGTCACCGAAGACAATGCCAGCCTCGGCCAGCCGTGCGGGTGAAAGGGAACGGACCCGGTCGCAGAGCCGCCGGTCGGCGTCGCCGATAAACCCGTCATAGAGTCCCTGGTCCGGATCGCCGCTCGGCTGGAACGGGGACTGGGAGAAGACCTCGACCAGCTTTTCCGTCAGGCCCGGCGTCGAGAGCAGGTACAGGCGGTGCGCCTCGCATTGTTCCAGATCGATATGCCACTCCGACCGCGCCCCCTCGGTCAGGGTATTCAGCGGCGCCAGCACGGGACAGCGATTCAGATGTACCGTCTTCAGAGGGATGCGCGCCTCATCCGCGGCCCGATCCGCGCTGGCGGTGTAAAGCCGTTCCCGTATCCGGTCGGCGTCCAGGGCCAGCCATTCCCTGGGGTCATGGCGCAGGTCGCAGACGATGACGCCGTTGCGGTTGGTTGGGTGCTGGATCAGCGGCATGACCACCGCCAAGCAGCCCAGCACCGCCGGGAACATGCGGGAGACATGCAGCACGGCGGCCTTGTCGTGCAGATCGAGCAACGCACCGGCACGATCCTTCTCCTTGTTCTCCAACACGAAATGGTAGAGGCGCGGCTGACGCTCCCGGATCAGGCGCGCCAGGGCGATAGTGGCCTGGACATCGGAGAGGGCCTCGTGGGCCGAGGCGTGCCCGATACCGTTGGCGGCGGTCAGCTCCGCCAAGCGAAAGCTGGTGGAACCGTCCTCGTGCGTAGGCCACTCGATCCCCTCCGGCCGCAGGGCACGAGTCATCCGCACCATGTCGATGATGTCCCAGCGACCATTGCCGCTCTTCCATTCGCGGGCGTAGGGATCAAAGAAATTGCGGTAGAGACCGTAGCGGGTGAATTCGTCGTCGAAGCGGAGGCTGTTATAGCCGACACCGCAGGTGCCAGGCGTGGCCAGCTCGGCATGGATACGAGAGAAGAATTCGGCCTCGATCAGGCCATCCTTGAGCGCCTGTTGTGGCGTAAGGCCCGTGATCAGACAAGCCTCCGGCTGGGGCAGCATATCGTCTGTCGGCCGGCAAAAGAAAGAGACCGGCTCGCCGAGTATATTCAGCTCGGCATCGGTGCGCACCCCGGCGAACTGGGCAGCCCGGTCGCGCCGGGGATCGGCGCCCCAAGTCTCGTAATCGTGCCAGAAAAAGGTTCGCTGCCGCACCGGGAAGGCCTCTGAATGTTTAAAAGAGCGAGTATAGCCGATGTGGGATGGGCAAAGCGCAGGGCAAGTAAGCGCCGAGAAAGGGAATGCAACCTCCTGGAACAGTAGGTTATTTTGCAATTGACTTATTTCAATTTATAATCTTGCGATGAACCTGCAAGAAGCCCCCAAGTCGTGCGATATCAATACCCGCCTGGAGTCCCAGGGGATCTATCCGACGGCTCAGCGCGTGGCTGTCGCCCGGTTTCTGTTCGAGCGCTACCAGCATGTCACGGCCGATGAGGTCTATGACCAGGTTCGGCGTTCGGCCAATGTGTCGAAGGCGACCATCTACAACACCCTGGCCCTCTTCTCTCGCAAGGGGCTGATCCGTGAGATCGTGGCAGATCCGGCACGGATCTTTTACGACTCCAACACCACTCCCCATCACCACTACTTCAACATCGACACCGGCACCATTTCGGACATCGAAGCGGATGTTCAGCCAAGCCTTTCTCCAGAGTCATTACCCGCTGGTACCGAGCTGCACAGTGTGGATGTGGTAGTCCGACTCAGAAACAGCCGCGCAGCGGCCCATCTCCAGTAATCCCCTCTGTATTCCGAGGTTTTATGATCTCGGTCAGTTTTACAGCCAAAGTCCCATTGTGGTTAGTTTGGACTTAGTCTAAATATACCCACCCAGGAGATGCGTGATTTGAGCGTGAAACCGCTGGGATAACAAAGCCAAAAAGAGGTTCTTGCAAAACTGCAGGAACCTCTTGCGGTTCAGGGATGAACCGCCATTTTCAATGGCCTAAGCCATTGAAAATGAAGAAAACGAAAAATCGCATTTTTCGTTTTCGCCTTGCAAAATGGCCAGGATGGCCATTTTGCAAGTTCCTTAAAAGTCCAACGGATAACCCCGATCTTTTGTCATATTGCGAGGAACTGGCATGCTAAAGAAATACCCCCTGGCCCTGGGCATAGCCCTGGCAATCTCCTCCCTGGCGACTTCCGCATGGGCCAATGAACCCATCCAGCCCATCGAACCGGCGAAAGAGATCAACGGCGCCATGGCCGAACTGGGCAAAAAGCTCTATTTCGATCCCCGCCTCTCCAAGTCCGGCTTCATCTCCTGCAATTCCTGCCACAACCTGAGCATGGGCGGCACCGATAACCTCAAGACCTCCATCGGTGACCACTGGCAGCAGGGTCCTATCAATGCCCCTACCGTGCTCAATTCCAGCATGAACCTGGCCCAGTTCTGGGACGGCCGCGCCAAGGACCTGAAGGCCCAGGCCGGCGGCCCCATCGCCAACCCCGGCGAGATGGCCTTCACCCACAAGCTGGCCGTCGAGGTATTGGAATCCATCCCAGCCTATGTGAATGAGTTCAAACAAGTTTTCGGCAAGGATGGGGTCGATATCGACAAGATTACTGATGCCATTGCCGAATTCGAGAAGACCCTGGTCACCCCCAACTCCCGCTTCGACCAGTGGCTGAAGGGCGACAAGGCCGCCCTCTCCGCCGATGAACAAGAAGGCTACAAGCTATTCAAGGACAGCGGCTGCACCGCTTGCCACAACGGCCCCGCCGTTGGTGGCAACTCCTTCCAGAAGATGGGCGTGGTCGAACCCTACAAGGCCAAGAGTCCGGCCGAGGGTCTGGCCGGGGTAACCGGAAAGGATGCGGACCGCTTCAAATTCAAGGTCCCGACCCTGCGTAACGTGGAAATGACCTACCCCTATTTCCACGACGGCGAGGCCGAAACCCTGACCGAAGCAGTGGATGTGATGGGCCGCCTGCAATTGGGCAAGAAGTTCAGCGCTCAGGAGAATGCTCAGATCGTGGCCTTCCTGAAGAGCCTGACCGGCGACCAACCCGCATTCCAGATGCCGGTCATGCCGCCTTCCACTGATGAGACCCCGCGTCCGACCCCCTTCGAAAAATAGGCACTGTTTGAGCCTCCCCCTTGAACCCGGCTATCCAGCCGGGTTTTTTCCTTGGTGCAGGGCAAGGAATCGCCCGACCGCCTCCTCCAGCCCCAGCCGCCCCTGCAAGACCGCCTCCTGAAATGCCCCTTTCCATAGAGGCATCAATAGCTCCGCCCGACGCCACTCGGCGTGGATGATCTTAGCCAGGGGGCCGCCCTGTTCGAGAAAGCCTGATTCGTGGAAGTCCCGCTCGGCCCTTTCCCGGTCGTAGGCCAGGCGGACAATCTCTGCATGCCAGGCCAGGCCGTCGAAGATCAGGCGGCCGTAGCTGGCGCGTACATCCCCGTCGAAGGGGGAGCCGACCGAACCCACGTTGAGGATCCGGATGCCTTCGAATTGGCGCTTGAGCGGCTTGTGGGTGTGGGCGGTCACGAACAGGTCGATGCCCTCGGGCAGAGCCCCGTTCAGACGGTCGTCGCCGAGGCTTGCGGAAATGCCTCGGCGATTGCCCAGGAGGCTGCCGTGGGTGACATGGACCCAGGCATCCGAGCCGGGTCCGGAAAAGGTCAGGTGATCGGGCCACTCCGCCATGGTCAAGGCGGCATCCCCCATCTGCCGGTAGGTCCAGTCGGCGAATTGACGCATTTCGGCCTCGATAGGCTCCTCGGGCGGATGGCGGCAGTGGAGGACATACTCCTCGTGGTTGCCCTTGACCGGCAGCCAGCCATGGCGCCTTTGTTGCTCCTGAAAGAGCTGGAGGCAGGCCAGATTCCGCGGGCCACGGTTCACCAGATCACCGTTCATTGCAACCAGGTCGGGTTCCCAGCGAAGGATGTCCTCCACCACCACCTCCAGGGCGGGGAGGATGCCTTGGACATCGGAAAAGACAGCGACCTTCATGGTTGCCAGGGCCATATGAATAAATCCTTTGAATATTCGTTAATTAACGTCTAAAGTTAATTCCAATTCTAGACACTGTCCCTTTGGCGCGTTTCATTGGAGATCTTAGACATGAGACGGATAAATGTCCTTTTCATATCCCTTGTCGTTATAAGCCTTTCCGGCTGCCTGACCCATACCTCCCTGCTCAGGAGCGGCATGATGGGCGGCCCCGTGCAGGACGACGCCTCCGCCGCCGTGACGGTGAGCCGTGCCATGGACCTGGAGAAGAGGGGCGACTGGTCGGGGGCATCGGAAATCTTCAGGTTTGCCCTGGGCCGCAAGTCCAGGGACAAGGAGCTGCTGACCGCCCAGGCTGCCTTCATGAAGCGGCGCGGCGCCTATCTCGCGCGGCTTGAGGTGGATATGCTGATCGCCCAGGCCCAGTGGCTGGAGAAGCAGCGCATATACGATGAAGCCGCGCAGGACAACTGGAACGGCCGCAAGGCGGAAACGCGCATGGCCGTGGTTGCCAGAGCGCTGGCCAGGAAGGGGGAAGAGGCTCTGGGCCGGAACGATCTTCGGCTCGCCAAGCGGGCGCTCCCCTTCGCGGTAAAACTCCATGCCGATCCGATTACCCTGGCGGCGCACAAAAAGTGGCAGGAGCGGGTGAAGAAGGGGCGCATGGTCAAGCAGCAGAAGGAGGCCCGCAGGCCGGTGAAAAAAGAGATGGCTCAAAAATAGGAGTCAGCCGGGCAGCCCCCTGACGATGCGCAGGCTGTAGACCGACAGGAGGGCAGCGAAGAAACACCAGACGGAGGTGAAGGCGTACTGGAAGTAGAGGGCGCTGAGGACGACGGAGATCAGCACCAGCAGGCCGTAGCCTCTGGCCGGTGGCCGGGATGAGAAGAGCAGGGGAAAGCTGACCAGGATGCTGTAGAGCAGGCTGTTGGCCTCCCTGGAAACGATCCCGTCGGTGATCAGAAAGCTGTGGTAGCTGATGGAATGGTAGGTGATGGTGGGTATGATCCGCGTCTCGTCCAGTAGGAGGGGGAGATAGAGCAAGCCCCCCAGGAGACACCCGAGGAGAATGGCGATGACCATCCAGCGCCTTCGGGTGCCGAGCGGTTCCAGGCACCAGGCAGCGAATGGGACCATGATCGGCCAGAAGAAAAAGGCGAAGAAGAGAAAGCCGAGCGCTCCGAAGGTCTGGAGCTGAGGCAAATCCCCACTCAGGCCCACCCAAAGCACCCCCTCGATCAACTGTTGCAGCCCGAACAGCAAGGGAAAGCTGGCCAGGGGCAGGTAACGGAGGTCCCTCGCCCGGGCCTGGTTAGCGCTATAGAGGCCCATGGGCAATAATAGGGTCCCGATGGCAAAGCTGACGTTGGCGGAGAAGCACATGGCGGTCGGGATTCACTCCGGTTATTGCTGCCGACCACTCAGGAGCTGTCCGGGAATAAGTTGGACAATATCGCGCTCAGATTTATGTCAGATTTGGTCGATCTGATTGAGCAAAACCGCCTATTTTCGCGGCAGAGCCGCTCCCCCCGCCGCGAAAAGAGATCGATTGAAGATCGGCCAAAGATGGCCTGAAGATGAGATGCGAGATGTACAAGTTATTTCCGGAC
>JAHJDE010000035.1 GCA_018812525.1 Gammaproteobacteria bacterium
CTTCGGTACTACGCCGCCATCCGACTCCTGATGTCGCTTCCACCCGCCTTGCTTTCTTATCGCTTGTTGGGCTTGACCCGCTTCCTTCCGGGACTTCATCAGGTCTCCCAGGTTGCCGTCTGTTCCCCCTGTCTGACATGCCATGCTCTTCGACCCCGGAGAAGCCAGGGAGCACTTGCCTTGCGCGCTCCCCAGTGGTGACTTCCGCGCAGTTAACCGCGTCGTCCTTCTCGTTTGGTGCTTTCGAGGCTCTATCACTTCAGCTTGCGCTTACGGCCTGTCATCTCGATCACCCTGTGCTTACCCTTTGGGATCGCTCCCGCCGAGCCAGAGTTCTCTACCCGGTGGCTGGCCTGCCTTCCGGAACGGGATTCCCACCCGTTGGAACATCACGACCTCGCCTGGCCGCACTAACCGTTCAGCCCCCTGTCGGATTCCCCCAAATTGATGGGTTTCGTTCCTCTACCCATCACAACCAATTGAGTTATCGCAGGATTGGTAGAGCAAAGCGAAATCCATCGCGTTGAGGAACAGGGGGGCTGAACGCTTACACAAAAGTGCCGGCATTGCCAAGGCCATCTTCAAGGTCTTAAATTGCCCGCATGACAACCGCATTCAAGCACCCCTTGCGTAAACGCCTGATTTACGTCTCCCTGGCACTGATCCTGATCTTCGGTACCCTCTTCGGCTGGAAGCCCTTCTCTTTATGGCGCAGCTCCAGCCAGATGATGGGGCCACCACCGGCGGTGGTGGCCGTCACTCAGGTGCGGGAGGAGTCTTGGCGGCCGGAACTGGGTGCAGTGGGTAGCTTGGTGGCTGCCGAGGGTATCGCCCTGAGCAACGAGGTGGCGGGGGTAGTGAGCGCCATCCATTTTGAATCGGGCCAGGAGATCAAGCGGGGCCAACCACTGATCACCCTGGACGCCACCGCCGACCGGGCGGAGTTGAAGGGGCTGCAAGCGGCGAAGCGCCTGGCCGAACTCAAATACGAGCGTGCCGCCCGGCTGCTGCCGGAGCGATCCATGTCCCAAGCCGACTATGACGAGGCCAGGGCCGTTCTGGATGGTGCCGAGGCGGCGGTAGCGGCCAAACAGGCGCTGATCGGCAAGAAGCTGATCAGCGCGCCCTTCGACGGGGTGCTCGGCATCCGCCAGGTGGATCTTGGCCAATACCTGCCTGCGGGGACGGCCATCGTCCCCTTGCAGTCCCTGAGCCCCATCTACGCGGATTTCTCACTGCCGGAGCGCCACCTGGCCCTGCTGCGTACCGGGCAGTCGGTCAAGGTTGGCGTACAGGCCTATCCGGACGAGGGATTCGAGGGCGCCGTCACCGCTCTCAATCCCGGCATCGACAGGGGCACTCGCAGTATCAGGCTGCGCGCCACCCTGGCCAACAGGGACCGCCGCCTGCGCCCCGGCATGTTTGCTGAGGTGCGGCTGCTCCTGCCCGAGCAGAAGCCGGTGCTCACCCTGCCGGACACGGCCATAACCTTCAATCCCTACGGCGACTCGGTTTTCCTGATACTGGAGGGCAAGGAGGGCCTCCGCGTGCAGCGTAAGCAGGTCAAGAGCGGCGAGGTGCGCCAGGGGCGCGTCGCCATCCTGGAAGGACTCGCAGCCGGTGAACAGGTGGTCAGCGCCGGCCAAGTGAAGCTGCGCAACGGCATGCGGGTAGTCACCGGCGACAAGCCAGCCCCCGGCGAGAGGCAATCCAGTCCGTGAAATTCACCGACATCTTCATCTACCGGCCGGTACTCGCCAGCGTGGTCAGCTTGCTGATCCTGGTGGTCGGCCTGCGCTCCATTGCCGGGCTGGAGGTACGCCAGTATCCCGAGATCAAGGATACGGTGGTGACTGTCAGCACCTTCTATCCCGGCGCCAGCGGCGAACTGGTCAAGGGCTTCATCACCACCCCGCTGCAACAGGCCATCGCCGAGGCCGACGGCATCGACTATCTCTCCGCCAAGAGCAGCCAGGGGCGTTCGCTGATCGAGGCCCACATGCGGCTCAACTTCGATCCCAACGCGGCGGTGGCCGAGATCCAGGCCAAGGTGGCGAGCCGCCGTGGCGTACTGCCGGCGGAGGCAGAGGATCCGGTCATCAGCTCCCAGACCGGCGATGCCACTGCGCTCATGTACCTGGCCTTCTTCAGCGACGGCATGCAGCCCTCGCAGATCTCCGACTACCTGCTGCGCGTGGTGCAGCCCAAGCTGCAAGCGGTGCCGGGGGTGGGCAGGGCGCGCATGATCGGCAACAAGACCTTCGCCATGCGCGTTTGGCTCGATCCCCGCCGCATGGCCGCCCTGGGTATTACCGCCCAGGAGGTGGCGAATGTCTTGCGCGCCAACAATTACCTCTCGGGCGCCGGCAGTACTAAAGGCCGATACGTCACCATCGACCTGGCCGCCACCACCGATATCGCCAGCGAGGAGAGCTTCCGCAATCTGGTGGTCCGTCGCAGCGAAGGCGCCCTGGTACGGCTTCAGGACCTGGCCGATATCGAACTGGGATCAGAGGACTACGAATCGGCCACCTGGTACAAGGGCAAGACCGCCATCTTCGTCGGCATCGAACAGGCCCCCGGCGCCAATCCCCTGACCGTGGCGCGGGCCGTGCGCACAGCACTGGAAGAGATCAAGACCCAATTGCCCGAGGGGCTGGAGGCCCGCGTCCCCTACGACGCCAGCGAGTTCATCGAGGACTCCATCAACGAGGTCTATCAGACCCTGATCGAGGCCGTGGCCATCGTGCTGGCGGTGATCTTTCTCTCCCTGGGCTCCCTGCGCGCCGCCCTGGTGCCGGCGGTTGCGGTGCCCCTCTCCCTGATCGGCGGGGCCTTCCTGATGCTGACCATGGGCTTCTCCATCAACCTGCTCAGCCTGCTGGCCATGGTGCTGGCCATCGGGCTGGTGGTGGACGACGCTATCGTGGTGGTGGAGAACATTCACCGCCACATCGAGCTGGGCAAGCCACGCCGCCAGGCCGCCATTGAGGGGGCGCGTGAGCTTGGGCTGCCAATCATCGCCATGACCACCACCCTGGTGGCGGTCTATGCCCCTATCGGCTTCATGGGCGGGCTGGTGGGTTCACTCTTCACCGAATTCGCCTTCTCCCTGGCCGGGGCCGTACTCGTCTCCGGGGTGGTGGCCCTGACCCTCTCGCCCATGCTGAGCGGCAGGGTGCTGAAGACCACGGCTACCGCCGGCCGCTTCGAGCACGCGGTGGAACGGTTCTTCACCCGCCTGGCCGGGCGCTATCAACAATTGCTGCACGCAACCCTGGACTACCCCCCGGCCGTCCTGCTCTTCGCGGGGGTAGTGTTTGCCAGCATCTGGTTCATGTTCGCCACGGCGCAGAAGGAACTGGCCCCCACGGAGGACCAGAGCATCCTCTTCTTCATCGCCACCGGCCCGGCAACCGCTACCATCGACTACGACGCCGTCTACGCCAAGGAGATCGTCCAGTCGTTCGAGTCCGTGCCCGAATACAAGGAGAGCTTTCTGCTGCTGGGTTTCGGCGGGGAGCAGCACATGGTCTTCGGCGGCTTCAAGATGCCGCCGCCGTCCCAGCGGGAGCGCTCACAAATGGCCATCCAGCCCGAGATCCAGACCAAACTGGCGCAGGTGGCCGGCTTCCAAACCGCCGTCATTCCCCGCCCCAGCCTACCTGGCGCGGGCCGGGGCCTTCCGCTGCAATTCGTGATTCTCAGCGATGCCGGTTACGCCGGGCTGGATCTGGTGGCCGACCAGCTCATCGGCCAAGCCATGGGCAGCGGCAGATTCATGTTCTTGCAGAAGGACGTGGAGTTCACCCGGCCGAAGACAACCCTGGTCATCGACCGCGACCGCGCCGCCGATCTGGGCATCTCCATGCAGGAGATTGGCCGCAACCTGGCTACACTGCTGGGGGGGAGCTACCTCAACCACTTCAGCCTGGAGGGGCGGAGCTACAAGGTGATCCCTCAGGTGGCCCAAGCCTATCGCCTCGACCGGGAACAATTGGACAGCTATTACCTGGCCACCGGCGAGGGTGATCCGGTCCCCCTCTCTGCCTTGGTGCGCATCGAAAATTCGGTGGAACCGGGCAAGTGGACCCAGTTCCAGCAGCTCAACAGCCTGACCGTGCAGGGCATCATGGCACCGGGCGTCACCCTGGGCGACGCCATGGCCTACCTGGAGCAGCAGGCTGGGGAGATATTCCCGCGTGGCTATAGCTTCGACTACACGGGGAGTTCGCGCCAGTATGCCCAGCAGGGCGGCGCCCTGGTGCTCACCTTCTTCATGTCCCTGCTGGTCATCTACCTGGTGCTGGCGGCCCAGTTCGAGAGCTGGCGGGACCCGCTCATCATCCTGGTCTCCGTGCCCATGTCCATTGCCGGGGCCATGGCCTTCCTCACCCTGGGCCTCGCCTCGGTGAACATCTATACCCAGGTGGGGCTAATCACCCTCATCGGCCTCATCGCCAAAAACGGCATCCTGATCGTGGAGTTCGCCAACCAGTTGCAGCTTCACGAAGGGCTGGAGAAGCGCGCGGCGGTGGAGCGGGCGGCGTCGATCCGGCTACGCCCCATCCTCATGACCACGGTCTCCATGATCGTCGCCATGCTCCCCCTGCTGACCGCTGGTGGCCCCGGGGCCGTGAGCCGCTTCGACATCGGTCTGGTCATCGCCACCGGCCTTGGCATCGGCACAATCTTCACCCTCTTCGTGGTGCCGGCGGTCTATCTGCTGATGGCGAGGGGGCGTACCCTGCAAGGAGATAAGGCGATTGCCGGAAATTAATACCCAGATTGCGCAGGATTTTCGTTCCCCTGCAAGGCGCCATAGGCGGCGCATAGTCGAACTATGTAACGCCTGGGGCAACGCCGCAGGGGGGCGAAAAGACAAGCAAGAGAGGTTCTTGCAAAACTGCAAGAACCTCTTGCGGTTCAGGGATGAACCGCCATTTTCAATGGCCTAAGCCATTGAGAATGAAGAAAACGAAAAATCACATTTTTCGTTTTCGTCTTGCAAAATGGCCAGGAAGGCCATTTTGCAAGTGCCTCAAGGTTGGGATATTAATTGACAGAAATCGCCTAAGATCGGCGTTGATCGTCCGCTGGCGGGCCAAGCCCGCATTTGACTCCCGAGGCCCGTAACCTTTCCCTCCCCACCCGAAGCGTTCAGAATAGGTATGCATTCAGCGCAATCTGGATACCCGGCCCCCCCCCAACCCCCTCCCGGAGGCTGAGGGAGCAGAGTCTCGCCAAGACAGAAACAAAAAAACAGCGGAGCCGCCTGTGTTAACAGCCCTTGCCATCGACCAGCTCTATCATCTCTGCGAGGCCGACAAGCTGGCCTTCGCGACGACCCGGGAGCTGGAGGACCTGGACGAGATCATCGGCCAGGAGCGCGCCCTGGACGCCATCGAATTTGGCGTCGGCATTCACCACGAGGGGTACAACCTCTATGTCATGGGTTCCCCCGGACTGGGCAAGCACACGGTGGTGCACGAGGCGTTACGCGCCAAGGCCAAGGTGGGGCCGCCGCCCTTCGACTGGTGCTATGTCAATAATTTCCGCTCACCTCACCTGCCCAACCGGTTGAAGTTGGCGGCTGGCACAGGTTCCCACCTGGCCCAGGACATGGAGCAGCAGATCGAGGAGCTGCTCAACGCACTCCCCGCAGCCTTCCAGACCGACGACTACCACCGGCAGGCCCAGGAAATCCACAGCAAGTACAAGGCCAAGGAGGAGCACATTTCAGAGCAACTGGACGAGCATGCCAAGGCCCTCGATATCGGGCTGATGCGGACCCCGAACGGCTTCACCCTTGCACCGCTCAAGGACGGCACCATCGTCGGCCCCAAGGAATTTGAGCAGCTCCCGACCGAGGAGCAGCAAGAGATCGAAAGGAAGGTTGAGATCCTCAAGGATGAGTTGAAGGAGACCGTGCGCAAGGTCCCTACCTGGCAAGCGGAGTTGCATCGGGAGATCAAGGCCCTTGACCGGGCGGTCACGGAGGAGACGGTCAACCACCTCTTCCACGACCTGGAGCAGAAATACAGCGGGCTGCCCAACGTGCTTGACTTCCTCCAGGCCGTCAAGGCAGACGTGATCGAGAACAGCGAGCCCTTCCGGGAGCCGCGCGAGCACCCCTTCCAATTCCGGGCGCTCGGCAATCGGCCCGAATTCAACCGCTACCGGGTGAACGTGCTGGTGAACAACGCCGGCAGCCAAGGCCCCCCTGTCATCTACGAGGACAATCCCACCTATCAGAATCTGCTCGGCCGTATCGAGCACCTGGCCAGCCAGGGCACCCTTATCACCGACTTCACCCTGGTGAAGCCCGGCGCCCTGCACAAGGCCAACGGCGGCTATCTGGTGCTCGACGCCGAGAAGGTGCTGATGACCCCCTTCGTCTGGCCGGCCCTGAAGCGGGTGATCAAATCGCGGGAGATCCGCATCGAGTCCATCGAACGGGTCCTGAGCCTGGCCAGCACCATCTCCCTGGAACCGGAACCCATCCCCACCGAGATCAAGGTGGTGCTGATCGGCGACCGCCTGCTCTACTTCCTCCTCAAGGAATACGATCCGGAATTCATCCAGTTGTTCAAGGTGGCCGCGGACTTCTCCGAGGAACTGCTGCGCCACAACGGCAACGAGGTGCTCTTCTCCCGCCTGATCGCCACCCTGGTCCACCGAGAGAAGCTGCGGGAGATCGACCGCTCGGGTATCTGCCGCATCATCGAGCAGAGCGCCCGCCGCGCCGAGGATGGGGAGAGGCTCTCCCTCCACCTCGACAACCTCCTGGAACTGTTGCAGGAGTCCGACTACTGGGCCGGCCGCCTCGGCAAGGAGATCACCTCGGCGGCGGAAGTGCAGATGGCCATCGATGCTCAGGCCCGGCGCATGGGGCAATGGCGTGAGCGGCTGCAAGAACATATCCAGCGCGGCATCCTCCTGATCGATACCAAGGGTAGCCAACTGGGCCGCGTCAACGGCCTCTCCGTCCTGGAACTGGGGGATTACCGCTTTGGCACAGCCACCCGCATCAGCGCCACCGCTCGTCTTGGCAGCGGCGAGATCATCGACATCGAACGGGAAGTGGACCAGGGCGGCCAGATTCATTCCAAGGGGGTGCTGATCCTCTCCTCCTACCTGGCGCGGCGCTACTCCAAGAACCAGCCCTTGAGCCTCTCCGCCACCCTGGCGTTCGAGCAGACCTACGGCTCGATCGAGGGCGACAGCGCCTCAGCGGCCGAGCTTTGCGTCCTACTCTCGGCCATCGGCGATCTGCCCCTGCGGCAGTCCCTCGCCATCACCGGCTCGGTCAACCAGCACGGCGAGATACAGGCCATCGGCGGGGTCAACGAAAAGATCGAGGGTTTCTTCGATATCTGCGAGGCCCGCGAACTGACCGGCGACCAGGGCGTCATCATCCCCGCCAGCAACGTCAAGGATCTGATGCTACGGGATGGCGTCCGCAACGCCGCCGCCGAGGGTCGTTTCCACATCTACGCCGCGCGCCATGTGGAAGAGGCCATGGAACTCCTGTGCGGCCTGCGGCCCGGTGCCCCGGATATCAACGGCATCTTCCCCGAGGGGAGCTTCAACCGCCAGATCCAGACGAGGCTGCTGGAGTGGATCGCCCTGAGGCAGCACTATGCCTCGCCGCACCTGGCCGGGGAGGAGGATGAGTAGCAAGGAAATGGGCAGGGGGGATGCGCTATCGCTAACCACTACATAAGGAGCTGTCCGGAAATAAGTTGGACAATCTCGCGCTCAGATTTAGGTCAGATTTAGTCGATCTGATTGAGCAAAACCGCCTATTTTCGCGGCAGAGCCGCTCCCACCGCCGTGGGAGCGGCTCTGCCGCGAAAAGAGATCGAGATGTACAAGTTATTCCCGGACAGCTCCCTACCGCGAAGGACATCTAGCGAGGC
>JAHJDE010000036.1 GCA_018812525.1 Gammaproteobacteria bacterium
ATTAAAAAATCAATCGAGTGCGGTTCAGGGATGAACCGCCATTTTCAATGGCCTAAGCCATTGAAAATGAAGAAAACGAAAAATCGCATTTTTCGTTTTCGCCTTGCAAAATGGCCAGGATGGCCATTTTGCAAGTTCCTCGAGTGGCTAAGCAAAGAGTATCCACCAAATCCGCGCCTGAGGGTCATGGGTCTCAGCGCCCCTTTTCATCACCCCAGAGGAGTCTGTGCAACTGCATCTGAAAGCGCACGGGCAGCCGGTCGGCCAGGATCCACTCGGCCAATTCCCGCGCGTCTTGGTGCCCGGCTGCCGGGGAGAACAGGATCTCGCAGCGTTCGGTCAGGCGCCAGGCAAGCATCTGCTCCTTGGCCCAGTCGTAATCTGTCCGGCCACAGATCACGAATTTGAGCTGGTCGTGCTGATTCAGGTACTGGAGATTCTCATACCTGTTGTTCTCGATTTCACCGGAGCCGGGCGTCTTGAGATCCATCACCCGGCTGATCCGTGGGTCCACGCCGGCGATATCGAGCGCACCGCTGGTCTCCAGGGATACCTCGTAACCCTCGTCCGCCAGCGCCAGCAGCAGTTTCAGGCAACCCTTCTGGGCCAGGGGCTCACCCCCGGTGACCGTGACATAGCGGCAGCCGTATCGGGCCACGCGACAGAGAATCTCTCCCTGGGACAGAAAATCGCCACCCTTGAAGGCATAGGGAGTATCGCAATAGGTACAGCGTAGCGGACAACCTGCGAGACGGACAAAAACAGTGGGAATCCCGATGGTTCGGGATTCCCCCTGGAGTGAAAAGAAGATCTCCGTCAGCCGGAGCCCGCCGGACATCTTGCGAGGATCAATGCCCTTCCTGAGTAATCTGCGCCAGGCGCTTGCGGGCCAGATCGGCCACAGTGGTCGAGGGGTATTTGGTGGTGATCTGGGTCAGCATGGCACGGGCCTGGCTCCAGTTCCGCCTTTCATGATGGATGAAACCCATCTTCAGCAGTGAGTCCGGCGCCTTGGCGCTGTAAGGGTAGTTGCTGATGACCTTCTGGAATTCGGCCAGGGCCCCGTCGAAATCCTGCATGACGTAGCTGGCCTCGCCCAGCCAATACTGGGCATTGTCCGAGTAAGGCCCCTGGGGATAAGCGGAGAGGAAGGCCCTGAAGGATTCGGCTGCCCTCTGATACTCACCCTTTTTCAACTGCTCGAAGGCAGCCTGATAGGCGGCCTCCTGGTGGGGATCGGCCACGGATTGCGGCGGCGCAACGGGCGGTTGGCTGGTGTCGATCGGTGTTCCAGCCGCTTCAGGGCCGGCAGCCCCCTGGGGCGGATAGGAAGGCGGAATGCTGAGCCCCGGGGCTCCCGGTCCGGGCTGGGAGGGTGCGGGGGCCTCGCCGCCGGGCAGGGAGAATCCGCCATTGCCGGCCGCACCCGGCTGCCCGGCGGGAACGCCTCCGGTCGTGCCCCGTATGCGCTGATCCAGGTCGTTATAGAGTTCCTGCTGGCGGCGCTTCAGGGCATCCAGGGCATGGCCCTGGATCTCCAGTTCACCGCGGAGCTGCTGGTTCTCCTGCTGCAACCGCTCTATCTTCATCACCAGATCGGCCTGATTGGAGTTGTTCATGACCTGTTCCAGGCGCGCAACCCGGCGGTCCAGATCGCTGTTTCCACCAAACAGTGCCCAGCTATTGGAACTGACAAACCCGAGGGAGAGGCCCAACAGAAGGGCCGAATGCAGTCTTTTCATCGGTATACGATCTCAACACGGCGATTCTTGGCCAGCACATCATCGCTGACGCCCATCTCGGCGGGGCGCTCCTCGCCGTAGCTGATGGTCAGGATCTGGCTCGGCGAGACGCCGGCACTGGTCAGGATGCTTCTGGCAGCGCTGGCACGGCGCTCGCCCAAGGCGATGTTGTATTCGCGGGAGCCGCGTTCGTCGCAATGGCCCTCCAGGGTCACGCTGCCGCGGGTGCTGGAGAGTTTGCGCGCGTGGGCCAGCAGAATCTCGCGGCCCTCATGGGTCACCTCATTGCTGTCGTACTCGAAAAAGACGACCCGCTGGGAGAGGGGATCGCCGGGAGTGCCCAACCGGCTGGCGCCATAGCGGCTCTCACCGGCCACGCCGCTGGTGTCGGCACTGCCTGCCACGGGGGCGGGACCCTCCCCTCCCTTGCGATTGCTCATGCCGCTGCAACCGGCCATCAGGAGGGCCGAAAGTGCGATGGGGGCCAATCTAACGATAATTTTCATGTTTCTACTACCTCTTGATTCTGACAGGGTCCGGACAATCGATTCCTGATCGATTTATCCTGAGGGCTCTGAAATGAGCCGTATCTTTTCATTTTACAGTAGGTGCCCAATCGGGTTCACGGACATCTCCGGCCTGCACCGAAAGGCGCTGCTTGACCCGACCGTCCACGGAGATGGCGGCCAACACGCCCTTGCCACCCTCTTTTGTGGCATAAATTATCATGCTGCCGTTGGGTGCAAAACTGGGAGACTCATCCAGCCTGCCATCGGTCAGCACTTGCATCGAGCCATTGGACAGATTCACCAGACCAATCCTGAACCCGCCGCTGGTCTGGGTCACCACGGCCAGGGATTTGCCGTCGGGGGAGTAAGTGGCGCGGGCGTTGTAGCTGCCCTGGAAGGTCAGGCGCTTCGGTTCGCCCCCGCTGGCGGAGACCTCATAGATCTGCGGCTTGCCGCCCCGGTCGGAGGTGAACACCAGTTTGCCGCCGTCGGGGGACCAGTTCGCCTCCGTATCGATGGAGAAATGGTTGGTAATCCTGTCCAGGCTGCCACCGTCCAGGTCATAGACATAGATGTCCGGGTTGCCGTCCTTGGAGAGAGTCATAGCCAGGCGCCGGCCATCCGGCGACCAGGCTGGGGAACCGTTGATCCCCCGGTAGCTGGCAACCTTGGTGCGCTTGCCGGTGAAGACATCCTGCACATAGATGGAGGGCTGGTCCGACTCAAAGGAGACGTAGGCAATACGGCGGCCATCCGGGGACCAGGCCGGCGACATCAGCGGATCATGGGAAGATACGATGGTCTGCGGGTTATAGCCGTCGGCATCGGAGACCTGCAAGGCGATCTGCGAGTTGACGGTGGTCTCGCCCTTGGCGGTGATGTAGGCCACGCGGGTATTGAAGGCGCCGGGCTGGCCGATGATCTTCTCATAGATCATGTCCGCGATCTGGTGCGCGGTGGAGCGCAGGTCGCGGGCATTGCTGTTCATGTTGTAGCCCAGGAGCTGCTGGCCCTTGTAGACATCGAACAGCTCGAAGCGGATCTGGTACCCGTCACCGCTGGGCGTGGCTTGCCCCACCACCAGGTAGTCCTGCTTCAGTGCGCGCCAGTCCTGGAAATCCACCTGACTGCCGACTTGGGGCTTGGCCACCATGTCCTTGTCGTCCAGGGTGCGGAAACGTCCGCTACGTTTGAGGTCGGTTGCCACGACCTCGCCCAGGTTGACCATGGGAGGCTCGCCGGAACCGCTCCAGCCGAAGGGAATGACGGCGATCGGTGTGGCGCCTTCGGCGCCGCCGGTGATTTGGATGGTCAGGCTCCAGGCCGGAGCGGCGAGCAGCATCAACAAAAGAAGCGTGAAGGGTCGTTTCATGGCTCTCACTGGTTATCCGGGTCAAATATAAGATTAAGATCTCTCAATCCTGGGGGCGGTGCTGGCAAGGGGTCGGACTTCATCACCGCCGCCTCGGCCGAGCGGTCGAAGGCATCGTTGCCGCTGCCCTGAGTGACATGCACTTCCAACACTGTCCCATTCGGGGCAACGCGAACCTGCAAGCTGCACTTAAGCCCAGTCCCGGTGCCCGGCGGGCGCAGCCAATTGCCGGTGACCTGATTCGATACCGCTATCGCAAAGGCACTGCTTTGCTCCGCCATGCGCGCATTCTGTTCTGCCGCAAGGGAATTTTGCAACTCCTGTTCACGTTTCAGGCGGGCCTCATCCTCGCGCAGCTTGCGATCAAGATCGGCCTTCCGCTGCTTTTCGGCCTCCGCGGTGGCCTTTTTGTCGTCCTCGGCCTTCTTCCGCTTCTTCTCCAGCTCGGCCAGTCGCTTATTCTCGGCCTCGGCCTTTTTCTTGACCTCTTCCTGTTTTTTCGCCTCCTCCTTGCGTTTCTTTTCCAGGTCAGCAAGACGAAGCTTCTCGGCCTCCTGTTTTTTCTTGATATCAGTCAGTTCCTGTTCGGCCTTGGTCTTCTCCGCCTGCTTCCGTGCCTTTTCCTTCTCTTTCTCCTGCTTCAGTTGCTGAGCCTCTGCGACAATCTGGTCTTCGCTGATCACCTTGGCCTGAATTACGTCCACATGGGGCCGGACCACCTTGGGCTCCTCCAGCCAATCGACCCCGAACACGAGGAAGAAGATCAGGACGAGGTGCATAGCCACCGCCATGGCGAAGGCCTTGGGGTTGCGCTTGATGATCTCCATGCCCTACTCCTCCGGCGTCTCGGTCATGAGACCCACGTTGGGGGCGCCAGCCTTCTGGAGCAGCAGCATCGCCGCCACCACCCTGCCGTAATCCACATCCTTGTCACCCTTCACCAGCACCGGGGTCTTGGGGGCGTTGCGTAATACCGCCGCCACCCGCACCTGCAAGGTCTCGGGCGTGGTCGGCTTCTCCTTATCCTCTCCGATGTTCACATAGAGGAGTCCCGCCTTGTCCACGGAGACGATCAGGGGCTCCTCCTGATCGGGCGGCAGGGGTTCGGAATCCAGTTGGGGCAGTTCCACCTTGATCCCCTGACTGACCATGGGGGCTGTGATCATGAAAATCACCAGCAGTACCAACATGACGTCGATGTAGGGGACCACATTGATCTGGGACATGGGTTTGCGGCTGTGTCGGGAACGGGCCATGGGTGAAAGAGTTCCGTGCGTATATTATCAAAGAAGTAACTATTCAGGTCGCCCCGGTTTTTGGGCGATTTGAATGGTTACTCCACAGCTTTTGGAGTTTTCAAAGGGAAGTCTTACTATCCCCTTTGGCCGCCCCCAAAAAATCGCATTTTTTGGGGGGCGATCTGAATTGTTACTCAAAGAAACTTGCTAACTTGCCGTTCTGGCTAGAACCTTATCAGTTGTGCGCCTGCCGTTGCAGGATGGTGGTGAACTCATCGAGGAAGCCCTCGTAGCGGTTTTCCAGACGTTCCACGTCATTGGCGTAGCGATTATAGGCAACCACGGCCGGGATGGCGGCAAACAGGCCGATGGCTGTGGCGATCAGGGCCTCGGCGATGCCGGGGGCAACCAGCGACAGGGTCGCCTGCTTGACATTACCCAGTGCCTGGAAGGAATTCATGATGCCCCAGACGGTGCCGAACAGTCCCACATAGGGGCTGATGGAACCGACCGTGGCGAGGAAGGAGAGGTGGGTCTCCAGATAATCCACCTCGCGGTTCAGGGCCACCTGCATGGCACGGCGCGCACCCTCCACCACGTCCATGGGAGCGATGCCCTTGTGCTCCTTCTGCTTGGCGAATTCACGGAAGCCCTCGCGGAAGATCGACGCCAGGCCGCGGGCGTCGTCCTCCTCGCGGGCTACTTGCCGATAGAGTTCGGTCAGCTCATTGCCGCCCCAGAAACGGCGTTCGAACTCGTCGGCGTCACGGCGCGCACGGCGCAGGGAGATGGAGCGGTCGAAGATCATGGTCCAGGAGACCAGCGAGGCCAGAATCAAGATGGCCATCACCAACTGCACCACGGGGCTGGCGCCCAGGACGAGATTGACGAACGAGAGTTCAGCTTGCATTTGGGTTCCTTGAACGCATGAATTCTATAAGTCTTTGAGTCAAGCGACTCGTAGGAGCGCTTTGCAGGCGCGATCCTCTTCGCGCCTGCAAGGCGCTCCTACATCAGTTCCGAGTCAGCTCCGAAAGGAGCTCCGCCGGTATAGCCGTCGGTTTGAACCGATCGATATCGATACAGGCCACTTTGACCAGCGCGCGGCAGAGGCACTCGTCACCCCGAACCACAGTCTGATTGAATACCAGGCTGGCCTTGCCGAATTGCTTTATCGAGGCTGTCGCCTCCAGCATTTCGTTGAACCGTGCGGGCTTGAGGAATTCCAGCTCCATGCCGCGCACAGCGAAGACCACGCCCGCCTCCTCGCGCAGCCGGTCCTGCTCGAAACCCAGCGACCGAAGCCATTCGGTGCGGGCGCGCTCCATGAACTTCAGGTAGTTGGTGTGGTAGACCACCCCCCCGGCGTCCGTATCCTCGTAGTAGACCCGGATGGGCAGAATAAATTCCCTGTTCGTTTCAGGCATCGGCGCCCCCGAACATGTCCCTGGCCACCGCCTGATCGTTGCGGGACGGCGGCGTCAGGCCAAAGTGGAGATAGGCATTCCTTGTGGCCACGCGCCCGCGCGGGGTGCGCATCAGGAAGCCCTGCTGGATCAGATAGGGTTCCAGCACATCCTCAATGGTCCCGCGCTCCTCGCTGATGGCTGCGGCCAGATTATCCACGCCCACCGGGCCGCCGTCGAACTTGTGGATCATCGTCTCCAGCAGCTTCCGGTCCATGTAATCGAAACCGCAACGGTCCACATTGATCAGATCCAGCGCCTTGTCGGCCACCTGGCTGTCGATATGGCCGCTGCCCTTGACCTGGGCGAAGTCGCGCACCCGGCGCAACAGCCGGTTGGCGATGCGCGGTGTGCCCCGCGCGCGGCGGGCGATCTCCCTGGCGCCGCCGGTGTCGATGTCGATGCCGAGGATGCCCGCCGAGCGCCCGACGATCTGGGCCAGGTCCTGCTCATTATAGAACTCCAGCCGCTGCACGATGCCGAAGCGGTCGCGCAGGGGCGAGGTCAAGAGCCCCGCCCGCGTGGTGGCCCCCACCAGGGTGAAGGGTTGCAGATCGAGCTTAATGGAGCGCGCGGAAGGTCCCTCGCCGATCATGATGTCGAGCTGGAAGTCCTCCATGGCCGGATAGAGGATCTCCTCCACCACGGGGCTCAGGCGGTGGATCTCGTCCACGAAGAGGACATCGCGGGGTTCCAGGTTGGTCAGCAGGGCCGCCAAGTCGCCAGGCCTCTCCAGCACCGGGCCGGAGGTCTGGCGCAGGTGGACCCCCATCTCGTTGGCGATGATGTGCGACAGGGTGGTCTTGCCGAGGCCGGGCGGGCCGAAGATCAGGACATGGTCGAGGGCCTCGCCGCGATGGCGGGCGGCCTGGACGAAGATCTCCAACTGCTCGCGCACCGTAGGCTGGCCGACGTAATCCCGCAGGTAGCGGGGCCGGATACTCTGGTCCAGGAGCCGGTCCTCGGACAGGGGTTCGGCGGTGATCAGGCGTTCCTCAGCATTCATGCCAAACGACTCTTAACCGCGAAGGACGCAAAGGTACACAAAAAAACCAAGGGAATGCTTCGCGATTTTTGCGTCCTTGGCGGTTGAAAGGAGGGTTTTCGGTTCATGTCAGCCCAGGGCGCCCTTCAAGGCAGCGCGGATGATCTCCTCGCTGGCCATCCCCTCCCCCGCCACGGCGCGGACCATGCGGCTCGCGTCCAGGGGCTTGTAGCCCAGGGCGGTGAGGGCGCTGACCGCATCGGCCACCGGACTGTCCATTTGAGCGCCGGCCGTGGCGGCGGGCAGACTGATCCCCTGCCCCATTGGAATCTTGTCCAGCCGGTCGCGCATCTCGATGATCAGGCGCTCGGCGGTCTTCTTGCCGATACCGGGCAGGCGGGTCAGGGCCAGGGCATCGTCCGCCTGTACGCAGACGGCAAAGTCGCCAGTGCTCATGCCGGACAGGATGGCCAGGGCCATCTTGGCCCCTACCCCGCTCACCTTGAGCAGGGCACGAAAGAGCTGACGCTGGTCATCGCGGGAGAAGGCATAGAGGATATGGGCATCCTCACGCACCATCAGATGGGTGAATAGCGTCACCCGCTCGCCCACCCCCGGCAGGTCGTAGAAGGTGGACATGGGCGCCTCCAGCTCGTAGCCCACGCCCTGGACATCCACCAGCAGCGCGGGCGGGCGCTTCTCCAGGATCAGGCCGGAGAGACGGCCGATCATCGGGCGCCCCCGGCGATTCGATTCAGGCGCCCATTCAGCACCAGGCTATGGGCATGGGCCAGGGCAACCGCCAGGGCGTCCGCCTGGTCGGGACTGAGGTCTTCGCGCAGATTCAACAGCAACTTGACCATATGCTGGACCTGCTCCTTATCGGCCGCACCGGTGCCGACTACCGCCTGCTTGACGGAGCGCGCGGCGTATTCGTGGACCGGCAGGCCCTGGGTCGCGGCGGCGCAGATGGCGGCTCCCCTCGCCTGCCCCAGCTTCAGGGCGGAAGAGGCGTTTTTGGAGAGAAAGACCTCTTCGATGGCGAATTCGTCCGGGCGGCAACGCTCGATGATTCCAGTCACCGCGCGAAAGATATCCCCCAACCGATGCGCGACCGCCACCTCCGGCGAGAGGCGGATGCAGCCGCTTTCGACCTGACGGGAGCGCGCCCCGTCGCTGTCGATGACGGCGTAACCGGTCACCCGCGAACCCGGATCTATGCCCAAGATGCGGTGGCTCTCCATGCTAACGATCATGGGGCGAGCCCCACCCCAATAGATAAAAGTGGTCTCGCCCCCTTCGACTGCGCTCAGGACAGGCCTGATCGTTCCCTCTCCCCAACCCTCTCCCAGAAGGAGAGGGAGCAAACGTGCGCTTCGCGTCTTTCATACGGTAGGGCTCAGCCCAGGGCCTCCATCACTTCGTCGGGGATATCGGCGTTGGTGTAGACCTCTTGCACGTCGTCCAGGTCCTCCAGCATGCTGATCATCTTCATCACCTTTCCAGCCGTCTCGACATCCAGGGCGCTCAGGGTGTCCGGCCGCATGGTCACCTCGGCCAGGGCGGGCTCGAAACCGGCGGTAGTCAGGGCGTCCTTGGTGTCGGCAAACGCATCGGGCGAGGTCAGGATATCGAAAGAACCGTCGTCGTAATTGGTCAGGTCGTCGGCGCCGGCATCGAGGGCCACCGCCATCACCGCGTCCTCGTCAGTGCCGGGGGCGAAGCTGATCACGCCGCTCTCCTTGAACATATAGGATACGGACCCGTCAGTGCCCAGATTGCCGCCGCACTTGGAAAAGGCATGGCGCACCTCCGAGGCGGTGCGGTTGCGGTTATCGGTCATGCAATCGACCATCACCGCCACGCCGCCCGGTCCATAGCCCTCGTAGCGGATCTCCTCGTAGTTCTCCAGGTCCGTGCCACCGGCGCCGCGCTTGATGGCGCGCTCGATGGTGTCCTTTGGCATATTGGCGCCATACGCCTTATCAACGGCAAGCCGCAGGCGCGGATTGCAACCGATGTCGCCCCCGCCCTGCCGGGCCGCGACCGTAACCTCACGGATCAGCTTGGTCCAGATCTTGCCGCGCTGCTTGTCCACGGCGGCCTTCTTGTGCTTGATGTTGGCCCATTTGCTATGCCCAGCCATAGGATTCCTCGGGTAATAATGTCAAGAAAATCGAGGCATTATACCAAAGAAATCCTCCGCCAGTTATCCGGCGCCTTCTGGACTTTCAGCCCCGTAAGCCTCCGCCGGGAAGCGCAAGCGGGAAAATGCCCGCCCCGCCTGTACAGCCTTGCGCTCCACCTCGGCGGCGGATGCCAGCCAGCCCTTCTGTTCTAGGAACAGCAGGAAAGCGCGGATGCTGATCTTGTGGCAGCCCTCCGGCAGCAGGAAGCCGGCGCGGGCAATCTTGTGGTCTTCAAACAGGAAAACACCCGTGGGCGGTTCAGTTAGCAGGGCAAAATCGGTCATCACCTCTTGCGCTGCCAACTCCCCCAAATTAGCTTTACGAGGTACTTCACCTGCTGCCAATGCTTCTGTGTAACGCCGCAGAATGCTGGTTTCCCGGATCGGCAGTTGGTGTTGCGCCACCCATGCTGCAATCTTCCGGCTGGTAGGCGTTTGGTTGCGGGTTACTTCGTGCAACACCATGTCGACCATTTGCACCGTCCAACCGGGCAACAGCAAGACATCCAGCGCATCAGCATAGGCCAGCGTGATCAACGGCCCGGCATCCGCCAGCAGGATAACCGGGTCAGCCGCCATGTGCCGTACCGAGCGGCAAGGTATTCAACACATCGACCATTGTCTTGGTCAGGCTGTCTGGCAAACGCGGCATGGGCAAATGTGCCTGCACCATCAACAGAAATAGGTCTTCGGCACTGTCGATACCCAGCGCAGCCATTGCGCTCAGGTCGTCTATCTTGCCGAGAGAAAAATCCAGCAAAGTACGGAAATTCTGGTTACCGACCGTTTCAGCCGCTTCAAAGGTTTCCACCAGATGGCGTAATTCCGCATTGAACAAGGCATTGACGGAAGTATCGGCTTTTGCCGCAATCACCTTGGCGCGGCGCAACAGATCGCGATCAACCGAACCTGTGAAATTGACGGTAGCGGACATGGTTAGGACCCCGTTACAAGCAGCACTTAAATGAGTGTAACACAGGACTATGTGTTGCGCCCTTTGGATAAAAGGGAGGCGGGCTCAAGTTCCAAGTGCACCAATTGGGATAGTAGGGCATCCCGAGGAATCCGGTAGGATGTGTTTACCGGAACAAACCTCAAACTTTGTCCAATTTGCCTACTCAGCCGTTCGATAAATGCACAAAAAGGGTAGCACCCCCTTTTCCTTCCCTTTTCCTTGCCAAAAAAATCATTGGTTTGTAGGTCGGCCTTCAGGCCGACATGTCGGGCAAAGCCCGACGGACCAATGGAAAATCTGCGTTGAAAAAAAGCCGCGAGGACCAGGCTACGCCGAAAAAATGACGGTCTTGAGTTGCCGTTCGCCTGGCTTGTGATACCTTTACCCCAATCCGAATCGGGAAAATGCAGGCATGGCGACACCCACGGAATATCAGGAAAGCAATCGCCTCGTCGGCAGCTCCCCCTTTCTCGCACAAGTGCGGGATGTGCTGCGCCGCCTCCACTACAGCATCCGCACCGAGACCGCCTACCTTGGCTGGATCAAGCGCTACATCCTCTTCCACGGCAAGCGCCATCCCGAGACACTCGGCGAGCCCGAGATCGAAGCCTTCCTCAACCACCTGGCCGTCGATAGGAACGTCGCCGCCTCCACCCAAAACCAGGCCCTCAATGCCCTGGTATTCCTGTACAAAAAGGTACTGGGGCGTGAACTGGCTCAGGGAATGCAGTTCAAACACGCCAAACGGCCCGAGCGGCTGCCCACCGTATTCGAACGCACAGAAGTACGGAACATCCTCTATCCGATGGAAGGCGTCACCGGCCTCATCGCACGGCTGCTCTACGGCACCGGCATGCGCGTCCTGGAATGTCTGCGCCTGCGGGTACAGGACATCGACTTTCAGCGTAAATCCATCACCATCCGCGCCGGCAAGGGCAACAAAGACCGCATGGCCCTGCTGCCCAACGACCTCATTCCCGCCCTGCAGCACCAACTGGAACTGGCCAAGGCCATCCACCAGACCGACCTGGCCGAAGGCCATGGCGAGGTCTACCTCCCCTTCGCCCTGGAACGCAAATACCCCAATGCCGGCAAAAGCTGGGGCTGGCAATACCTCTTTCCTGCATCCAAGCGCGCCGTCGATCCCCGCTCCGGCAAGATCCGGCGTCACCATCTGGATGAATCCGTCATCAACAAGGCGCTCAAGGCCGCGATACAAAAGGCAGGGATCAACAAGCATGGCTCCTGCCACACACTGAGACACAGCTTTGCCACCCACATGCTGGAAGACGGCTACGACATCCGTACTGTGCAAACCCTCTTGGGACATAAGGACGTCAAGACCACCATGATCTATACGCACGTCCTACAACAGGGGCCGCTGGGGGCCAAAAGTCCGCTGGATAAAATGGGAGTGCCGTTGAAATTCGGCGGGGGAAGCGATAATGGTAAATGAAAAGCACAGCTTGCCCATACGATTAAACCTGCGCCCAGGAGATCGAGGAACAAAGAAACTGATGGCACAGTACGGGGAGAATCTAGTCTGCGTTCGCTATCGGTATGATGAAACCAAGGGCATCAGATACAAAACAGTGGAATTGGTTGTGGAAAGTCTGCCCTGGGAGTTTAGAGAGGTCGCGGTTGCCCCGAGGAAAGAACCAGCCCCTACAGACCGTTTCGGTGTGCGGATTGGTTACTCAGAAACGGAACTCAGGGACAAGGCCAAGCAGATGGGGGGTATTTGGCGCCCCCAATACAAGTTGTGGGAATTGAGTTATGCTCAGATCAGGGCGCTGGGAATACAGGATCGTATAGTGGATGAGGGATAAAAGCATCTACCTGTAGATGCTTGTATCTATATATAGATGCAAGCATCCACATATGGATGCATGTATCTACATATGGATACATGCATCCATATGTAGATGCTTTTCCTGCCGGAGGCGGCAGGTCATTAGAATGTTATGTTTCAAAAGACTAAGCCCTTCATAGGAATAAAGTGTGAGTGAAAATACAGAAAAAATGGATTCCAAGACAATTGATCGCCTAGATGAACTGCTTGATTATGTGCATCACGTTGGGAAACTCAATCAAAAACCAATTTTCAGAATAGAAGAATACAAACAACTGAATATATGGGAGCATGAGTTAAAAGGAAAAATCGGAATCCAGCATAACATCATTGATGATGACGGTGTTTCTATATGGTTGAGAATTGAACGATTAAAGAGACTAGCACCACCACCAATTCCCGAACAAATACAAGAATGGGTCGCTATAGGAAATGACCCAGAAAGTACCCCGCAGATTAAAGAAAAATTAATCAAAACACTACCAGAACAAGAAGCTAAAAAACTGGTTGAAGAAGGAGTTGTTGCTGAAATCGATGTTACTAATCCTTTAAAAGAACAAATCACCGAAATAAAATTAAAGGACGTAATTTTTCGACTGGAAAACAATCCACAAGCAAAGGTGGATATTGATACCTACCTTAACGAGCATTGGTTGCCTTGGTCTGAAGAAGAAAAACCACGCAGAGAAACTATTAAAATATATGACTCTTTATTTAGTCTTCAACAAACTATTGAAGCGCAAGGCGATGAACAGCCTATCGAATTAATTTGGGGAATTGGAATTAGTCGATGGATATGCGAAGGACATAAAATCAATCACCCTTTGCTCGAAAAGCCGATTGAAATTGAAGTTGATAGAAAAGATGGAGCAATATTAATACATCCTAGAAATATTGATCCAACGATTGCCGTTGGTGCATATTTCGCGCTAGAAAATCCAGGTGTGGATGCTCTATTACGTTTTGGAAAAAAACATTTTTCTGAAATGTCAGAAGATATTGAATTTTCTCCCTATATGCACGAAAGTTTTGAACCAGTCCTGAGACAAGCTTCAACGCATTTGAGTGAGAGTGGAACCTATTGGCCAAATGTAAATCCTGACAAAGAAAACCGTAAACCAAATAATATAAGTGAATCTCTTGAGATAACAGATAGCTGGATAGTTTTTGCAAGACCAAGAAGTTCCACAGGATTCATTCAGGATATTGAACGTTTTCAAAAAAACCTTGAAGAATCAAAAGATGCTGGAAGACAGATTCCCAACCCTGCAAAAAAGCTCGTCACAGAGTTATCTGACAAAAAGCCGTTACAAACAAGTGGCGGCTTTTTATCAGGTAGTGGGGCGCCTTCCTCTTCAAGCACATCACCAAAATCAAAACAAAAATCAGAACTATTTTTTCCTAAAGCCTTTAATGATTCTCAGGTACAAATAATAGATAGGCTTGAAGAAAACGATGGTGTAGTGGTTCAAGGGCCGCCTGGTACGGGAAAAACTCACACCATAGCTAATATAATTTGTCATTATTTGGCTACAGGAAGAAGTGTTCTTGTTACATCTAAAGGTGAACCTGCATTATCAGTATTGCAAGAGCAAATACCTGAAGAATTGAGACCTTTAACAATAAGTCTTCTTGCAAATGAAAGGCAAGGGATGAAGCAGCTTGAAGCTGCCGTTGAGCTTTTAGCTGGTCTGGCTAGTCAAACCAGTTTGCGCGAATTGAACCAAGAGGCGGAATCAAACGAATTAAGAGTCAAACAACTCAATAAAGAAATAGTCAAAATTGATGAACAGATAAAAGCATGGGGACTAAAACAGCTTAATCCTGTTGGGAAAAGATTAACGAACGAAAGTACAGATGTAACAGCAATGGAGTTGGCTCAACTAGTCATAAATGATACTGGCGAACATGACTGGTTACCAGATGAGCTGGGGTCATCTGAAGAATACACCCCAAAATTCACTGATTCTGATATTGCTAAAATTAGAGCTGCACGCAGGAAAATAGGTAAAGATATTGTCTATGTGGGTAAATCCATCCCGAATTCAGAGGACTTACCAGATAGTGCAAATGTAGCTGCCATTCATGATGACCTTGCAACATCCACAAAAATTGCCGAAAACTCTAAAAGTGAACATATTCCTCCACTTGCCGTTTCTGTAGAGAAATCTGTTGATCGAGCCAAGAATCTAACTAAACCACTGCAAACATTATCAGGTCTTCTGGAAATATTTGAGCAAAACCTTTGGTTAAAACAACTTTTTAATTCTTGGCTAGAAGGTTTTCCGGAACCTGATGGCGAAACATCATTGGTTAATGAATTATTAGATTCTTTGTCTTCATTGGCAGAAAGAAGACAGCAGTTTGTTAAGACACATGTAGAAATTCCTGAACCATTCGCCTGCTTTGAGGATGTACAAGAAGCGTTGATCAATCTCACAAATAGTAAAAGAGCATTCAGTATTTTTTCTTTTGGTAATAAAGAAGCAAAGAGCATTATTGAACAGGCTCGAATTGAAGGTGAGCCACCAAAAGATACTGAAATGTGGCAATCAATTCTTGATTATGTAAATTACCAAGATGATGTTCAGAAATTTATAAGAAAATGGAATCATGCAGGGCAAGAGCTCGAATTACCAGAGTTTGAATATCGCTATGCGAGTTTGTTTAAAGATGTACAGTCTACCCATAAGTTAATCTCAAATGCTAGATCAGTAGCAGGTCAATGGAACTTTCTGAATAAAGAAATCATAGAGCTATTCCCGCATGGGATTGATGTATCTGAAATTGTACGAAGCAAAGAAGAAATAGAAAAAACAATTCAAGCTATTGAATTAAATACATCGAGAATAAGCCTTGGTGCTCAACGTATCAAATTACAAGACTTGATGGAGAAGCTCAATAAATCAGATGGCGACATAGCAAATGAAATAAGAATATTTGTTAAAAGTACCATAGGTAATCCTGAGTACTCGTCGGATAGTATTATTCAGAAATGGCAGGAATTGGTGTCTGAGTTGAGTAGGATAAGTAAGTTATCGAGTCATTTTCAAGAGATTGAAAATATTACAAGTAAAATATCTGAGTCAGGTGCACCCAAATGGGGAAAGAGACTTAAAAAGGAGCCACTACTTGAAGCTGACGACAGCTTGACCCCTGTTGATTGGTTTGAAACATGGAAGTGGAATCAGCGTAAACAGTATTTGCATGAAATTGATGGGCGTGAGCAACTTAAAAAACTATCTGAAAAAAGGTCATCTCTTGATAGTGATCTAAAAAGAACATTCTCTAAACTTGTTCGTCTAAAAACAAATATTGGGCTGCACATGAGCATGACCGAACGTGTTCAAGGTGCGTTGATGGGTTTCGTGTCCTCAGTTGCAAAAATTGGGAAAGGCACAGGAAAGAGAGCACCAAGACATCGTAGAGATGCTTATAGGGCAATGCAAGATTGCTATGGTGGTGTTCCATGCTGGATTATGCCGACTTGGCGTGTAAGTGAAAGCTTGCCATCAGATTTTGGTTCCTTTGATTTAGTGATTATTGATGAGGCATCACAGTCTGATATTACTGCGTTACCTGCAATATTGAGAGCAAAGAAATTGTTGATTGTAGGTGATGATAAGCAGGTAAGCCCAACAGCAGCTTTTCTTGCAGAGGAAAAAATATTACAACTTAAACATAATTTTCTTAGAGAGCAGCCATTTGCAGAGTTACTTTTGCCTGGCGTTTCTGTCTATGATCTTGCCAATGCGGTATTTCCGGGGCAGCGAATTATGTTGACTGAGCATTTTCGATGTGTAGAACCAATTATTCGGTTCAGTATGCAATTTTACAATGAACCACTTATCCCTCTAAGGATACCAAAATCATCTGAGAAACTTACACCACCATTGATAGATGTTTATGTTAAGGGTGGTCGTCGTGATGAGAGGAGTAAAGTTAATGAGATAGAAGCTGAGGCAATTGTATCTGAGATAAAAAATCTAGTATCTGACCAAAAATATAAAGGGCGTAGCATTGGTGTTGTGTCACTGATAGGAGCACAACAGGCTAAATACATTCAAGACCAGTTACTGGTTGAGCTGGGTGAAGATATATTCCAAGAATATAAAATAGCCTGTGGTGATGCTTCAACTTTCCAAGGAAAAGAACGAGACATTATGTTCTTATCAATGGTCATCGGTTCTGGTCAAGGTGCTGTTATGAGTAAAAGGGATGCAGAACAAAGAATGAATGTCGCCTTATCTAGAGCGAGAGATAGAATGTATCTTTATCGAAGCATTCAAGAATCTGACTTAAAAAATGAATCTGATTTAAGATTGAAAATCCTACGCCATTTTGTGTTCCCAATGCCGCAAATTGAGCAAGTTGAAAATCCTGCTGATTTATGCGACTCAGAATTTGAAAGGGATGTATATAAAAGACTCGTAAATAAGGGGTATAACGTCACACCACAAGTAAAGGTGGGAGCATTTTCAATTGATTTAGTTGTTGAAGGCGAGAACGATCAAAGGTTGGCAATAGAATTAGATGGCGATAAGTACCACCCTCCTGAAAAGTGGATGGATGATTGGAAACGTCAGCGTACTATGGAGAGAGTTGGCTGGAAATTTTGGCGATGCTGGGGTTCAAGCTACACAATAGATCCAGTAGGATGCATTGAAGATTTGGTATATGTGTTGAATAGTATGCAAATATATCCATGTGAAGGTAGCAGTGGAATGAATATTTATACTGAACAGCGAGTATATGCAAAAGAACTTGAAGAAGAAAATGACGAACTCGATTTTGAGCTTGTATCAAATTGAAAAAACATAACAAAAACATGCACTCGGACAAAATAAAGCTGTGCTCGTTCCTCACTACGCTTTATTTTTCCGGTGATGTTAAGCGTTAGGCTAGATCAAAAAGCAGGAACACTCATGGACCATAAGATGCTGAATATTACATTTAAGCAAGGATAATCATGATAGATAAAAAAACTGATGCTCCACCGATAAAAATATCTGAGGCAATATTACGCTTAGCAGAACCACTGATCAAGAAATACCCTAAGCGAGAACGAATAGTTGCAATAATTGATATGGCAATTTTCGCTTGGAATATATCATTAACTTCTGATACAAAAAGAGAAGAAATAGAGAGGAAGTTAATTGATCAATTTCAAACAGAGTTAGATGCTACTGGTATTGCTACGATAATAGAACAAACAGATATTATGGTTGAGACAAAAAAACGACTATATCCTGACATAGAATATTTAATTATCAAACACAATCTAACCGTAACGAATGATGGCCAATTAACATTAGATGTCGATACCGTCAAGCAATAAAGGCAAACTGATTTTATTGCTATAATGTGCTAATCAAAAAGCCGTCGCAGTAGGAGCGCCGGTTACCCGACGACCCCTGCACAGATCCCGGCGTGCGGTTTTCCCGCACCGGGCTCTTCAATCATACTCACTCGCGCAGAAGGTGGTTTCAACTCGCGAGCCCCCGATCCCTAAGGCCTTG
>JAHJDE010000037.1 GCA_018812525.1 Gammaproteobacteria bacterium
ATTAAAAAATCAATCGAGTGCGGTTCAGGGATGAACCGCCATTTTCAATGGCCTAAGCCATTGAAAATGAAGAAAACGAAAAATCGCATTTTTCGTTTTCGCCTTGCAAAATGGCCAGGATGGCCATTTTGCAAGTTCCTCCCCAGTGCCGCTAATTCGCGCCCCTGTCCCGGAATGCTTTTGGCCACCCCTACCCCCCTAAACCGTACTGACACAATGAAATGTCTCAGCCTGTATCGTTTGTTGATCACATGTAACTATTCAGGTCGACCGGCCTTTTGGGCGATCTGAATGGTTACGATCACATCAACTTGTTGGCAATCTGTTGGAATACGTCCCGACCGTTGCCGTCGCGCTCCACGGCAAATAGGAATAGACACCGTCCATCACTGGACTTCTCCCACTGGTGGCCCACCTGCATCTTCTCCCGCGAGTCGTCGTTGGTCTTGTAGGGTTCGCCCTTGTATTCCACCACCAGCACGCGGCCATCCTCCAGCTCGGCTACGAAGTCGGGGTAAAAGTAATCGCTGGAAGTAGGCAGCCAGAACGAGAACCTTTCCTGCCTCTCGATGTTGCGGACCCATTGCTTGACCTTGGAATACGAGTCGATGGCCTGGGCGCATCGGAACTCCTCGGCCACCTGGCCGGCGCCGGTTTTCTCGCGCAGGTCGTGGATGACGGGGTAGAAGTGCTTGTTGAACTCGTAGCTGCCCTGATAGACCTGCCGGGCCGGGTATTTGCCGGGCTGGAACTGGAAGCTGTAGTGCGCCATCTCCGCCAGGCTGGGCACCGCCATGTCCATCAGCCGGCCTTGGAAGCCCTTGATCATGGCGAGGCCGCGCAGCCGGTCGATCTCCTTGGCCAGGGCCTGGGCCAACTGGAAGCGGGCACGGAACAAGGCTGTTAGAGAAATCCCCCGGTCGGCGGTGAGGTGGCGCAGCATCTTCAACAGATACGCCTGCATCTGGAGTTGCCCAACGTCAGGCTGGCGCACATCCTTATCCAATTCATTCAACAGTCCTGCTTCGGTGATGTAGCTGGCTGTGTCGTTGAGGTGGAGTTGCTGGGCATCAATGTGGCGCCACTTCACCTTCTCGCCGTTCACATCGATCTCGAACGAGTTGACGGTCTCGGTAATGGCGAAGCCGGCCAGCTGCACCGGCTGGTCCAACAGGCTCCAATCGCCCAGGCTGGAGAGGGTTTCCTTCTCGACCATTTCATGGTGGCCTTCCAGGTTCAGGCAGAGCTGGGGGATCCGCGCAAAGGAGAGGCCCAACTGAGCCGGGGCACGCATGGCCTGGCGCATGGCACGGTGGGCGGCGAACTGCTCCTTCACCTTCTCCCGTGCCTTCGCGGGCATGACCTGGCTGATGAACACCTCGGCCTGCGCTAGCACCTCGTGGCTGGTCGCCCCGGCAAGCAAGACGGTGGCGCCCTGGGTGGTCGGCACGATTTTGACCGCCTGCATCACATCATCGGGCCAGTGCTGGGTGTCGGGCATCTGGGGCAGTTCGATATGGCAGTCGGGGATAACCGGAGCCGAACTGGTCGTGCCTCTCGTGGGTGGCGTCCCGCCCGCGCCACCCGAGAGCGGCAGCGGTACCTGCGGGATGATGATCGAGGCGGTCTCCAGCCGCTCGAAGCCCATGTTCTGTACCATGCGGTCCTTAAGCGTGGCGGCGGCCTCGGCGAAGCTGTTCGCCACAATGTGCGCGTATGCCTTGTTCAAGCCGTCTTGGCTACGGTTCCGGGCGTAGGGCATGCGCAGCACGCGGCCCAGGAGCTGCTCGACATCCTTAGCCGAGTTCACCGATTGCAGGCTGGCCAGCACATAGGCAAATGAACAATCCCAGCCCTCTTTCAGGGCCTCCACGGTGATGACATAGCGGATGGGGGTCGCCGGGTCGAACAGGTCTATGCCGTCCAGCTCCTTCTGCGAGCCGGTGGCCACGGCGATCTGGTCCTCGGGCACCTGCTCCTGGTCGATGAGGTGTTTGCGCACCACCTCGACGGTGGCCTCGCCGCCCTTGGGTTGGGCCTGTACCAGCACGATGGGCCGGACGTAGTCGGTCTCCTTCTGCGCGGCCAGCTCCAGCCGGTCGCGGGTCAGGCGGGCATCTTGCAGGCACTCCTTCCAGCCTTGGGGGTGCTCGGCCAGCACGATGGGCAGCTTGATCATCTGCTCGGCCTTCAGCTCCTGCGCGGCGACATGGTAGAGCACATTGTTGCCGGGCACGGGCGTGGCGGTCATCTCGATAATGCAGCTCGGATTGACGCGCGAGAGCGACTTGAAGAAGCGGTCGGTGCGGTTGTTGTGCGCCTCGTCCACGATAACGATGGGCTGCTGGCGGTGCAGCCAGTTGGCCACCGAATACTTCACCCGGCCCAGGTCCTTGGCGGTCAGATAGGGCTGCACCGCCAAGTCGGCCTCGGCCACCTTCTCCATGCCCTCGGTGAGCTGCGGCGGCAGGCCGTCGAAGTGCTGCGCCAGTTCCTCGAAGAAGGAATACACATTCCGCTTGGCCGTGTCGGTGATGTTGAACGACTGAATGGTGGCCACGATGACGATGGCGGCCTTGCCGACATCGTGCGGGCTGATGGTCTGCAAGCTCTCCAGGTCGCACACCTGCACGCGGTCCCCGAAGTGCTGCGCCAGGGCCTGCCGGTAGGGGTGCCGGGCGTTGGCCAGGGCCTCCAGCGTCTGGGAGCGGATCGTGTCCGAGGGCGTCAGCCACAGCGCCACGGGGGCGTCGCTGTCCAGCACGGCCTTGCCCGCCAGGGCCACGGCGTGCGCGGCCATGATGGTCTTGCCGCCGCCAGTGGGCACGCGCAGGCACACGCAAGGCGTGTCGCCGAACAGGGCTTGATAGGGCTCGCTGCGGCTCTGCTCCGCCAGGTTGGCGGCGTAGGCGTCCGCCACCGGCTTGCTGCGGGTGGCGGTGAGGAACTGCGTCAGCACCGTCAGGGCGGTCTGCTGGTAGGTCTTGAGGGTCAGCATGGTTGTTGTTGTGCTCCCAGCGTCAGCGCATCTTCACGTCGTAGGGTATCTGCTTGAAGGTGATGCCCTCGGCCGCCAGGCGCGCCGCGCCTAGCCGGGACGACTCGCCATAGATCACCTTCGGCCCCGCGTGGGGGAAGTTCTGCTTGAGGTCGGCCAGCACGGCATGGGTCAGCACATTGCCGCCAGCCGGGCGGCGGTCGCCAAGGATGCCGTTATAGAGCAGGAAGTAGGCGGTGCCGTCATGCACGCCCAGCAGCGGCTTGTCGAAGGCCTGCTCGCCGGGCCTGCCAGTCTCGAAGTGCCAAACATAAGCGGACAGGGTAGCGAAGCGCACTTCGGGGTTGATGCGGCCATGCTCGTCGAAGGCGGGCTCGCCCAAGGTGCAGAAGCGGAAGCCGCCGCCGCCCTGCCACTCTACGGCTTTACTGATGCCGCCCTGTTCGCCCTCGATGACCTTTTGCAAGCGGGGCAGGCAGTGGGTGCGGGCATGCTCGCCCATCTCGATGCCGATGTAGCGACGGCCCATCTTGTGCGCTACGGCGGCGGTGGTGCCGGAACCGAGGAAGGAATCAAGAACGAGATCGTCAGGGGCGGTCGCCAAATGCAATAAGCGATGAATGAGGCGCTCTGGTTTCGGCGTGGCAAATGGAGATGTCTCAAACAGCGCTCTAATCTCCCGGCTTGATTCCTGGTTGTGCCCAACCGCATCGTGAAGCCATACCGTCTGGGGCATTACACCCTGCGATATTTCAGAAAGGAACCGTTTGATAGCAGGCCTTCCATTACCGTCAGGCCCAAACCAGATTCTCCCGTCAGCAACTAACTCGGCATACTTCGCTGGAGAGAAGGCCCAGCAGCGATTTTTGGGTGGCCAGTGCCTGACCCCGGTTGGCGAGGTAATCTCGAATAGGTTTTCACTCTTTCCAGTTTTGGCAAACTGTTTCCCACGCTGCCCGGATAGCAGGCTGATGGAGGCGTTTTCAGGCTTCCAAGGACCTCTTGGATCGCCGTCGCCATCAGGGTTCTTATACTTCGCCGTTTGCTCATCCGAGCGAGATAGCAACCCGAAGCTCTGCTCTTCCTTGTTCTTCCCATAGACCAACACATGATCGTGAGAATCGGAGATCAAGGAAGCATTGCTGCGAGGGCCGTAAGCCTTTTGCCAAATCACATTCGCGATGAAGTTGCGCCTACCAAACACCTCATCCATGAGCACTTTGAGGTAATGCGCCTCGTTGTCGTCAATGGTGATCCAGATACTCCCGTCCTCAGCCAGTAGGTCGCGCAGTAGCACCAGCCGGGGATACATCATCGACAGCCACTGGCTGTGTTCGAGCTTGTCGTCGTAGTGCTCGAAGGCGCTCTGGGTGTTGTATGGCGGATCGATGAAGATGCACTTCACTCGCCCGGCATAGAAGGGGATCAGGGCCTTGAGCGCCAGCAGGTTGTCGCCCTGGATGAGGAGGTTTTCGTTGGCGCCGGTGAGGTCGCCATGCACCGACTCCAGCTTGAGCAGGTGATAGGGCACCTCACGGGTGGCTTCCTTGGCCTGGTTCTTGTTGACCCAATCGAGAAACGGCATCGGTTATCGCTTTATCGTTTACGCACTAACCCAGTCACGACCTAGCCCCAAACCCCAAAGGCCCCTGCGCCGCCCGAATCGCGCAAAGGATGGCAACGTAGCCGTCTCGAACGATGAGGGGACAGGTCCTGCATGATAGCAATATCGGGGGCTATCGGCCCTCGCTTCGCTCTCCATGGCTGGCAGCGATTGTCTTTCGTTATCAGCGGATGTCACCACTAAGCGGGCTCACTCCTCCGCAGCGACTGCCTTTGCCCGATAACGGATGGACGAGACGAGGGCAAGCAGGATGAAGCCGACGCCGATCAGCCCGGTCACCACTTCGGAGACGTGATAGACGATGCCGGCCAGCATGATCCCGGCGAGCGCACCGATGGCGTAGTGCGCCCCGTGTTCCAGGAACACGTATTCGTCCAGCGTACCCTTGCGCACCAGATAGACGGTGAGAGAGCGAACGAACATGGCGCCGATGGCAAGGCCGAGCATGATGATGACGACATCGCGGGTGATGGCGAAGGCGCCGATGACGCCATCGAAGGAGAAGGAGGCGTCGAGAACTTCCAGGTAGAGAAAGCCCGCCACGCCGCTGCGTTTGGCGGTCCGAACGACGGCCTCGCCCTCTTCCTCGCTCTCGAAAAGGCTATCGAGGCTGCTGACGGCGATGTAGAGGATCACGCCACCCACGCCGGCAACCAGCATGGTAAGGCGGTCCAACGGTTCGAGCGGCAATAGGTACTGAAGCCCGAAGAGGATCAGCAGCGCCACCATGACCTCGATGGAGTCGAGCTTACCCAGCAGGGAGAGTCGCTCTTCCATCGCCCCGAGCCAATGGAGTTCCTTGCCCTCGTCGAGGAGAAAGGAGAGGAAGACCAGCATCAGGAACATGCCGCCAAATGCGGCGATGCCGACGTGGCTTTCTTGCAGGTGACGGGCGTACTCCTCGGGCCGATCCAGCGCCATCGCGGCGACATCGCCCATGCCCATGCCGGTGGCAATGGTGACGATGAGGATGGGAAAGAAGAGCCGCATGCCGAACACGGCGATCAGGATGCCGATGGTGAGGAAGATCTGTTGCCATCTCTCGTCCATGTCCTTGAGCACGGCGGCGTTCACCACGGCGTTGTCGAAGGAGAGGCTGACCTCCATGACGCCGAGGATCAAGGCAAGAACCACGGCTGCGGTCATTCCCTGACCCGACCGCAATCCCCAATAACCGGCCAGCGCGAGACAGATGAAGGTGACGACAAAGGAGAGACGAAAATCTTTCACGGGACCATCCTTAATTTTCCATGTACCAAAGCGTTCTTCGGTTGATTTTCGATGATGTAAGGGGGGGTCAATAAGCTATGCCTTCACGGTTGATCTGAATCAGAGAAAATGCGTCGTGAGGTTGTTTCGGTTGCCAGACGCTGGACCCAGCGCATTCAGTCACTTCCTCTCCCGCCATCACAAAAATCGCTGACATCCTTCCATGACAGCGCAATTTTTCGAGGTTCCCAGCAAGGACGCAACCTCTTGGAAGCGCTGCCCGTCCCCTTCGTCAGTTACGCACAGGTGGCCACTGTCTGGCCGTATGGACCAAGGTCAGTATCCATACGGTTTCGTTTTTGATCTCGTACACCAGGCGATTGCTTTCATGCGGTATCAGCTCGCGGGTGCCGGGTATCTTCCCCGGCCGGCCTAGTCTGGGGTGTCCGGCCAGGCGGGCCGCCGCATCGCTGAAAAGCGCATCCATCCGGACAGCCGCCTGCGGATTGTCGGCGGCGATATAATCCCAGATATCAACACGGTCTTGTTGCGCCTCGGGCGTCCAGATGACCCTCACGGGGGGCGCGTCACACCGGCACGGCGCGCGGCGAAGTCGGCTTCGACCTCGTCATTCGAGCGGCCCACGCCGGCGCGCATCGAGGCTCGTCCGGCCTCGATCTTGCGGCGCAAGAACTCGTCATATTCCCGCGCTTCGCGCTGCCGCCGGATATACTCGCGCATCAGATCGCGGAGGATCTGAGATGCAGGCCGGTGGGCAGCCTCGGCCTCTGCCATGAACTCAGTCCGCAGTTCAGGTTCTAGCTTCAGGGTGAAAACGGCTTCTTTCGGCATGGCCCGGTCTCCTTCTGTAGGTACTGACGAAGTATATTCGTTTTCATCACCCTATGGGCTTGCGGCGGGGAGACCCGTGAAACCCTGGACGATGCCCCTAGCGCGGCCTGTTTTCGATGGACTCCAGCGCCTGGACTCTGGCCTCCAGCGCCTCAAGCCGAGCGATCAGATCGGACCTCTCTTCCGCTGGGGGTTGATGCTCCAGGGCGTCCAGCCCCCGGCAGAGCACCGAGGCGATGGGTTCCCGTTCCCCGGCCAGCGCCTTGATCCGCGCCTTGGTACCGGGGGGCATCCACACTGAGAGTTGTTCGCGTTGCGTCATGGGGTTCACGGAAAGGGATAATGCCGAGATCGTATAGCAGGCGCTAGCCGGCGTCTAGCGAATGCCAGTCTCTCGATCCCTCAAATAGCACTCGACCTTTTCAACCACGCGATGGGAAGCCGTTTCTCTCCCTTCCCGTTGCCGCCGGTCATGATTGATGAGCGGGGAGATGTCTGCGGGCCTGACCCCGCAGGCCTGGACCATGGCGGCGGTTTCACGGCTGGGAGGGGCATCACGGGCGAGTTTCTCGACCTGCGTCCTGGTGGTGACAAACTCGGTTCCCCCCTTGGCGCGGCTCGCCTGGACATAATTCATTTCCCTGCTCATGTTCGCGCCCTGGATATACACGACCGCCTTTTCGACGGTCATCCCCTGGGCCTTATGGGTTGTCAGGGCGTAGGCATGACGCACGTCTTGACGCTCCGGTTGGATCTCGCGCAGGGAGCCATCTTTGTCCATTTTCACCGTCACAGCCTTGTCTGACACGGCAACGACGGGCCCGGTATCCGAGCGATTCAGGGCCTCCCGCCTGGTAACCGTTCAGTCCCCTCCCCCTGGGAGGGTTAGGGAGGGGGTGACCTAATAAATTCAAGGCATTATTCTGGATTGCCCTCCCCCCAACCCCCTCCCAAAGGGAGGGGGGGTGAACGGATACCCCGCCTGTCGTTCCTGCCGGCGTAAACCACCCGATTACCAGGGGCGAACTCG
>JAHJDE010000211.1 GCA_018812525.1 Gammaproteobacteria bacterium
AAATGATGATGAACTTGCAAAATGGCCCTTGCTGCCAGTTTGCAAGGCGAAAACGAAAAATGCGATTTTTCGTTTTCTTCATTTTCAATGGCTTAGGCCATTGAAAATGGCGGTTCATCCCTGAACCGCAAGAGGTTCTTGCAGTTTTGCAAGAACCTCTCTGACACCAGACATTTACCGGTCTGTTGCCGCTCGTCAATAAACCGGGCGGCAATGGGGCACGATTTGTTGAAGCGATGGGGCATAATGCCGGGCCATGTAGTAATTTATGGGGCCAATCCATACCGCAACAAACGCCTGGCCGCAGCTATATACCCGATTTATGACATCTTTTATTCGTTTATTTCTCCTCTCCCTAATCGCCCTGGGTGCATGGGCCGACGAGCCTCCCACCAGGGAGCTGATGTTGTCCCGGCCGGAGATCGAGGAGGTGCGGCTCCTCAAGGCCGACATCAATGCCATGCTGGAGCGGGGGGAGCTGAAGAAGCAGACCAACAAATGTACCGTCGAGGGAACATCGGCGGAGTATGACCGTGGACTCTATAAAGACAAGCAGGGAGTAGCGAGGAGATATTTCGTCGATGGTGGATCCGTGGACATGATGGTCAGAATGGAATACTACTACGACGATAAGGCGGTGCTGCGCTACATGCACCGCCAGCGCACATTTGCCAACGGCACCCGCAAGGAGGAAGGGGTCTATTTCGGCGCCGATGGCACCCACCTGTTTACCGACCAGAGCGAGACGGGGCCGGGTTATCCCGACGATACCCTGATCGAGTTCATCCTGGAGCCCGTAGAGGATTTCTCCGGTCCCTGTAGGGAACAAGCCTGATCCCGCTGCTATAGCATTGCCCGCTGTCGATTTAATGTGCTGGCCGTCCACAGGGTTGGGGGTGTTCGTTTAATAACATTGAAGAGGTAGGAGGGGATTAACCCATGATGACATATGACATTCTAATCGTCGGTTCCGGCGGGGCAGGGCTCTATGCCGCGCTTGAATCCCGCATGGAGGAGGAGTTGCAGGTCGGTGTCCTGACCAAGGTCTACCCGACCCGCTCCCATACCGGGGCGGCTCAGGGGGGGGTGAATGCTGCCCTGGCCAACCTGGACGAGACCGACACCTGGCAGGACCACTGGTTCGACACGGTCAAGGGCTCCGACTACCTGGCCGACCAGGACGCCGTCGAGATCATGACCCGCGAGGCCCCTATGGTAGTGCGCGAGATGGAGCACTGGGGTTGCCCCTTCTCCCGCACGGACGAGGGCAAGATTGCCCAGCGCCCCTTCGGCGGCGCCTCCAAGCCCCGTGCCTGCTACTCCGCCGACAAGGTCGGCCATGTCATGCTCCATACCCTGTACGAGCAGGGCATCCGCCATGGCGTCAACTTCTTCAACGAATGGCTTGCGCTCTCGCTACTGCACGACGGCAAGCGCTGCCAAGGCGTGACGGCCCTCAATATCCAGACCGGCCGCGTCCATACCATCCGCGCCAAGGCCGTGATCCTGGCCACCGGCGGCCATGGCCGCATCTATTGGACCCGCACCTCCAACGCCCTGGGCAACACCGGCGACGGCACTGCCATGGCCTATCGCGCCGGCCTTCCGATCAAGGACATGGAGTTCATCCAGTTCCATCCCACCGGCCTGCGCCGGACCGGCATCCTGGTCTCCGAAGGGGCGCGCGGTGAAGGCGGCTATCTGCTGAACGGCCTGGGTGAGCGCTTTATGAGCCGTTATGCCCCCGAAAAGATGGAGCTGGGTCCCCGCGACCTGGTCTCCCGCTCTTGCGAGACCGAGGTGCGCGAAGGCCGTGGCGGACCCGACGGCGAGGTATTCCTCGACCTCACCCACCTGGGCGCGGACCGCATCAAGGAACGCCTGCCCCAGATCCGCGAGCTCTGCATCGAGTTCGAGGGCGTGGACCCCATCAACGAGCCGATCCCTATCAAGCCCACGGCCCACTACTCTATGGGCGGCATCCACACGGACCTCAACGGTCAGACCCCTATCGAGGGCATCTATGCCGCCGGTGAGGCGGGCTGCGTCTCGGTCCATGGCGCCAACCGCCTGGGCGGCAACTCCCTGCTCGACATCCTGGTGTTCGGCAAGCGCACGGGACGGCATGCCCTGGAGTTTGCCCGCAACAACGACCTGGTCCCCCTGGGCATGGATCAGGAAAAGGCGGACGAGGCTATGATCGCAGCCATGATGGCGGGGACGAGCGGCGACTCCGTGGCCGATATCCGACGCGCCATGGGCGAGCTGATGGCGGAAAAGGTCGGTGTCTACCGCAACGCCAAGGATCTGGAGTCGGCCGTCGATACGCTGGCCGAGTTGCAGGAGCGCCTCGGCCGGGTGCGCGTCCAGGACAAGAACCGGGCCTTCAACACCGAGCTGGTCTCCGCCCTGGAGATGAAGAACATGCTCGATCTGGCCGAGGTGGTCACGGTCGGTGCCCTGGCCCGCCAAGAGTCCCGTGGCGCCCATACGCGCGAGGACCATCCGGAGCGCAATGACCAGGCGTGGCTGGCCCACACACTGGCCACCCGAGGCGGTGACGGCAAACCCAAGCTGGAGTTCAACCCTGTCACCATCACCCAATTCGAGCCCCAGGCCCGTACCTACTGAGGAGACGCCGGCATGAGCGAAACCATTACGCCCGATCGTAAAAGCATCCTGGCCAATATCCGTATCCAGAGATTCACGCCGGGTCAGCACAAATCGGCCTTCTACGACAACTTCAAGGTCAGCGTGGAGACCGGCATGACCGTGCTGGAGACCCTGCGCCTGATCAAGAACACACAGGACAGCTCCCTGACCTTCCGCGCCTTTTGCCGCTCCAAGATCTGTGGCTCCTGCGCCGTGCGGGTCAACGGCAAACCTGTCCTGGCCTGTAGTACCCAGTTGATGCCCATCCTGGAAGACTTCAAGAAGGAGTCGGTCACCATCCAGCCCCTGCGCAACATGCCCGTGCTGCGCGACCTGGTTGTGGATATAGACCCGGTGATCGAGAAGCTCTCCAAGATGCACCCCTACCTGATGGAGAACCGCGACCGCATACCCGAGAGTCTGGAACAGGAATCCCTCATGTCCCGGCAGGAGCTGTCGCGTTTCGACTACATCACCGACTGCATCCTCTGCGGTTCCTGCTACTCTGCCTGCTCGGCGGCCAGCGCCGATCCCAAGTACGCGGGTCCCCTGACCCTGGCCAAGGCCTACCGGTTCTCCGCCGACGTACGCGACGACTTCAAGGGCGAGCGCATGCAGGCGGCGGTGGACCAGGGCCTCTGGTCCTGCGCCCAGTGCCGCAAGTGCATCAACGTCTGTCCCAAGGACACCCGCCCCGCCGTCTCCATCCAGCGCATGCGCAAAATGTCCATCGACGACGGCATCCACGATACCCCCGGATCACGCCGTGCCAAGGCCTATACCGAGGACGTGGCCAAATACGGTCAGGTCAACAAGCCCATGCTGCCGGTGATCGTCAATGGCCCCAAGGGCTGGGCCGCCATCGAGGCGGCGGACAACTATCTGAGAAAACACGGGATCGAGCCGGAACGCCAGGTCTGCTTGCTGGACGGCCAGAACAGCGCCGAGCAGATCTACGACAAGGTTAAAGAGATCGAATCCAAAGGGGAGAACAAGATATGAGTGATAAGATCCGTTACGGCTTCTATTCCGGCTGCTGCTTTCAGGGTGCCGACGCCCGCTTCTATGAGATCCTGCAAGACGTCTTTGCCAAGATCGACGTGGAGCTTGAACTGATCCAGGACGCGGTCTGCTGCGGCTCCGGCGTCATTGAGGAGCGCTCCGAGCTGACCTCGCTGGCGGTCAATGCCAAGAACATGGCCCACGCCGAAAAGATGGGGTTGCCCCTCTACACCCCCTGTTCCACCTGCTTCAACGTCATATCCAATGCCCAGAAGCGCATGCGGGAGAACCCCGCCCTGCACGCCCAGGTCAACGAGATCCTGGCCGAACAGGGTTTGGAATACAAAGGAACCTGCAAGATCACCCACACCCTCTGGGTCATCGCCCAGGACGTGGGCCTGGAAAAACTCAAGGAGCGGGTCACCAACCCCCTCAGCGGCCTGCGCGTTGCCTCCTACTACGGCTGCCACACACGTAACCCTGCCGACATCCAGGGCTTTGAGTCCGCCGACAACCCCACCTCGCTGGAAGATATTTTGCGAGTATTGGGGGTGCAGATCGTGGAGTATGAGACCCAGGAAGACTGCTGCGGTTACCACCTGGCCTGGCCCAACAACCAGCTCAACATGCAGATGACCGCCAACGTGCTGGAAGGGGCGCACAAGAAGGATGTGGACCTCATGGTCACCTCCTGCCCCCTCTGCTTCAAGAGCATGGACGGCTCCCAGGCCAAGGCCCTGGCCCAGACCGGCAAGAACTTCCAGCTCCCCGTCCTCTTCCTCCCCGAACTGGTCGGCCTCGCCTGCGGCATGTCCCCAGACGAGATGAAGCTGCAATTCCACGGTGTGCCCGTGAGCTTGCGGCTCTAGTCGCCTAGACCCGCGGGCATGACGCCTTCCGCCGCAATCGTGGTGGCAAGGCGTTTTTCATTTGGGCTGGAATTGCAGAGATATAGCTTTAAGCTATAGTGAGCACATGTATAGGCTTGAGTACAAAAAGAAGGCTGCCAAGGCGCTGGCTAAGTTGGAGCCTATCGGTCTCCGGCAAAAGATCCGGGACGAATTGAGAAAGGTGGCTTCTAATCCGGGCCAGTACGAAGGTGACTGGAAAGAACTCAAGGGCACCGAATATCACCGGCTGCGCCTGGGTGGCTATCGCGCCATATGCGAGCTTGTGGATGACAAGCTGATTCTATGGGTACTCGATGTCGGGGCGAGAGGAGATATCTATAAATGAATACACAGGCACAAATCATCGAGCGGGACGGGAAACCGGAATATGCCGTGCTCCCGTATGATTTCTATCGGCACTTGTTGGAACTGGCTGAGGACGCCGAAGACATTGCAGCGGCTGATGCCGCCAAACGTGAGTTAATGGCTGGCGATGATGAACTGATCCCCGCAGAAGTAGCGGATGCCCTTGTGGATGGCGAGAACCCCATCAAGGTCTGGCGCAAGTTTAGAGGTTTAAGTCAGATGGAACTTGGTGAGGCAATCGGCAAAAAACAAGGCTATATAGCGCAACTGGAAGCCGGCAAAAGGTCTGGATCGATTGAGGTCTACCGTGCCATGGCCGCCGTTTTACGAGTAGAAATTGATGATCTTATTGTCGTCTCTACTGACAGCTAACAGCTAACAGCGAATAGGGCCTCGTATTGCAACATTCAATAAATTCTTCTGATCAATGGGAGCAGTGCTAGCCCCCCCAATTTTGGAAAACATGAACCAGACAAGGCATAAACTACAATGTCAATCCTTGATGCCAGGGCAAACGCATGAAATTTAGCCTGACGTCAACAGCTTAGCCAGATAGGCCTCATCCCATCCGGCTCTCAACCTCTTGTTCTTCACGCCAAGCTTCAGGCTCTTGTCGTTCTTCAGCAGATTCAGTGCGATATGCCGC
>JAHJDE010000212.1 GCA_018812525.1 Gammaproteobacteria bacterium
CAGGCCATATTTGGCCGAACCTCAATCGCAAAATCCTCGACGTAGCGCTGCTACGCCTGCGGTTTTGCTCAATCGGTTCGACCCAATCTGACCTAAATCCGAGCGCAATATTGCTCAAGTTATTCTTGCTCGACGCCTTATCGGGCCCAGCCCGGCCTACCCGTCCGGGGAAGTTCTGACGTTGTCCCGATCAGGGGCGAAGTGACCTTTCATTGGGGTGGCTCGACTCGCCCCATGATCGTTTAGGTATGAAGTGAGTCAATGAGAATTTGCCAGGGAACCATCCTTCCCCTACACTGCCTTATCTTATGAAGGGGGCTGACATGGCTTCGACAGCGTGATGGAAGTTCCAGATGCAGGCCGAGGTGCGGTTACCTCGTTAATCAGCCGCAAAATGATAGTTGCCAACGACGACAACTACGCACTCGCCGCTTAAACACCGGTAGGGTGCCGTCTGGCCGGAGCCGTGCTTGTGCGTCCGGTGCCCCTCGGGGCAACCCAGGCGTCGATTCTCACAAGATCGCGTAAAAGCTCGTCCGGGGCAGATACGCTAAAACCTCACCGGAATCGCCGCATCGCATGCCCTGTCCGTCGGACGGCGGTCGGCTAAAGCAAAAGACTGGAATAAGCCTGTAGACTTTGGCGCGGAAGCGCGTTGGACGCGGGTTCGACTCCCGCCAGCTCCACCATTTAAAAAAGACAGACCCGTCCACTAACCAGGTCCGGTTGTTGGGCGGGTTTTGTTTTTCTGCGTATTGTCAGCGACTTACGTCGCCTTCAGAGTGTCGGCGCTGCGGCCCCGTCACTCCCTTTTCGGGACACTTGTCATACCCCGGTTGCAGGCCACCTCCATGTGGCCTGTCGCTTCGCGACCAGCCTTTGGCTGTCCAAAATCGCTCCCGGCGATTTTGTCTTTTTCGCCTGAAAATTCTCCGGATTGCGCTGCGCCGTCCGCGCTTCGCGTCCTGACGGACCAGCCTTGCGGCTGTCCCCTCCGGCCATCCAGGGCCTTCGGGTCTTACCCCCATTCTCCGGACCTCGTCCGGTGTTCTGCATTTTTTCCTGCAACCGCTGTTCGGCGATCTCGTCCGCAAACTGGTTGATACTTCATGATTCCGTCAAACAGGTCTCGGCGAGTGGCACTACATTTTCGCCGAAAGTTGGATGGGTTGGTTTAGACGATCATCTTCTTGACCCCTCCCGGAGCGGCGTCGAGACCCAGAGCGCGGTAGATGTCGCGCTGGGCGCCCTCGGCGCGGGTGGCCTTGCGCACGTGCAGGGTGCGGCCGTCGGTGCGGTTGAAGATGGCCGTGACGCGGCACTGCCCGGCCAGTTGTTGGCGTAGCCTGTTCCAGCGCGCATCGATGTCGTGCTCGTGCAACCGCCGACGGATGATTTGCACGAACGGGTAGGCGAGCACGGTGATGAACAGGTGGCCGTCGCAGCGGCTCTCCTTGTGGTGATACACCGGGCGCAGGCCAAGCTCCGACTTGAGTGAGCGAAAGACTGCCTCCAGATCGGTGAGCAGGGTGTAGGTCTGCCACAGCCGCTCTTCGTCCCAGCCGGTCTCGTTGCTGCGCAGGCAGTAGACCCCCGGATGGCTCAGGCGACTGCCGGCCTGGGGCTCGCGCCGCCAGGTGATTGCCTGGGCGGGGGTGCCGCTTTCGTCCGGGGTGATCTCGATGTGGTAGTGCTGGCCCGCGCCGCGGCTTTGGGCCTTGAGCCGACCGATACGCTCCTGGATGTGGTCGAGCCGTTTGTGGGTGCGCGGGCGGCCGAGCCCTTCGTGCAGCTTTTGCAGTCCCGCCTCGAAGCGCTCGGCAAAGCGCCGTTCGACGAAACGATGTCGGTGGGTGGCAATAAGACAGGGGAGTTGGAGGACGATTTCCGGTGTCCGGCCGGACTGCAAACCCGTTACCATCGTCCGGTGAAGGGAAATCGGGGGAGAAAATCGCTTCCTTTGACATGAACCGCCGCCGGATGTCGGATGGCAATATTTCTCATTTCACATCAATAGGTTACATGGCAAGTCGAGGGTGGAGGCTGTTTTGCGCCAGGTCGACGCACCCTCCAGATGAATAGCTGTAATCCAGAGGAACTTGCAAAATGGCCTTCCTGACCATTTTGCAAGACGAAAACGAAAAATGCGATTTTTCGTTTTCTTCATTTTCAATGGCTTAGGCCATTGAAAATGGCGGTTCATCCCTGAACCGCAAGAGGTTCTTGCAGTTCTGCAAGAACCTCTCCAGGTGGGTCCGTTTTGGTGAGCAGGGGTGGGTCAATTCTTGTGAGTGTTGAAGCCTTAGTACCAAGGTACAGTAGAGGAACTGCCATTCCTCTGTTATCTGTTAAGGCAAAGGAAGTGGCAATGGGTTGGCTATTTCACTCCAGCCGGCGGGGACCAGGCAGACGGAATCCGAACCGGCTTACCTGTAAATACGGAGGCGAGCATGGACAGAAAATTTTCGAGAAGGGGCTTCAGCGCCTTGGTGAACGAGGCCTGCCGGGGAGACACCGAACTGCGGCATGAGATTGAACGGGAGCGGTATTTCGACTCCTTCCAGTTCATTTCCGATGTGGCCTATGGCCTCTTTTGCGACAACCATCTGACCCTTCGCGAGGCATTCGGTCTCACCGAAAAGGGGTGATCGGAGGACAAGCCTTCCCCTGAAGGCTTGCCCTTGAGCAGAATGATCAACCCCGCCGGCGGCGGGTGACTACCACCTCCGAGAAGTCCTGCCCCATGGCCATGCAACGGATCTGTTCCCCCCAGAAGGCGTTGGCCGAGCGGTTGATCCGGTAGTAGTAGTCCAGATCGAGCGTCGGGTGGCCGGTGATGTCCCCTTCGTAGAGCAGGTTCATGAGGGAGGCGGCCACGCCGGTCACCAGGTAATCCACTGGATGATCGGCCAATCCGAACCAGCGCAGATAGCCCATGGATTCGTAGGACCGCCAGACCCGCACCACCAGCCGCTCGTTGGGGACCAGCTCGGCGACACGCCAAATACCCCAGCCGAGGGCGTTGATCACGGCGACGATGCCGTGCAGCCAGTCCTCGCGGTTTTGGATCATGGGCCTCACCAGCCCGTCCCAGGCCTCGGAGCCCATGATCCCGCCCATGGTGTTGAAGCCACAGATATGGCCCGCCTCGATGAGCAGGGTGCGAGAGAGGGCCATGCCCTCCAGGTTGACGTACTGCTTGTAGTGGAACAGGGCCGGGTAGTCGTAGACCAGCAGGTCGGTCAGGCTGGGGCGTTTCCTCAGGGCATCGGTCAGGGCCTGTTCGAAGCGGATGGAGATCAGATTGTAGTAGTCGGCATAGTGCCGGGTCAGTTCCACGCCGAAGGCCGGGATCAGGCCGCGCTCATTGCCGAACAGGGGGGCCTGGGCAACCCCGCTGACGACCGCCGCCTCGTCGATATTATTCGCCACCGTGCGGCCGGGGATGACCGAGGTCCGCCCGCGCGCCTCCCCATAGACCTCAGTACCGGAGGAGAGACCGAAGAGATAGGCGAAGGCATCGCCACCCGAGGTCAGGCGAAGGCTAGTCTGGTTGCCCTTGAGGGAGATCGCCTCCCTGGTCAGCAGCCCGCTGAAGGGCCGGTCGAAGGCGGCGGAGAGGGCGCCGATGGCGAAACCCAGATCGAAATATTCGCCGGCCACGCGCCGCTTCTCGAAATTGAGCGCCAGGGCGCGGCCGTAGTGGGAGGAAAAGGTGTTGAGGCTGTACTCGCCCGCCCCGGTCGACTTTTTGACCGCCTCCAGTAGCGGCATCAGACCAAAGCCGCAATAGCTGTAGAGCTGTTCGGCGTAGCGCAGGCGCTCGTCCAGGGTCAGCCAGGGCTGGGCCCGGAAATGTTCCCGCATGCCCAGAAAGGTCACCTCGGCGGCGGAGCGGATCAGAATCCCCTCGTTGTCGATATGGCGGCAATTCTCGATGGTGTTCTGCAGGGTCCGATTGTAGTGGTTGCAGTGGAACACCATCGGTTGGCTGTCGATGGTGGTGATGCCGCTGGCGGCATCGACGGAGAGAAAGTCAAAGCTCTCTTTGTTCATGGCATCTCCTCGGTTGGTTTGCGGGCCTTGCGTCGCTTGATGGGTCGCGCCGGCCTTCGTTCTTATGGATTTCTTGGAATTGTAGGCTAGCAGGCGTTTGCCGCCTGTGCTTATGAAAGTCTGCGGAAGCCGGGGGCTTCCGTCAATTGGAGAAGCCGGGGAATCTTTGTAGGAGTCGGCTAAGCCGTGAGGTCGGGATTCTCGGGTACGAAGTACCGCACCAGTTCCCTTAGCAAGGCCGTGGCATAGGCCCCCGTGGTCAGCTCGAAACTCAGGTTCAGGTCGTAGCCCTCGAAGGCCCACTCCAGATTCCCCGTCAGGGCACGCAGGGCGCGACGTTCGGGACGCATCCGCCGGGCATCGATGCCTTTGGTCCAATCTCCCTCCCCGGCCAGGACCGACCTTTCCAGATCACCGGCCTCGCGGGAGGGCCGGGGCTCTCCCGTGCCATAGAGGGGGCCTGTGGGGTGGATCTCCCGGCGGGCGCAACGCTCCCGGTGAGTATCCTCGACCTTGAAGAGGGGAAAGCAGTGATCGGAATCGGCGGCGACCATCAGGTCCCCCGGCAAGGGCCGATCCCAGTTGCCCAGTTCAACGCGGCGGGCCAGGACCCGGTTGAAAAGCAACGATCGGGCAGCCGAGAGGTAATAACCCTGTTCGGGACGTTTCGGCCGAATCTCCCCGGCAAACCATTGCAGGGCAGCGACCAAATTGCCGTTGCCGATACCGAAACGCTGTTCACCAAAGTAGTTGGGGAAACCCCCGGCTTGGATCTCGGCCAGGATGCGGGCACAGGCCTCCCGGTCCCCCTCGAACCCCCGCAATCGGATCTGGAACCGGTTCGCCAGGTGCTCGCCCCGGCGCAGCTTGCAGCCGTGGCGGCAGACTTCGAGCAGACTCAGATCCGCGGACTCCAGCCCCTTCCAGTCGGGTTCGGCCCTGCCCCCCAGGGCGACGGAGAACCATTGACGGGTGAGGGCCCGGCGGTCCTTGAGGCCGGAATAGCCCACATCCACTTCGCCCACGCCAGCGAACCCGGCAATGCGCCCGGCTACCCAGGCGGTGTTGCTGTTGCGTTTCTCCAGCCGCAACCAGACCTGATCGCCCGTCCCGTCCAGGGGAAAACCGAGTTGCTCATCGACCCGGAAGTCTTCCGGCTCGGCCCGCAACAGGGCCGATCCCGCCGGCCCGCCAAGGGCGCGGGGCCAGTCCGGAATCAGGGCCTCATTCATTGAGCAGCACCAGGGCAAAGGCGGCAATGCCTTCGCCCCTGCCGGTGAAGCCCATCTGCTCCGTGGTGGTTGCCTTGACGTTGACCCGATCGGCCGTGAGCTGCAAGTCATCGGCGATATTGGCCCGCATCGCTTCGATGTGCGGCGCCATGCGGGGCCGCTGGGCGACGATGGTGATATCGGCGTTATGCACCGAGAGATTGGACCGATGAAGGCGATTCACCACGTCCCGCAACAGGATGCGGCTATCTATGCCCGCATAGGTCATATCGCTGTCCGGAAAGTGGCGTCCGATGTCCCCCATCCCGGCGGCGCCCAGCAGGGCGTCGCAGAGGGCGTGCAGCACCACGTCCCCGTCGGAGTGGGCCGCCATCCCCTGGGGGTGTTCGATCTCCACCCCGCCGAGGATGAGCCTGCGCCCCTCGGCGAAGCGATGGGCGTCGATGCCTTGTCCGATGCGCATGGGATGACTCCTCTGTTGTCAGGCCTCTGAGGTTCCTCCCCGGGTCGCAAAAGGTTGCAAGAACCCCTTCTGGTCAGGGATTGAACGGTACGGTTCGTTCCTCGGTCCATCCATAAACCGCACTTGTCACTGGTGTCATTAATGGTACCATTAAAGTACGGTGGCTACCCGAAAAATCCTCGACCGTATGCGGCACGAACCGGCCAATGTCCGGTTCTCCGATCTGATGAAGCTATGCGAGGAATATTTTGGCGAACCGCGCCAGAACGGTAGCAGTCATGCGATCTTCAAGACGCCCTGGACCGGCGACCCAAGGATCAATATTCAGAACGACAAGGGCAAGGCAAAGGCCTATCAGGTACGGCAGGTGTTGCTTGCCATCCAGAAGCTGGAGTACATGCGTAATGCAAATTGACCACTACACCTACCGTGTCACCTGGTCCGCCGAGGATGACGAACATGTCGGTCTCTGTGCGGAATTCCCTTCCCTGTTGTGGCTTGCGAAGACCCCGGAGGATGCCTTGAAGGGCATCCGTGGCCTGGTGGCCGAGGTGGTCGCTGACATGCTGACATCCGGCGAGGCCCTGCCTATCCCGTTGGCGGAGAAACACTATAGCGGGGAGTTTCGCGTGCGCATCCCGCCCGAGGTTCATCGCGCCTTGGCCATTCATGCCGCCGAGCAGGGAGTGAGCCTGAACCGGCTCGCCAGCGCCAAGCTGGCGGCCCCATGATCGTCAGATCTCAGATCTCGAGCCTTAGGAACTGTCCGGGAATAACTTGTACATCTCGCATCTCATCTTCAGGCCATCTTTGGCCGATCTTCAATCGATCAATTTTCGCGGCAGAGCCGCTCCCACGGCGGTGGGAGCGGCTCTGCCGCGAAAATAGGCGGTTTTGCTCAATCAGATCGA
>JAHJDE010000038.1 GCA_018812525.1 Gammaproteobacteria bacterium
ATGGCCATCCTGGCCATTTTGCAAGGCGAAAACGAAAAATGCGATTTTTCGTTTTCTTCATTTTCAATGGCTTAGGCCATTGAAAATGGCGGTTCATCCCTGAACCGCAAGAGGTTCTTGCAGTTTTGCAAGAACCTCTATAAACAGCCTACATCCCGCCGATTCCGCCCAGGTTCGACAGCGTATTCATGAGGATGCGGGCCGAGCCGGCCCCGACCCGTTCGGCCAGGCGTTCGAACAGATCATCTTTGCGGCTGAAATTCACCATTTCCTCGGCCCCCACCACCTCCCGGGCCACGAAGCCGGCGCTGCCGAAGCCGTCGATCAGCCCCAGCGCCCTGGCCTCCTCGCCGCTCCAGAACATGCCGCTGAAGATCTTCCCATCCTGTTTCAGCCGCCCTCCCCTGCCCTGCTTGACCGCCTCGATGAATTGGCCGTGGAGCTTGCCGAGCACCCCCTGGGCATGGGTTTTCTCTTCCTCTTTCAAAGGCGAGAAGGGATCGAGCATGCCCTTGTTCTCGCCGGCGGTCAGCAGCCGCCGTTCCACGCCCAGCTTTTGCAGGGCCTCGACGAAGCCGAAACCGTTCATGAGCACGCCGATGGAACCAACCAGGCTGCCCTTGTCGGCGTAAATCCTGTCGGCTGCAGCGGCGACATAGTAGCCGCCCGAGGCGCCCAGGTCCGCGATCACGGCGTAGAGCGGGATCTGGGGGTATTTCTTCCGTAGCCGAATGATCTCGTCGTAGATGTAGCGAGCTTGGACCGGACTGCCGCCGGGGCTGTTGATGCGCAGGACCACGCCCTTGGTCCCCTTGTGCTTGAAAGCATCCCGCAACCCTCTCACCACCTTGTCGGCGCTGGCCGGGGAGTCGGCCTTGATGACGCCGTTCAGATCGACCAGGGCGGTGAAGTTCTTGCCCCCGAGCTTCAGGTCACCTTGGGAGAGGGCCGCCCAGATCATCAAGCCAAAGAGGAAATAGGCGAAAAACAGCAGTTTGAAAAAGATGCCCCAGCGGCGGGCGGCACGCTGCTCCTTGAGGGTGGCCATGGCCAGGTCGCGCAGGATGCCCTGCTCCCACCCTGGCCCCTTCTCACTTTGAGTCTCTTTTTGAGTCGATTCGTCCATCAGTGCTTACCCCGCGAAGCGTAAAGGTTGGGAGGCCAGGGAGGCCAGGTAATCGGGCAACTCGCCGATGGCATCGAGACAGCCGATCGGGCCGTGGCTCAGCAGGCGTTCCACCTCATGCACCCCGTAGCTGACGGCCAGGGCGTCCGCCCCAGCGTTGACGGCCATCTGGAGATCGTATTCGGTGTCGCCGATCATCAGGGCCTCGCTGGCCTCGACCCCGGCGAGGTCGATCAATTGATTCAGCATCTCCGGGTGGGGCTTGGAAAAGGTCTCGTCGGCGCAGCGGGTAGCAATGAAAAAACGCCCCAGACCGGTCTCGTCCAGAACCCTGTCAAGACCGCGCCGCCCCTTGCCGGTGGCGACCGTGAGGAGATAGCCCGCGCGGTCCAGTTGTTCGAGGGTCTTCTCGACATCGGGAAAGAGCTGGGAGGGGGTGTCATTCGCGCCGAGAAAGTGGTGGCGGTAGCCTTGAAAGAGGTCGTCCACCAGCCCATCACCAGCGCCGGGATATAGGGTCTGGATCGATTCGCGCAGACCGAGGCCAATGATGTCGCGCACAGCGTCCCGGCTCGGCACAGCCATGCCCAGATCGACGAAGGCGGCCTGCATGCAGGCAACGATCTTGGCCTCGGAATCCATCAAAGTGCCATCCCAATCGAACACTAAGAGTTTGTAATTCAAATTAAGTCCTCTAGGGTTCTTGAGTGCCGGAATGCTTTGCATTTGAGTCAAATTCTGCTGCAAGGCGGCGTAATTCATGTCTCGTCGGTCTGAGGCGAAGCCTCGCTAATAACTTTTCGCACCCTGTTCACTGCGACCCTGTGGTTCAACTGAATGTATCAGGGTAAATCAGATAGGGCGCCCGCTCCTCGCGCCATGCCTGCTCATCGGGGAGGGTCAGGGCATCCAGATCGGCGGGGATGGCGGCGGAGTCGTCCACCCAGTGGCGCAGGCGTTCGCTGCCGTTGATGAGGTCGATGGCCAGGCGGTCGAAGTCGTATTCGTAGGGGAAATCGCGCCAAAGGTCGTAATCGGGCCGCAGTTGGCGCAGGGCCTTGAAGGCCAGGGCCATGAGGCGCCAGGGGCGGAAGGCCTGGTGGTCGTAGCCGGGGCCTTCGGCATGGATCTGTACCCCGGCACAGAGCTTGCCCGCGTGCTTGTGGAAGGTGGGTTCGAACCAGCACTCACGCAGATGGCAGCCTTGCAACCACTGGGGGGCAAGCCCCTCCATGGCGGCGATCAGTTTACGCGGCTCGATATCGGGGGCGCCGAAGATCTCCAGGGGCCGGGTGGTGCCGCGCCCTTCGGAGAGATGGGTCCCCTCCAGCATCACGGTCCCGGCATAGCAGCGGGCCATCCAGAGGTTGGGTGCGTTGGGGCTGGGGTTGATCCAGGCCCGCTCGTTCAGGGGCCAGCCGTGGCCGGGGGCGGCGTCGGGCGCCCAACCCTCCATGGCAATCACGCCGTAGTCCAGATCCAGCTTCAGGGTCGAGATGAACCAATGGCCCAGCTCGCCCAGGGTGAGGCCGTGGCGCATGGGCAGGGGACCGGCGCCGACGAAGCTCTCCCAGCCGGGGCGCAGGGTCAGACCTTCGACCGGCCGGCCCACGGGATTGGGGCGGTCCAGGACTATGACCTGTTTGCCGTGCTCAGCGGCGGCCTCCAGCACATAGCGCAGGGTGGTGATGAAGGTGTAGATGCGGCAGCCCAGGTCCTGAAGGTCCACCAGCAGGACATCGAAGCTGTCCATCATGGCCGGCGTCGGGCGGCGCACCGCGCCGTAGAGGCTGAAGACCGGGATGCCCTGGACCGGGTCCGGGAAATCCGGCGACTCCACCATGTTGTCCTGCTTGTCGCCGCGCAGGCCATGCTGAGGGCCGAAGGCTGCGGTCAGATTCACATCGTCCAGGGCCGCCAGGGCATCCAGGGAGTGGCTCAGATCGGCGGTCACCGAGGCGGGGTGGGCCAGCAGGGCCGCCCGGCGCCCGTGCAGCGGCTTGCGGAGCGATGGATCTTCCAACAGGCGGTCGATGCCGAATTTCATGGCGAGCGGTCCAGGGAGAGGGCAAAGGCGCCAGTATAGTGGAAGTCCGGCCGTCCCGGCGGGTGGCGCAAGGCCCAGTAACTGAGCCGGCCGTCCGCCTCTTCGATGACGGCGGAGAGCCCCAGCCGCAGGGCCGGCCCCAGGGGCAAGGACTCCTTGGGCAGGGCCACCGACAGGGAACAGACATGGGGCGTGCGTTCAGTCACCAATGGCGGGACTTCGATGGGAGAAGCCCCGCCCCCCTCCCGGTAGCCTTCGAAATCGTAGGCCTGCCAGGCACCGGAGGGGGAGAAATTGAACTCCCGGTAACCCGGCCCCTCCCCCGCCATGACAAAGGCCTCAAGGCAGCTATGGCGCCAGAGGCCATCCAGCCGCACTGGCGAAGTCGGCGCCGGAAGCCTCAGGGCGGCCATATCCCCTTCGATCCGATAGTTCAGCAGCAAGGCCCCGTCCGGCCGGGAACGGACCTGAGCCTGGATCGCCTGCACGGAATCGCAGGGGCTGTCGGGGTGGGATGCCAGTTGCACAATCTGGGTGCGGCGCATCAGCGCCCCGCCCCATGACTCTCGACCGGGGTAACTATTCAGCTCAATTCGGAAATTGCCCCCTCCCCCTCCCGGAGGTAACCGTTCAGTCCCCTCCCCCTGTGGGGGAGGGTTAGGGAGGGGGTGACCTAATAAATTCAAGGCATTATTTTGGATTGCCCTCCCCCCAACCCCCTCCCAAAGGGAGGGGGGGTGAACGGATACTCCCGGAGGGAGGGGGGGCTGAATAGTTACCAGGTTCTGTTTCAGGGGCCGCACCACTGATTCGAGGCCGTGGATCCTGATCTCCAGGGCGAGTTGCAGCAGTTTACCCAAATGCCCTTCGGGGAAGCCCTTGCGGGCGAACCAGAGCAGATAGTCCTCAGGCAGGTCGATGAGCACGCGCCCCCTGTATTTGCCAAAGGGCATGGGCATGCGGGCCAGTTTCAGCAGGTCTTCTTTGTCGAACAAGATTCACCCGGCAGGTCAGTAATCCACCTTGCCCCGCAGGGACTTGGTCTCGGCCTGGCGCTTCTTCCCTTCCAGACGCCTCTCCCGCGAGGCTCGGGTCGGCCGGGTGGCGACCCGATTCTTGCGGGGTTGGATCGCGACCTCGATCAGTTCGCGCAGGCGTTCCAGGGCATCTTCCCGGTTCTGCTCCTGGCTACGGTATTGCTGGGCCTTGATGACAATGACGCCATCGGCGGTGATGCGCCGATCCTGCAACCGCAACAACCGCTGCTTGAACAGGGCAGGCAGGGATGAGGCGCGGATGTCGAAGCGCAGGTGGATGGCGCTGGAGACCTTGTTGACATTCTGCCCCCCCGAGCCCTGGGCGCGGATGGCGCTGAGCTCGATCTCCTCTTCGGGGATGCTGAGATGAGGCGAGATTCTAAACATGGGACGCCATACTGCGCCGATCGGGTTACCCATTCAAGCCCGGCCTCGCCCCTGTTGGCGAGGCCGGGAAGGCGGCGCATCAAAGGACCGTGAACTTCTCGGTCGATTCGTTGTAACGCACCAGGGCATACCAGAGCAGCAGCAGGCCGCCGCTGATCAGCAGCGTCCAGCCCCAGGCGCCGGTGATCTCCGGGAAATAGGCCTGGTAGCCGATACCGGTGATGCTGTAGTCCTCGACGTTGGTCAGGTCTTCGGCGGTAATGCCCAGCTTTTTGAAGACGGCGCTGGCGATGGAGCCCATCCAGGAGAAGAAGAAGATGGCCACCCAGAGCTTGGCGTGCCCCTCGCCCATGCGCCACAGGCTCCCCGAGGCGCAACCGCCAGCGAAGATCATGCCGATGCCGAAGATCAGCCCGCCGAGGAGGGAACCGAGCCAGAAGGTCGCGGGGATGGCGAGATAGGGATCGATATTCTTCTCCTGGAACAGCAGGGCAGCAAGGGGGATGCCGATGGCCAGGGCCAGGATTACGGCCTTGGTCATGTCGCCCTCGGCAGTCATGAAGGGCTCGCGGAAGGCACGGGCGAAACAGAGGCGGGAGCGGTGCATGACGAAGCCGATGGCAAAGCCGGCGGGGATAATCACCGCGCGGGAGAGCAGCAGTTTGTCGCCGGAGTAGAACCACTGGGCCGACCAGAAGATGACGCCAACGGTCACCGCCAGACCGATCAGGGGATAGGCTTTTTTGATGCCGGCGGGGATCTTCAGGGGGGGCGGGGCTATCATGCCCCATTCGATATTTTCCAGGGTCCAGAGCAGCAGCTTGAGGCCGATGACGGCGCCCGCCAGCAACCCGGCCCACATGGCCCAGCCCGCCGGGGAGGAATGCAGCACCGGGTTGAAGAAACCCCCCGTGGTGCAGCCGCCGGCCAGCGACGAACCTATGCCCATCAGGCAGCCGCCCATTGCCGCCCAGAGGTATTCCAGCCTTGGCGGCCGGTTGGGATTGAACTGGCGGGACAGCAGCGCCGCCGTAAAGGAGCCGAGCACCAGCATGATGTTCATCAGGGACATGCGGTGGATGAGCAGGCCGTCCTGTTCCTTGGCTATGCCCAGCAAGGGGCCCAGTCCGATCAGATTGTTGAACTGGTCGCCCCAGTATTTGACGCCGCCGAACACCCCCCAGAACAGGCCGTTGATCATCAGTCCGATGACGACCAGCATCAGCAGGATGGCCCCCACATAGTGCGACCACTCTTCGACGAAGACCCTTTCATAGTCGGCCTTGAAGCCGCTCGCCCAGCCCTTACCGCTCATTGATAACCCCCTTGTGGTGAGAAAGTGCGAAGAGAATGGTAGGTTGGGTTAGGCGGTATTTTCGCCGAAAAAACCGCCGGGAGCGGTTTTTCGCGAAAGCCCCAGAGGGGTGAGGTGCAGGAAGCACCGAACAAACCCAACGATCTGGCGCCGAATGTTGGGTTACGGCGCGCAGCCATCCAACTGGATCATTCAACGCCATTGGGTTTGCGCACCTAACCCAACCTACCGATTTTCACGGTGAATCACCGCGATCAACTGCAACTGGCCGGGCTGTCCCCGTCCTTGGCGCCCTTCAGCAGGAAAACACGGACATCCTCCATCAACTCCTCGTCGGGGACATCGGCGTATTTCTCGGCTGCCTTGTTGCTCTCCTTGATGCTGTCGCGATAGGCCTTGCCGACATACTGGCTGACCGTATCCTTGCCCCCGGCATGCTTGTCGGCCTTCAGATAGGCCGACCATTCATCCATGGTCCGGGCGTTCGGGCTGATAGGGCTGCTGCCCTGAGCGGTATGGCAGGTGGTGCAAACGCCGCGGTAATAGACGCGGCCGCGCTTCCAGTCACCTTCGTAGGCCTGGGCGGTGGTCATGCCGGTGGCGCCGATCATCAGGGCCATCAGGGTCATGGGGAACTTTAAATGCATGGGGATTTTCTCCTTGGGGAACAGATTGCCGAATAAGAAGGGTTTGAGACTGGTTCGGGTTTAATCCTCCACCTCTTCCCAGCCGGTGATCATGGCCTTGAGGTGGGCGAAAACGGTATGGCCGGTGGTAATGAGGTAAACATGGAGGATCACGAAGACCAGCATCATGAAGGCCGCCAGGGTATGGAAGAAGGCCACCCACTCCAGAGCCAGAAAGCTGCGCAGGCCCCACTCGCTCCAGTAGTCATGGAAGATGTAGAGCAGGCCCGTCGACCAGGTGATAGGTCCGACCACCGACAAGATAGTTAGATAAGCGATCCGTTGCAGCGGATTGTGTTTCTGGAGCCGGGTCAGGCGGAAGGGATGCGGCGCATGGGTAAAGATGCCCGTGACGTAATACTTGATCATGGCATCGACCTTCTCCAGGGTCGGGATGTATTGCCTCCACTCGCCGGTCGTGAATAGCCAGAAGATGGAAAAGGCCCAGAGTCCGATCAGCGACCAGGCCAGAAGGGTGTGATAACTCACCGCCGTCTCGAAGCCGAACAGGCTGTAGGTGCCATGTATCTCAAAGCCAGTGATCAGCAGAGGGATGACCAGCGCCGCCTGGGACCAGTGCCAGAACCGGTTGAAGCGATTGAAGATATAGATTCTGTCGGACATTGTCTTACCCTGCCTTTCTCAGTGAAAGAGTGATGCGCACGGCTCCGTGGATCAGCACGCCAAGAAGCGCCGTCAGCGCGGCCAGCCAGCCAAGGATATCGAGCCAGCCATTGGCACTGTAGCCAGGCATATAGATACCCGGCAGCCCCTTCAGGCGGCTGTCGGCCGCGTGACATTCGGCGCAGGCAACCACCTTTTCCTTGGGAGCGACCATGTGGGTGATGGGCCAGTACATCTCGGTCTTGATGAAATCGACCTTGCCGGAGAAGGGCGCGTTCACATTCTGCATGCCGTCGGCGATGGCCTTCTCCCACTCCAGGTTCTTCCAGTAGCCCAGATCGTCGTTACCGGCAACATGCGGCATGACCAGCGTCTTGTTGACCGGATCGAAGGGCTGCACGCCGCGCATGACCTTCATCGGCCAGATCATGGAGCGGCCGTCGTCAGGCGAGCCATCGATGCGGTTGATGGGGGTAGGATTAGCCGACTTCTCCACCTTGTCGCCGAGCAGGGTATATTTGATATCGCCGTTGAACCAGCGGTATTCGGGCACCACATCATGCCCCAGCACGAAGTCGCCCTTGCGGGTGTCATAGACGACATGGCCGGTCGCATCCTTCTTGACCATATGTTTACCATCGGCGCCCTTCTGGCCCGCCGTAGACCAGTCCCAGGACATCTTGGTGGCGACACCACCGCGGGCAAAGGCGGGTATATGACAGACCTGGCAGGCCATTTTCTCGGCGTGGGTGTTCATGCGCGCCGTCTTCAGAAGAATCGGAGACTTGTGGGGCGTGTTGCCATGGCATGCCTGGCAGGTAGCCGGATTGACCTTTTCGCCCTTGCCACGGATGTAGGCACCGTGCTTCTCTTTCGCTGTCGGCATGTAGCGGCTGCCCGGCACATCGTGGCTGGATGTCTTGTGACAGGTACCACAAGTAAAGTCGAGGCCGGTCGCATCCATATGCACATCGAGTTCCCGGTCCGGCGCCGCCAGTGAGCTGTCCATGTCGCCATGCTTGACCCCGTCGCCGCCGCCGCCATAGAAATGGCAGTTACCGCAGTTGTCGCGGCTGGTCTTGCCGACCTTCCGGGCAACCTTGGTCAGATCGACGGGCTTGACCATCTTGCCGGAGCCGGGCGGCATCTCCATCGGCTCTCCCACCACAGGATTACCCGCATTCCCCGCCGGTTTCCTGTAGCTGCCGGTGGTGTCGTGGCAGGCCAGACAGTCGACATTCACCTCACTGGTGAAGTCGAAGTCCTTATCCTTCCAGCCATAGCCGATATGGCAGCCAGTACAGAAGGAATAGTTCTGCGAGATGGCGATACAGAAGTTGTTTAACACATTCTTTTTGCCGAGGCGCTGCCCGTTCTCCGGGTTCAGAAACTCCCAGGTCCAGTGCTTGGTGCGGTGGATCTGGCCGGCCGCCTCCGTATGGCATTTGAGGCAGGCCTTGGTGACCTCCGGCCCCGAGGCAAAGGGCTGCTGCAACTCCTCGTACTTGGTGTGATCCGCAGTGCTGTTCATCTTCACCGATTTCGCCGGAGGCGCTTCGGTGGTGGCCGCGCCGGCAGTGGCCGGAACTTGAAGGATTGCACCCAAAATGAAGAACAAAGGGAGAAAGGTTCGCCGACGAAATCGTTGAGTATTCATGGATAAGCTCCGTTCGGAAAATTTGCCTGCCGCGTCTCTCGATTACGGAGCCTGCTTGGACCAGTCCAGCGACGCCTTACAAGCCATGCGACTGTAACTAAGCACTGAGTATTGAGATTCCGCATTGCGAATACTCAATGCGAAATCTCAATGCGAATTATCATTGATGTACGTCAACAAAATGCGGGGCGGAAAGGGACTTTTTGGCTATGGACGAGCCCCTGATGGGCTGAATAGGCTACTTGCTTTCGTATCCGTTCACCCCCCCTCCCTTTGGGAGGGGGTTGGGGGGAGGGGACTGAACGGTTACTTGCTTTCTAGGGTTGGATTCTAGAATTCCACTGAATCTGTAGTTGTGCCAGTTTTGTGCAAAATGCAGAATTCTGCACAGGCTCAACCTACCAACTGAGCCGTCTTCGGGTCATAGACCACTTCCATCCATCCCCTGAAAGGGCGACCGATCATGAGTAAAGAGCAACGCAGATTCAGCAATCAGATCCGTATCGAGAAATCCTTTCGACTGCGGCAGATCAGACCTGTTCTGCTGCTTGTGCTGTTCAGTGTGCTCACATCCGCACTGGTGTTCGGCCAGTTTTACGCCAACATCCTCGAACAATTGAGCGGTGGAGAACTGCCGCTCTACTTTTCCCCGGAGGAGATCGCCGCGCTGAATGCCCGTCTCCCCGGCGTGCGCGAGACGGTGCTGAGCTGGCTTGGGGTTCTGGCCCTGATCAACCTGCTGGCGGCCTTGCTGGCAATGACCCTGGCCACCCACCGGTTGGCCGGACCACTCCACCACATCAAACGCCAGATCCGCCAGTTCGGTGAAGGGGACTGGAGCGGCAGGGTCCACCTGCGGCACGGGGATGAACTCCAGGAGTTGGCGGAGCTGATCAACCTGACCGCCGACCGCACCACGGCGACCATCGCCGCCATCCGGGAGGAGATAACCGCCGTTCGCGGCACGGACTGGGCGGACAGCGACCGGGTGCGTCTCCTCCGGCACATTGACCGGATCGGGGAACAGCTCGACCGCTTCCAGGTTGACCGGCGGGAAACCGCCTAAATCTTGCGTTCATGCGCCCGACATACCGCCTGCTGATCTCCGCCCTGCTGAGCCTCGCCATGCCCGCCGCCGGAGCCCCCGCCAGCGAGCAAGCCATTATCCATCGGCGCGCCCTGGAGATGCTCGATGCCCGCCTCGCCGAGGATCTGGCGGGGCTGAGCCGCGAGCTGATCGACCGGTATCCGGAAAGCGACGAGGGCCGGGAAGCCCTCTATCTCCTCGCCCGTGCCAAGGAGCTCCAGGGCCATTTCCCCGAGGCCCTTGCCGCCTATGGGCAGTTCCTGAAGCTGTCTCCCCACAACATCCACCGGCTGGAGGCCAGGCTCAAAATCGGCCTGTTGCGCGCAGGTAGCCAGGGTGAGAACAGTATCCTCCAGGGGATGCTGGAGGCCATCGACCTGCGCGCGACCAACCGCTACGATCGCGCCATCGCGCAACTGACCGCGCTGGCCGAGGCACATCCCGCCGACCCGCTGGCCGATGACGCCCTCCATCTGGCCGCCTCCATCCAGCTATTGGATCACGATGACTCTGTTGCCGCCGAAGGGCTCTATCGCCGCTTGATCCGGGACTATCCCGAATCCACCCTGCTGGAAAATGCCTACTATGGACTCGGCATGGCCTTGGAGAAACAAGACCGCCGCCAAGAGGCCCGCGAGATTTATACAGAGATTAAACAAAGGCATATCGCCGTCAGCCTGTTTGGCGCCGAGGTGGTCAAGGACAACTTCTACTCCCGGCTCTGGTTCAACAAGGTCCAAGCCCGGCTAGGGTTTCTCGATGAGCGTGAACAGATCTATCGCGAGGGAAAACGCATCCTGGCGAGGCAGGGCTTTATGCTGGGGATCGGCGACCGGCTGTTCATCGATCAGCCCGTCGGCAGCGGGCAAGGCGTGCGCTCAATGACGCAATTGAGCCGGGAGCTAGGGCTCCACGCCCAGTTTATCGCCCACTGGATCACCCGTGACACCAACTGGCGCTGGGAGACCCCGGACCGGTTGCGGGCGCTCTATCGCAGCGGCCATACCCCGGTCGTCATCGATTGGTATTTTGGCGATGAGATCAGTCCGGAACAGGTCGAAAACGGCCGCAAAGCCTATCTGGACCATATCCGCGACCAACTGATTCCCCTGATAGCGGATCTGCCCGAGGTCTATGTATTGCTGGAACCGGAGTTCAACAAAAACGGCGTGGAGCAGTGGCCGGGCTGGGGAGAGCTGGCCATTGAGGTGATCGAATTGATCAAGCACCGGGCCCCTGGCGCCCGCGTTGGGCTCACCCTGGGCAACTGGGTCGAAGCCGCACACTCGGAACTGCCGAAGGTCATCGGCAAGGCGGTGGCCCGCTCTGATTTCATCGGTTTTCAGGAGATGGTCTCGGTGTATGACGCCAGCAGCGCCCTAGACCCCGCCTGGGACCCGGTCGACCGGAGCCTGCATTTAGTACGCTATCTGCATGAAACCTTCGGCAAGCCGATCTTCTTCGGTTACCTTGCCGTCTCCACCTACGGTGATTGGGAACAGCAACAGGCCCGCCTGCTCAGACGCTTCGGCGAGGCCCTGCCGGCCTTCGCCTATTTCGGCGTGTTCGGCGCCTCCTATTTCGCCCTGTTCGACGACCCCCTGCATCAGGGATGGTTCGCCGCAGCCGAGAAGAACTTCGGCCTGGTGGACTCCCAGGGCCGGAAGAAGGCTGCACTGGCGGCATGGCGCACCTGGGGGGACTCGCTGAATGAGATTGGAAGCGAGCCGCCGCAACTGCTGGCAGGGGCAGAACCATCCTGGCAGGCCCTTGATTTTTCGATGAAGCCTCTGGTCGAGAGCCGCTTTCAATTGAGCAAGTGGTGCGATTGGCGGGTCGTCATTCGCGGCAAAAAATCTGGGGCCAGAACGGTTTTCCAGGGTGCGGGAAGCCAGGTCCTGTTGCGTTGGAACGGCTTGGCCGATCAGGGTCGCTATGACCGGGAACCTTGCGAAGTCCGGCTGACGGCAAGGGACCCGACCGGGAATCGCATCGAAACGCCAATCATCAAGGCATGTCGCATCCTGAAGCCACATCCCCATGAACTTTTCCACACTCAGTCCGCCACCGGGAATCGCCGTCTCTACCACTGGGGCGGCGGCAGTTATCAGTTTCAGCCCGGCGGCGGGGCCTTGGGCGGCTATTTCAGCCTGGACCTATCCCGGCCGCCGGCGGGCATCGTGGTTCCGCTCCGCGAGGGACAGGGGCTCGATCTGACCGGGCTGAGGCAGGAGGGGTCTCTTCGTTTGCGCTTGCGCCTGCCCGATGGCGATGCCGGCGCCGAGGGCGTCATTCTCGGACTGGAGGATGGCAAAGGGGTGCATACGACAGTATTAGCAGCCGCCTATATCGATCCAGCGGCTGCCGGTGGCTGGCAAGGCATCAGGATTCCCTTGGCCCATTTCGATGCCAATGGCGTGAAAGAGACCGGTGGTGTCAAACCTGCGAAGCAACCCCTGGATTGGGGGCATATAGACAAACTGCTGCTGACCACGACGCTACGGCCAGCGCACATGGAAATCGCCGAAATAGAGATCATCCGTTAATCAAAGCGCCCGTTTGCTCCCGCTGCCTTTGGGGAAGGGTCAGGCCCCTAATCCGGCAGTACTTTGACGACCATGATGCTCACATCGTCGGTAAAGGCTTCCGGATAGCAGAAGGCATGGGTACGGGAACGGATTTGATCGGTGATGACGGCGGCAGAATAGCTGACGTTGTCCAAAATGGCGTCGTTGAGGCGGTCGCAGCCAAAGTCCTCACCCTGGGGGCTGACGGCCTCGCGTATGCCATCAGTGGTGATGACGATGACATCGTTCGCCTCCAATTGAACGGTCCGGGCGGCGTATTTGCCGCCGGGAAACATCCCGAGAGGCATGGCCTCAGGCTCCAGCATCCGGATTTCCCCACTGCCGTGACGGTACCATTGGGCCTTCTCATGTCCGGCGGAGACATAGGTCAGGGTTCGCTGCCCCGGGTCGAGGTAGGCAAAAAACAGGGTCATGTATTGTTCGGGCGGGGTGTTGGCATCGAGCAGGTTGTTCAATTGCGCCATGATGTCGGCGATATCGGTCTCCTTCCACAGCAGGGCATGGAGAAAGGCGCGACCGGTCGCCATGATCAGGGCGGCGCTGACGCCATGCCCGGATACGTCGCCGCAAATCAGGTAGATCCCCTTGCGGGTGCCGTCGGGCTCCGGCTTGGTGATGAAGTCGACGTAATCGCCGCCGGTTTCATCGCAATGCAGGGCAAGACCCGCAATATCCATACCCGGCACACTGGGCGCGGGGGGCAGAAAATTGCTCTGGATGATGTTGGCAATCTCCAGATCCCGCCGCTTGCTCGCAGCCAATACCGCCTCCTTTCTCAAATTGGCGGCCTGAATGGCAACGGCGGCCTGGTTGGCAATCACCTTGGCGATAAAGAGGTCGTTATCGGTGAATTCACTGCCGTCGATACGATCATTGATGTTGAGTACGCCGACAGTGAGCTGTTTGATGATCAGTGGAACACAAATGGCGCTGGTGTTGCGATACTGCTGCACCCGCGCCATATCCGCATGTCCCAGCAGCTTCACACGGGAACTCGCGGCATCTTCCATCAATATGCCTTCACCGGACTCGACCACCCGCCCGGCAATCCCTTCACCGACGGAAATGTGCACCGACCCCACCAGCTCGGACGCAACCCCCACGGACGCCTTGATGCGCATGGTGCGTGTCTCAGGGTCGAGCAACATGAGGGTGCCACGGCGCGCCCCCAGCAATTTGGTGGTGCCCTCGATGACCGACTGCAACACCAGATCGATCTCACCGCCGATGATCAGCGCATCCGTAACCTTGCGAATGATGTCGAAGGCGGCGTCTCGCGTTTGCAGGGTACCGATTTTCCCTTCAAGGACCCCCTGCATCTGGTTGAGTTCGTTTAACTCCTGATAAAGGTCGGCGTGGCGCACCATCTCCAGCGCAAAGCCTAGTTGATTGGCGATGATCATCGAGACACTGAGGTCATCTTCATCGAAATGGATCACCGATCCTTGGCCGGAGTGCTTGTCGTTGAGGTTGAGCACACCAAGGATCTCCTCCTTGAAGCGGATCGGTACGCAGATGGCGGAGGGGCTGGTGTACTGTCCACCGGAGCAATGCGGGGCTTCCTGCTGGGCATTGCGCAGCAGACCACCGACGCCGGTGGCGGCGACGGAACCGGCAATACCGACACCGACGCGCACCTGGGCTCGTTCGACAATCTCTGCGGGAATCCCTTTGGATGCGTGGATTCGCAAGAAATCGGTACTGGTCCTCAACATGATCGACCAGCGGCGCGCGCCAATGATTTCCGAAATGGCGGTGCCGGCGGAATCGAACAGCTCTTCAAGATCCGAACCGGATGCTAACAGGCCGGAGATGCGTTCAATAACCCGAATGGCGTCGCTGAGTTGGTGCATGAACATTCTCATTAATTCCAGTGATGCTGAATTTTCCCGGACATTGCCAATACCCTGTCTATACTTCCTCCAGGGTAACTATTCAGGTCGACCGGCCTTTTGGGCGATCTGAATGGTTACCCTCCAGGTTTGTATTCAGGCCTGGGGGCCTGTCGGACTTAAGCGTTTGAAGCGAAAATTCCTGGAAGCGAATCAAACCAGTTTATCGACCGAGGCGAATGCTGGCCCTATTTAACGAGGTCGATAAGCTGAGTTGATCGCTTTCCAGGGACTTGCAGCCAAACAGTCTTACGTCCGACAAGCTCCCAGACCCAAAACAACCCCCCTGGAGCGCCAAGAATAATCCAATTCATCAAAAGGGTTCTAGTTTCCCCTCTTCCCAACCGCGCTGGAGGTATGTGATGACCGATTCCGCCGTGCAGCAAACTGCCGCTATCACGAGCGAGCTGGAGGACAGTATTCGCAGACATTTGCGGCAGACGCTCTGCCGCAATCCCGACCAGATTTCCCCGGACGATCTCTTTACTGCTGTCGCCCTCTCCTGCAGGAGCCGGTTTGCCGAGGGCATGATCGACACGGAGACCCGTTTCGATCAGGCGGGTGCGAAGCGCCTCTATTACCTCTCCATGGAATTTCTCATGGGGCGATCCCTGGGCAACAACCTCATCAATCTGGGCATCTACCGCGAAATGGACGACGCCCTTTCCCGCATGGGACATAGGCTCAGTGACGTGCTTGAGAGCGAATTTGATCCAGGGCTTGGCAATGGTGGATTGGGGAGATTGGCGGCCTGTTTTCTCGACTCCCTTGCTAGCCGCGACCTTCCGGGTTACGGCTATGGCATCCGCTACGACTTCGGCCTGTTCCGGCAGGAGTTCCGCGACGGCTTCCAATATGAGCGGCCGGACCATTGGCTCAGCGATGCCTCCCCCTGGCTGATCGAGCGGCCGAGTGAATCGGTGATCGTACCCCTGTATGGCCATATCGAGCATGCCGAGGATCAGCAGGGCAACTATAACCCCATGTGGCTGGGGTGGGATATCTTGATCGGGGTCCCCTACGATTTACCCGTGGTGGGTTATGGCGGTGAGACCGTGACCACCCTGCGCCTGTTCTCCGCCCGTGCGCCCGATGAATTCAACATGGCCATCTTCAATCAGGGCGACTATGTGCGGGCCGTGATGGAGCAGATCCAGTCGGAAACCGTGTCCAAGGTACTCTACCCTTCGGACGAGATCCCCGTGGGCAAGGAGCTGCGCCTGATTCAGGAATATTTCCTGGTGGCCTGCACCGTTCGCGACATCGTTCGCCGCTATGAGGCGAAATATAATGGCTTCGAGGGCTTCTCCAGCCAGGTCGCCATCCAGCTAAACGATACCCACCCCGCGCTGACCGTGGCGGAACTCATGCGCCTACTGGTGGATGAACAGCAAATGGAGTGGGAGACCGCATGGCGCATCACCCAGGAGACCTGCGGCTACACCAACCACACCCTGCTGCCCGAAGCGCTGGAGGTATGGCCAGTCTCCCTCCTCGAACGGGTCTTGCCGCGCCACATGCAGCTCATCTTTGAGATCAATCAGCGTTTTCTGGGGGAAGTCAAGGCCCGCTGGCCCGGAGAGGATGCCCGTCTGGCCCGCATGTCGTTGATCGCCGAAGGGGGAGAGAAGCAGGTGCGCATGGCCAATCTGGCCATTGTCGGCAGCCATGCGGTCAACGGGGTGGCGGCGGTCCATTCCGAGCTGGTCAAGCATCAACTGGTGCCCGATTTCTATGAAATGTGGCCGGAGAAGTTCAGCAACAAAACCAACGGCGTGACCCAACGCCGCTGGATGTTATTGGCCAACCCCGGGCTCTCCGCGCTCATCACCGAGGCCCTTGGCGAGGGATGGGTCCGGGATCTCTCCCTGCTCCAGGGCCTGACAGAACTGGCTGAAGACAGTGCCTTTAACGACGCCTTCCGCCAGGTGAAGACAGACAATAAATCCCGTTTGGCCGGCCTGATCCGCAACACTACCCATATCCAGGTAGACCCGGGCACCCTGTTCGACGTGCAGGCGAAGCGCATCCATGAATACAAACGCCAACTGCTCATGATCATGCAGGTGATCCATAGTTATCTGCGGGCGGTGGAGGACGGCCACCCCCCCAGGGCGCCAAGGACCTGCATCTTCGCCGGCAAGGCGGCGCCCGGCTATTTCATGGCCAAGCGCATCATCAAGCTGATCAACAGCGTTGCCGAGACGATCAACGCCGATCAGCGGCTGCAAGGCATGCTGCGCGTTGTCTTTATCCCGGACTACAAGGTCTCGGTGGCGGAGCGCATCTTCCCCGGAGCCGACCTCTCCGAGCAGATCTCCACCGCCGGCACCGAGGCATCGGGCACAGGAAACATGAAATTTGCCATGAATGGCGCCCTGACCATCGGCACCCTGGATGGTGCAAATATTGAGATCAGCGAAGCCGTAGGGGCCGACAACATCTTCATCTTTGGCCTCAGCGTGGAGCAGGTCAAGGCGTTACGCGAACGGGGCTACGATCCCCGCGAACTCTACCAAGCCAGCGACTCGGTGCGGCGCGTGGTGGATGCCATCGCATCCAACCGATTCTGTCCGCGAGATCCCGGGCTGTTTTCTCCCATCATCGACTCCCTGCTCGGGGCTGATCACTATCTCCTGCTGACCGATTTTGACGACTATCTCTCGGCCCAGGCCAGGGTTGCGGAACTCTATCAATCACCACGGGATTGGGTGCGAAAGGCGATCCTCAATGTCGCAAACATGGGTCGATTCTCCAGCGACCGGACCATTGACGAGTATGCCGGGGAGATTTGGGGGCTTCGTTCATTAAGGCGTCGAGCCTGAATAACTTGAGCAATATTGCGCTCAAATGAGGAACTTGCAAAATGGCCATCCTGGCCATTTTGCAAGACGAAAACGAAAAATGCGATTTTTCGTTTTTTTCATTTTCAATGGCTTAGGCCGAAGATCGGGGTCAAGGCACCCTACCCCAGTCCCCGCTCCAGGTCCCTGCGGATATCTGCGAAATCCTCCAGTCCGACGGAGATTCGAATCAGGCCCTCGCCGATGCCGGCACGTTCCTTTTCCTCCAGGCTCAGGCGGCCGTGGGTGGTGGTGGCAGGGTGGGTGATGGTGGACTTGGCATCGCCCAGATTGGCGGTGATAGAGAGCAGCCGGGTGGAATCTATGACCTGCCAGGCAGCCTCCCTGCCCCCCTTCACATCGAAGGAGAGGACGCCGCCCGCGCCAGACTGCTGGCGCCCGGCCAGTTCATACTGGGCATGGGAGGTCAGGCTGGGGTGGTAAACCCGCTCGACCTGGGGGTGATTCTCCAGCCAGTCCGCCAGTCTGGCTGCACTTTCACAGTGGGCACGCATGCGGATGGCGAGGGTCTCAAGCCCCTTGAGGAAGATCCAGGCATTGAAGGGGCTCAGGGTCGGCCCGCAGGTACGCAGGACACCGAATACCTCCTCGCCCACCAGTTTGGCGCCACCCACCACTGCGCCACCGATGCAGCGGCCTTGACCGTCCAGATACTTGGTGGCGGAGTGGACTACCAGATCCGCCCCCAGTTCCAACGGGCGTTGCAGCACCGGGGTGCAGAAACAGTTGTCCACCGCCAGCCAGGCGCCATGGTCATGGGCCAGTTCGGCCAGGCACCGGATGTCGGCCACTTCGGTCAGGGGATTTGAAGGGGTCTCCAGAAACAGCAGCCTGGTATTGGGCCGGATGGCTGCCTCCCAGGCAGCGGCATCGGTCAGATCGACGAAGCTGGTCTCGACCCCGAAACGGGCCATGTATTTGGTGAATAGAATGACCGTGGTGCCGAAGATGCTGCGCGAGGCAAGGATGTGGTCACCCGACTTCAGCAGGCCCATGCACATCGAAAGGATGGCGGACATGCCGGAGGCCGTGGCCACGCAGGAGTCGCCGCCTTCCATGGCCGCCAGGCGCTCTTCGAAGGCGCGCACGGTGGGATTGGTGAAGCGGGAGTAGATGTTGCCGGGCATTGTACCGGCGAAGCGGGCCGCCGCCTCCGCCGCGTTGGCGAAGACGTAGCTGGAGGTGGGAAAGATCGCCTCGCTGTGCTCCCCCTCCCCGGTCCTGTGCTGGCCCACCCGGATGGCGCGGGTGGAGACGCCCCAGTCCAGCATTTCGTCGGTCATGGCTTGCTCCTGTTGTTTCCGTGAAAATACAGCGCGCGGTGCGAAGCAGGGGCGGGTTTGAACCCCGCCCGTACATTTGAACCCCGCCCCTACAGCGGTTCAGAACGCACTCCGCATTACTCAACCTTGATTATAAAGACCGATCACCGTCGCAGAGCTGTTCTCGCGGGCCGTCTTGGCGCCGTCGTTGCGGTTCGCCTCCAGGATGCCCAGATAGTCGGCGGTCACATCGCCGGTGACATAATCCCCGTTGAATACCGAGCAATCGAAACGGTCGACCCGGGTCTTTCCCTTTTTCTGGCAGGCCTGGATCAGGTCGTCCAGATCCTGATAGATCATCCGGTCGGCACCGATGATCCGGCAGACCTCTTCATCGGTGCGGCCATAGGCCACCAGTTCGGTCGCAGCCGGCATGTCGATGCCGTAGACATTGGGGAAACGGACCGGAGGCGCCGCCGAGGCGAAGAAGACCTTACGGGCGCCGGCATCACGCGCCATCTGCACGATCTGCTGGGAGGTGGTGCCGCGCACGATGGAATCATCCACCAGCAGGACGTTCTTGCCCTTGAACTCCATGCCGATGGCATTAAGCTTCTGCCGCACCGATTTTTTGCGCACCTTCTGCCCCGGCATGATGAAGGTGCGACCAATGTACCGATTCTTGATGAAGCCTTCCGTGTAACGGATGCCCAGGGTATTGGCCAGGGTCAGGGCAGCGGTGCGGCTGGTGTCGGGGATGGGGATGACCACGTCGATGTCGTGCTTGCCCCACTCCCGCTCGATCTTGAGCGCCAGCTTCTTGCCCATTCGCGAACGGGCCTTATGCACGAAAATCTCATCAATGATGGAGTCGGGCCGAGCGAAATAGACAAACTCGAAGAGACAGGGCGAGCGCACTGTCTCCTCGGCGCAGACGCGGCTGTGCAAGCGGCCATCCCGGTCGATGTAAACGACCTCGCCGGGGAGGATGTCCCGGACCAGTTCGAAGCCGAGGGTATTCAGGGCCACGCTCTCGGAGGCGATCATGTACTCGGTCCCCTGGTCACTTTCCCGCCGGCCGAAGACGATCGGCCTGATGCCGTGGGGGTCGCGGAAACCCAGTACGCCGTGGCCGGGAATCATGGCCACCGCAGCAAAGCCACCGCGGCAGCGACGGTAGACCCCGCGCATGGCGTCAAAGATGTCGTTCTCATCCACGCTCAGCTTGGCCCGCTGCTGGAGTTCATGGGCGAAGACATTGAGCAGGATCTCGGAATCGGAGTCGGTATTGATGTGGCGAAGGTCCTCCCGGAAGAGGTCTTCCTTCAACTGCTCGGCGTTGGTCAGGTTGCCATTGTGGGCCAGGGTGATGCCGAACGGGGAATTGACGTAAAAAGGCTGGGCCTCGGCCGAGGAGGAACAACCGGCGGTCGGGTAACGCACATGGCCTATACCCATGTTGCCCCGCAGGTCGAGCATGTGGTGAGTATTGAAGACATCGCGCGCCAGGCCGTTGTCTTTGCGCAGGTGCAGCCGATTACCCTCGCAGGTCACGATACCGGCGGCATCCTGACCCCGATGCTGCAACACCAGCAGGGCGTCGTAGAGAGACTGATTGACGGGGGAACGTCCCAGCATACCAACAATGCCGCACATATCAGCCTAGCCTCCCGCAGGTTTCTGATTGCCGATAGTGGGTGCCGGCGGCTCGGCGCCGAATTGCACCCGCTGGGCAAGGTCGTCGGGGAGCAAGCTCCGCAGCCACTCGGCGACACCATTGAATTCGCCGATCAGCCTTGACTCGTGCCACCAGGGATCGTTGGGAAATGGCGTCAGACCCGCCAGCATGATGAGCGCCGCGACCAGCAGCACACCGCGCGCGGAACCGAACAACATGCCGATGACCCGGTCGGTGCCGCTGAGGCCGGTGGCGTCGATGAGTTGGGCGATGAGAAAGGTCAGGAGCCCCCCCAGGATCAGCACCACAAGGAAGATGATGGCAAAGGCCGCTCCCATGCGCAGGGAAGGGACCTTGATCCACTGAGTCAGATGCTCGGAGAATTCGCGGAAGAACATCTGGGCGATCCAGAAGGCGATCACCCAGAAGGCGAGCGATAGGGCCTCCCGGACGAATCCCCTGACGAGGCTGATCAGGGTCGAAACAAGGATGATCCCGATGATGACATAGTCAGGCCAGGTCAGTGTCATGATGCCCCCTTGCGGGATGATGGGTTGGCGAAGGGGGGATTATCCTGAATTCCTCGATCCATTTCACGTAAAGGCGCAAAGACGCAGAGGAAACAATGGGATATCCCGAGAGGAACTTGCAAAATGGCCTTCCTGACCATTTTGCAAGTTCCTCAAAGTAAGGGGACGAAGCTACCGCTTGTTATCGGCCTTGATGCCGATATCCGATATGACCTTGCCCGGCTCATCCCGCTGTTCGGTCTTTTCCATCCTTAGGTCCGTAACCGGCTCGGGCGCCTTCTTGCCGCCCAGGCCCAGCCAGCCCCCCATCCTGCCGAGGATGGAGGGGGATTTCTTCTCACCGCTTTCCGCCGCGGTCGTAGCCGATGCCTGAGCCGGTTGATCGACCCCCATGGGGGGATCGTCCATCACCCCGATATCCGGCGCGATCTCCTTGGCGGCGGCTTGCGGCTTGGCTGACTCCGAGGTGGCCTCGGTCGGGGGGCTGGATGCCACCTCGCCGGACGATGCCTTGTCGACGCCCGCCGCCGGCTGTTCCTGGACCCTGTCCGGCTCGGCCTTCTTCTCGCCACCGAATCCCAGCCAGTTCCTGAACCTGCCGACACGGGAAGGCCGCTGTTCCTGTTGGGCCTCGGCCTTATCCGCCCCCTCGGGCGGCGTGGCGGCCGCCTCCACCCTGGCCGCCACATCATCCGGGGCATTGTCTTTCTGTACGCCTGGCGCCTCGGAACCGATTTTCTCCGGCTCCATCGCGCCTGGCTCATCGATGGGGGTAATGGCGGGACCCTTTCTGCCGGCGCTTGCCTCGGATTGCTGGCCATCCGCCTGGGCCGCGTCCCCTGCGGGGGTTGCTGTCCCTTCGCCCCCGGCCGGGACAGTGGCGGAGGTCTGCTCGCCCGCCGGCCTCTGATTATTGACATGTTCCACCGGTTGCGGCGGCTGGCCGGGGCCACTCCAACTACAGTCCCAGCCCCCGCTCTCCCCCGAGCGGCACTCCCAGACACCCTGGGACTGGTCGGCCACCGCCGGGGCTATGGCACCAAGACAGGCCAGCAGAGAGAGTACAGACAGCGTGACTACTGCCGGGCGAGGCATATTCATCAGTGACAGGGATATTCGGGTCATGGGTGACTGGGGTTTACCGAAAAATAGGGACATCTTCAGAGGAACTTGCAAAATGGCCATCCTGGCCATTTTGCAAGGCGAAAACGAAAAATACGATTTTTCGTTTTCTTCATTTTCAATGGCTTGGGCCATTGAAAATGGCGGTTCATCCCTGAACCGCAAGAGGTTCTTGCAGTATTGCAAGAACCTCTTCAGGGAAATCTGACGATACGGGGCGCCAACCCCTTTCCGGCCATATCCTCGCGCACCAGCGCCAGGATCTTTTCCGCGCGCACCTTATCGGTCACGGGACCAATCCTGACCCTATGCCAGGTACGGCCGGCGACAACGGCCTCCACGGAAAAGGCGGAGTATTTCATGCCACGGAGTTCCTGCACCAGGGTATCCGCCTTTTCCCGGTCGGGGAAGCTGGCCACCTGGATGGCCCAGGCACTGAGCCCGTCAGGGCTGGGGCTATCGACCCTGGCCGCCTCCTTCGCATCAACCGGCTCCTGCTCCACCTTGCCGGGCTGCGCCTGGGCCGGGGAAGGAGCGGGCTGAGCGCCCTGGTCCACAGGGGCAGAGGCCGGGGGTGGCGGCGCGACGGGGAGATCCTTGACGATGGGGGCGTTAAAGGCATTGTCGATCGCATTGGGGCTGGCCGGTGCGGAAGGCGGCGGCACAGCATCCTTCGGCGCTGGCGCCTCGCTCGGCAGGGGCAGTACCTTGGCGTCAAAATCCTTGCCCGCGTAAGGGCTATCCGGCACGACTTTATGGGCAAAGTCCCTTTCCAGGGGAGACTGGGTCTCCAGCAGCATGGGGAGAAAGATGACCATCAAGGATGCCAATACGGCCGCCCCGACAAGTCGTTTTTTTAACTGTTCGTCCATTCCCCTCTCCGGTCTTGATCCGGCTATTCTATATCAGCCGAGAAACCGCCGAAACGGTATAAAAGGACCCAAAAACGAGGATTCTGTCGCCTTTCGCCGCCATCTCCAGGGCATGTCCATAGGCCCCCGCAAGGCCCCCATGACGCGAAACCGACCCTGCTCCGGCGCTCTCCAGTGCTTCGACCAAGGCATCGACCGGAAGTGCCCGCTCCGTATCCGGTGCTGCGACACACCAGTGATCGACCCGATCCAGCAGGGGGGCAATGACACCCGCGGCATCCTTGTCCCCGAGGATGCCGAAGACGGCGATGGTCCGTCCCTCGCAAGGCATCTCGGCCAGGGTGGCGGCGAAGACCCCGGCCGCTTCGGGGTTATGGGCCACGTCAAGCACAAGGGGAATATCACCGGGGATCACCTGGAAGCGGCCCGGCAGGAAGGCCTCTTGCAGCCCCTGGCGCACCTGATCCCGGCTCACCGGCAGATCCAGGCGCAGGGACTCGACCACCGCCAGCACGGCGGCGGCGTTGTGCAACTGATGCTGTCCCCGCAGGCGGGGGATGGGCAGGCCGGGGTACTCGCGGTAGGAGCGAACCTGTTCGCGAACAGGTTCGCTCCTACCCGTGCGCCAGGACCAGCCCTGTTCCTCCGGCTCCCAGAAATAGTCGCGTCCGCGCAGCAGCAAGCGGGCGCCGGTCTCCCCGGCTGCGTCCAGCAACCCCTGCACCGGCCGGTCGCCGTTGAAGACGCAGGGACGGCCGGGACGCATGATCCCCGCCTTCTCGCGGGCGATCTGGTCCAGGTCGTGGCCCAGCCACTCCATGTGATCGAAGGCGATGGAGGTAATGAGGGAGACATCGGCATCGAGAATATTCACCGCGTCCAGGCGTCCGCCCAGGCCCACCTCCAGGATTGCCACATCAAGCCTGTGTTGGGAAAAGAGATGGAATGCGGCCAGCGTGGTGAATTCAAAATAGGTGAGAGAGATGCCACCTCTCTGCCCCTCGACCGCTTCCAGGGCACCGACAATAAGATCGTCCTGCGCCTCCTGGCCATCGAGGCGGATCCGTTCATTGAACCGCTCCATATGGGGCGAGGTATAGCAGCCGGTGCGATAACCGGCGGCCCGGTAGATGGCCTCCAGCAAGGCCACGCTGGAGCCCTTGCCGTTGGTGCCGCCAACGGTAATGACCTTGAAGGGCACTGGCCCCGGATGGAGCCGGCGCCATACGTCCCCTACCCGCTCCAACCCCAGCTCTATGGCTGTTGGATGCAACCGCTCAAGCCGGGCCAACCACTCCGTCAGGGTTTGGCCGTGGAAAAACTCGCTGCAAGCGATCGTTTGCTCCCTCTCCCTCTGGGAGAGGGTTGGGGAGAGGGAACGATCAAGGGATGAGGCGACTTGTTCATCATTCTGGGAGGGACGCCTCATCCCATGATCGTTGGGATGGGGTTTGCTCAGGGGTGTGCCCGCTTGGCCATCATGGCCAGCAGATTGGCCAGGCGATCACGCATCACCCGGCGGTCGAGGATCATATCGATGGCACCGTGATCCAGCAGGAACTCGCTGCGCTGGAATCCCTCCGGCAGCTTCTCACGCACGGTCTGTTCGATGACACGGGGACCGGCGAAGCCGATGAGGGCATCGGGCTCGGCCACGTTGACATCGCCCAGCATGGCCAGGCTGGCGGAGACGCCGCCCATGGTCGGGTCGGTCATCACCGAGATGAAGGGCAGACCGTGTTGGCGTAGCTTGCCCAGCGCGGCACTGGTCTTGGCCATCTGCATCAGGGAGAAGAGGGACTCCTGCATGCGGGCGCCGCCGGAGGCGGAGAAACAAATCATCGGCATGCCGTGATCGAGGGCATGATTGATGCCGCGCACGAAGCGCTCGCCCACCACGGAGCCCATGGAGCCCCCCATGAAGGAGAATTCAAAGGCGGCGACAACCGCCGGCACCCCCTTCACCTGACCGGCCATGACCACCATGGCGTCCTTTTCGCTGGTCTTCTTTTGGGCTTGGGTGATGCGGTCGCGGTATTTCTGGCTGTCGCGAAATTTGAGGGGGTCCGCTGGCTCCAGCCCCAGGCCGATCTCCACGCGAGGCTCGGGGTCAAGAAAGATGTCGAGGCGCCGCCGGGCCGTGATGCGGTTGTGATGGCCGCACTTGGGGCAGACATCCAGGTTGCGCTCCATTTCAGCGCGATAAAGGATCGCCTCGCACTTGGGGCACTTGGTCCAGAGGCCCTCGGGGACCCCCTTCTTCACCGCGCCGTCTGTGCGAATCCGGCTCGGCATCAATATTTCAAACCAGCTCATATCGTTCTCGATCTGTTGTTTAGCTGTAGGTTGGGTTAGGCGCGCAAATCCAAAGGCGATACGGATTCCGGTAAGTCGGGTGCGCGCCGTAACCCAACAGGGGCCGGTAAGCCTGTTGGGTTACGGCGGAAATACCGCCTAACCCAACCTACAAGAGTGTTACTCAAGTCTCAAGCCGCTCTTGATCCATCGCCGTCCGCAGGGAGGCGGTGAAGGCGCGGAGTTCCCCGGTCAGTGCCACCGGATCGTCCGCCAGGGCGGCGATGCGGGAAACGATGGCGCTACCCACGACCACGGCATCGGCGACCCCGGCCACGGCGGCGGCGGTCTCGGCGTCCTTGATGCCGAAGCCCACGCCCACCGGCAGGGCCGTCTGGGCCTTGATCTCGGCCAGCTTGGCCCGCACCGGCTCGATATCGAAATGGGCCGCGCCGGTCACGCCCTTGATGGAGACATAGTACACAAAGCCAGAGGCCAGGTTGCAGATACGCTCGATGCGTCCTGCATCGCTGTTCGGCGCCAGCAGATAGATGGGGTCGATCCCCTGGGACTTCAGGGCGGCCACCAGTTCCTCGGACTCCTCCGGCGGCATGTCCACGGTCAGGACGCCATCGACACCCGCCGTCGCGGCCGCGGCGGCGAAGGCCGCGTAACCCATGACCTCCACAGGGTTCAGATAGCCCATGAGCACCACCGGGGTGTCGCCGTCCTTTTGGCGGAAAGCATGGACCAGGGTCAGCACGTCGCGCAGGCTGACGCCATGGACCAGGGCGCGCTCGGCGGCCTTCTGGATCACCGGGCCGTCGGCCATGGGGTCGGAGAAGGGCACGCCCAGCTCCAGGATATCGGCCCCGGCCTCGACCAGGGTATGCATCAGCCCCACCGTGAGATCGGGATGGGGATCGCCGGCGGTGATGTAGGGGATCAGGGCGGTGCGTCCCTTCCCCGCCAATTCTTCGAAACGCTTCTGGATGCGGCTCATAGCTTGATCCCCTCCCGCGCGGCCACGGTGTGCATGTCCTTGTCCCCCCGGCCGGAGAGGTTGACCAGCAGGATCTTGTCCTTGGAGAGGGTCGGTGCCAGCTTGGCGGCGTAGGCCAGGGCATGGCTCGACTCCAGGGCGGGGATGATCCCCTCGATGCGGGTCAGGGCATGGAAGGCCCCCAGGGCCTCCACGTCGGTGATGGGAACGTAAGTAGCGCGGCCGCTGTCCTTGAGCCAGGCGTGTTCCGGACCGACACCGGGGTAGTCGAGCCCGGCAGAGATGGAGTGGGTCTCGATGATCTGGCCGTTGTCGTCCTCGATCAGATAGGTGCGGTTGCCGTGCAGCACGCCCGGCCGCCCGGCGCAGAGGGTCGCGGCGTGATGGCCGGTCTCGATGCCCTCCCCCGCCGCCTCGACGCCGTAGAGGGCCACCTCGGCATCGTCCAGGAAGGGATAGAAGAGGCCGATGGCGTTGGAGCCGCCGCCCACGCAGGCGATCAGGGCATCGGGCAGCCGGCCGGCCTGGGCCTGGATCTGCTCCCGCGCCTCGCGGCCGATGATGGACTGAAAGTCCCGTACCATGGCCGGATAGGGGTGCGGCCCCGCCACGGTGCCGATGATATAGAAGGTGTTATCGACGTGGGTCACCCAGTCGCGCATGGCCTCGTTCAGGGCATCCTTCAGCGTCCTGGAGCCGGAGGAGACCGGCACCACCCGTGCCCCGAGGAGCTTCATGCGGTAGACGTTGGCCTCTTGGCGCGCCACGTCCACCTCGCCCATGTAGACCACGCACTCCAGCCCCAGACGGGCGGCGACGGTGGCGGTGGCCACCCCGTGCTGGCCGGCCCCGGTCTCGGCGATGATGCGGGTCTTGCCCATGCGCTTGGCCAGCAGGGCCTGGCCGATGGTGTTGTTGACCTTATGGGCGCCGGTGTGATTCAGGTCCTCGCGCTTGAGGTAGATCTGGGCCCCGCCCAGCTCGCGGCTCCAGCGCTCGGCATGGTAGATGGGCGAGGGACGGCCCACGTAGTGTTGCAGGTCCAGGTCCAGCTCCCGCTGGAACGCCGGGTCCTGGATATAGCGCTCGTAGGCCCGGCGCAGCTCTTCCAGCGGCGCCATCAGGGTCTCGGACACGAACATCCCGCCGTAGGGGCCGAAATGGCCCCGTGCATCGGGATAGCGGCCGATTATCTTTTCAGTCTTCATCCGCCCGACGGACTCCTCTCATGAATGCCCGGATCTTCTCCGGGTCTTTGATGCCTTTCGCCGCCTCCAGGCCGCCGCTCACATCGACGGCATAGGGGCGCACCTGGCGGATGGCCGTCTCGATATTCCCGGCATCGAGCCCCCCCGCCAAAACGACCTCGCCGGCCAGGGCCGGCGGGATCAGTGACCAATCGAAACGCTCCCCCGTGCCGCCGGGGACGCCGGGCCGATAGGTATCCAGCAGCAGGGCGCGCGCCTGGCGGTATCGCGCCCGTTCAGACCGGAGATCCGTATCTTCTTTCACACGAATCGCCTTGATATAGGGCCGGCCGAATCCGGCGCAATAATCGGGGCACTCGTTGCCGTGGAACTGGATCAGGTCCAGGGAGACCCGCTTCAGCGCCGCCTCGATCTCCCCCCGCTCGGCGTTGACGAAGAGCCCCACCACCGAGACGAAGGGCGGCAACCGGCTGACGATCGACTCCGCCTGCTCGATGGAGACACAACGGGGGCTGGGGGGATAGAAGACCAGCCCGATGGCATCGGCCCCGGCCTCGACGGCCACCAAGGCATCGCCCGGCCGGGTGATGCCGCATGTCTTGACGCGCGTTCTGTTCATTGGGGACGCGATTGTACACCGAAAATCGGTAAATCAGGCCCCGGATCGAGTGGGATCAGGCCAGAAAACCGTAGATATCGTCTACGGATATATCCAGGCCCACCGACTCCAGCCTCAGGGTCTGGCCTGCGCTGAAGACCTCCGGCGCCCAGTCCGCCCGCTTGCGGTAGATCTCCATGTGCGGCGAATCCTGGGAACAGAGCAGGTACTCCTGCAATTCGGGGATCAGCCGATAGCCCGTCAGCTTCTCGGTGCGGTCCCGCTTCGAGGTGCTATCCGACAGCACCTCGATGATCAGGCAGGGGGCGGTATTGACGTGGGAGGCCGTCTCCTCCTCGCAGGTCACCTGGACATCCGGGTAGTAGTAGCGACCGCTTCCCAGGGTCTGGATGCCCACCTTCATGTCGGACTGGAAGACCTGGCACTTGCTGCCTTCCAGATGATTGAACAGGCGGGCAAACAAAACCCCCGCAGCTCGGTTATGCGCCCGGCTTGCCCCCGTCATGGCGTAAATCCGCCCATCGACGTATTCGTGCTTGATGCCTTCTGGCTGATCGTTCTCCCAAAGCAGGTAGTCTTCGGGTGAGATGTAGTTCGATTCAGGTAATGCGCCCATTGGGGTCTCTCCCATGAGTGAAGTGCAGGGTCAAGTCTAACATTCCAACAAATGTTGGAATGTTAGACTTGACCCTGTGTTTTCTACACAACTCCCGCGTGAAAGGGGCCATAGAACGAGAAAATCGAGTCTGGCCCCATTTTCCAGGGTTTCCTCGGATGTCAATCCGTAGCGTCGGGCACAAACGGAATCATGCCCATCCGGTAAGCCTGTTCCTGAGCGGAGCGGGGCATTTGCCGGATATCCACGATGAAGCCGTTCACCTGGACCATCCAGACGAGGGAATTGTTAGCGATCCGTTCGGGCACTTGCCATTGCCAGGCACCGAAATGGATATTGAGCAATTCCCTGATTTCCTTAGATTTGCTCTGGCCTGTGCCGGCCGCCACTCCGAAGAACTCATAGATGGCCGGCGCCTTGCAATGAGGCGTCTGGCTGGAGTCAAACAGGAAATTCGCGCTGCCGATGGCGTGCACCACGCCCGCCGCCCAGGTATTTTCCTTGCCCCTGAGCAAGGGGGATGGGCGCTTGCGGCTGAGCGCGGCCAGGGCGGAGTGAATCAGGGTGCGGTAGCTCTCGTTCAGCCTCTGTGCGCAGAAGGCATCTGTCAGACTGACGATGGCCTCGAACTTGTCCTGCATGGCTTTTGGAACCTTGGGGGAGGTCGTCATGATCGTTAGCGTACCCTTTTCTTGCTGCATGACAGGGATACTGTCCCCGGAATCCAAATCAATGGGCTGAGGCGACGCGGCGGCTGGACTTTGTCAGCCATTTGCGGATGCGGTCGGAATCCCCGTAAGGGGTCAGCTTGCCGGAGGCGTCGAGCAGCACGATGGTCATTGTCCTGCCCGCTGTCTTGGCCTGCATCACCAGGCAGCGCCCCGCCTCCTCGGTGTAGCCGGTCTTGGAGAGATAGATGGTCCAGTTGGGGCTGTTGTTGCGCAGGAAGCGGTTAGTGACCTTGTACTGCATGGGTTTGCGCTTGGCCATGGGGCGCACTTGCATCTGTTTCGTCGTACTCGCCTCGCGGATGAGGGGATATTGCATGGCCGCCTGAACCATTATGGCCAGATCCCGTGCGCAGGAAATATTGCCGGGGTTGAGGCCGGTCGGGTCGCGGAAGCGGCTGTGGGTCATCCCCAGGGCTGCCGCTTTCTGGTTCATGGCCTGGATGAAGGCCTGTTCACCGCCGGGGTAGTAACGGGAGAGTGCGTGGGCGGCGCGGTTCTCCGAGGAAGAGAGGGCCAGTTTCAACATGACCCTGCGCGACAGTTGGGAGCCGATCGGCATGCGGGAAAAGGAGTGTTTGAGGGTGTCCTTGTCCTCGCCGGTGATCGTGAGTATCTCATCCAAATCGGGTTTGGCGTCCAATGCCACCATGGCGGTCATTACCTTGGTGACGGAGGCGATGGAGGTGACGCTGTCCGGGTTTTTGCTTACCAACTCCTTTCCATCCTCGTCCAATACCAGGGCGTACCGGGATTGGAGCCGGGGTGCGGAGGTGGCGGACGAGCCCGCCGCGAAGCCTTCAGAGGTCAAAAAAACACAGAGTGCCAGCAATAAGAACCGCATTGCTACCCTTCCTTATCAAGTTGCGAGGATAATGCCGAGCACCCCATCCTAGTTTATGAGCGGTCATTTTTGAAGGCGCAATGCATAATTGATCGCGGAAAGGCGCCATGAGCGCCAGGATTGCTGCCCCTCCTTACCCGCTGAATGTCTTGTAATTGAACGCTGGAGGCCGCTCCTTGTCCCTCATCCCCTCCCTCGCCAAGGTCAGCGGCAACACCCTGATCTCGCGCCTGCTCGGTTTCGTCCGTGACCTGATCATGGCCCAGCTCTTTGGGGCCGACGGCAAGACCGACGCCTTTCTGGTCGCCTTCAAGATCCCCAATTTCTTCCGACGCCTCTTCGCCGAAGGGGCCTTCGCCTCGGCCTTCGTGCCGGTACTGATGGAATACAGGGTGCGGCGTGGCTTTGAGGAGTTGAAGGCCCTGGTCGACAACCTGGCCGGGACCCTGGGGGTCATCCTGTTGCTTCTGACCCTGGTGGGCGTGATCGGGGCGCCGATCTTCATCCTGATCTTCGCCCCCGGCTTCAGCGGGGAGGAGGGTCGGATGGCCCTGGCGGTGGAATCCCTGCGCCTGACCTTTCCCTATCTGCTGTTTATCTCACTGACCGCCTTCGCCGGGGGCATCCTCAATGTCTATAACCGCTTCGGGATTCCCGCCTTCACCCCGGTCCTGCTCAATCTTTCGATCATCGGCTGCGCCTTCTGGCTGGCGCCGCGCCTGGCCGAGCCGATCGTCGCACTGGCCTGGGGTGTCCTGATCGCCGGGGTTGCTCAGTTGACACTGCAACTCCCTTTCCTGAACCGGCTGGGGCTCCTGCCCCGGCCCAAGCCTGCTTTCCGCGATCCCGGCGTCCGGCGGGTACTCCATCTCATGCTGCCTGCCCTGCTCGGGGTCTCGGTCGTTCAGGTCAACCTGCTGCTCAACACCCTGCTCGCCTCATTTCTTCCGAATGGCTCCATCTCCTGGCTCTACTACGCCGACCGGCTGATGGAGTTCCCGCTGGGTCTGCTGGGGGTGGCCCTGGGCGCGGTGATCCTGCCCAATCTCGCTCATCGTCAGGCGGCGTCCTCCACAGAGGGGTTCTCCCGCACCCTCGACTGGGGGCTGCGTCTGGTCCTGCTGCTGGGGGTCCCCTCCGGGATCGGACTATTGGTCCTGGCGGAACCCATCATGGCGACCCTGTTTCAATCGGCGGCCTTCGATGCCCAGGATGTGACCATGGCGGCCCGGGGCCTGATGGCCTATGCGTTGGGGCTGGTCGGCTTCATCCTGATCAAGGTCCTGGCGCCTGCCTACTATGCCCGGCAGGATACCCGGACCCCGGTCCGGATCGCGGTCCGTGTCCTGCTCGTCAACATCATCCTCAACATCGCCCTGATGCTCCCCCTGGCCCATGCGGGCCTGGCCCTGGCGACCACGCTGTCGGCCTCCCTGAACGCCTGGCTGCTCTATGCGGGTCTGCTGCGCGATGGGATCTACCAGCCGCTGCCCGGCTGGCGAACAAGGCTTCTCCGTGTCCTGGCTGCCTGCCTGCTCATGGCGCTAATCCTCGGGTTTGGCACCAGTAGCGCCGGAGACTGGCTAGAAATGACCCGCTGGGACAGGGTCTGGCGTCTCATGGGGGTCATCGGTGCGGGGGCGGGGGGCTATTTTCTGGCCCTTTGGCTGCTTGGTATTGGGCGGCGGGATTTCGTGGAGGATTATCCTGATTTCCTTGTTTAGGAGCTGTCCGGGAATAAGTTGGACAATATCGCGCTCAGATTTAGGTCAGATTTGGTCGATCTGATTGAGCAAAACCGCCTATTTTCGCGGCAGAGCCGCTCCCACCGCCGTGGGAGCGGCTCTGCCGCGAAAAGAGATCGAGATGTACAAGTTATTCCCGGACAGCTCCCTACCGCGAAGGACATCTAGCGAGGC
>JAHJDE010000213.1 GCA_018812525.1 Gammaproteobacteria bacterium
AAAACTGCAAGAACCTCTTGCGGTTCAGGGATGAACCGCCATTTTCAATGGCCTAAGCCATTGAAAATGAAGAAAACGAAAAATCACATTTTTCGTTTTCGTCTTGCAAAATGGCCAGGAAGGCCATTTTGCAAGTGCCTCTCAAGTCATCCCAATTCCTGAGAAGTATCCTGCCAATCAGGTGAAGGATTGCCGCGCAGGCCAGGACCGGCGCGGCGGGTGGGGTTACTTCAGCACCGTGGTGATGGCAAGCAACAGGAAGGCGATGACGACCAGGGCGAACTTATAGGCGGAGACCAGGGGGATCGCAACGAAGGCAGCGACGATCCCCAGTACGCCGAGGATTACGGCAATCAGCCAGATGACGTATTTGGGGGCATAGGTTTGCATGGATTCTCCCTCGATGGTGGGTTGGCGGTGGCGGGTTCTGATCGGTGACCCCGATCAGAGCCCTTTCACGACGGTGCTGATGGCCAGGATGACAAAACCGATGACGACCAGCCAGAAGGCGTAGATCGATACACCGGCGATAGGGACCAGGGCGCTGAGGATACCCAGGGCGCCAAGGATGACAGCGATGAGCCAGAGGGCGAATGTGGGGGCATTGGTTCTCACGATGGACTCTCCTCTCTTTGGTTGGTTACCGTGAAAGTCGCGAAGCGCTCATTTGCCCCCTCCGGGTTGGGGAGTAAATTTCCTGCAATCAACACAGGGGGCAGGGATTCTGCTGCGCGACGACAGTGTCCCACACCCGAGTCAATTTATCGATGGATATAAATTACTTATAAGATACCTCTTAGGAGCTGTCCGGAAATAAGTTGGACAATATCGCGCTCAGATTTAGGTCAGATTTGGTCGATCTGATTGAGCAAAACCGCCTATTTTCGCGGAATTACGAATTACGGTGACACTTTACTAAATACACTTAATTAGTAATTAAGTGTATTTAGTAAAGTGTCACCGTAATTCATTTTGCAAGAACCTCTTCGGACAGTTCCTTATGGAGCAGGTGCGGTGCGCATCCACCCGCAACCAGCACGCCCTATCTCCTCAAAAGAGCCCCTTGAGCTTCTTGCCCACATCGCCCTTGAGGGAATCACTCAGGCCCGGCACCTTCTTGCCCAGTTCCTCCTGGACCTGGTCCACCACCCTGCCCTTCAATTCGTCCAGGGGAATGGCGACGGCCTTGTTGGCCAGGATCAGGACGTTGCTCATGACGATCTTCATGGCCTCTTCGGGGGTGACGCCACCGGCGTTCCGGCCGATATTGCGGATGCTGATCTCGGGCAGGCCCGCCTGGACCCATTGATCGACCATCGGCAGGGAGGCGTTGACCTTGCCGTCGCGGATGCTCACCAGGTCGATGATGACCTTCTTTTCGACAGCCTTCGCCTGGCCTTGGCCGACACCCTTTTCGGCGGTCGCGGCGGCGGCTGGCGGCGCCTCCTTCCCCTTGGCGGCGGTGAAGGACTTGATGTTCCTGACCAGTTGTTCGACGTTGGAGCCCGCCGGACCGCCCTTTTCATAGGTCAGTTCGGGGGTGATGATGTCGATGCGCCTGATGACGATGACATCCTGGGTGATGGTCTCCAGGTCGATCGCGACCTCAATCTTGTTGAGCTTGAACAGCTCGCCGGACTTATAGCCCTCGGGATTGCCGATCCGCAGGCCGCTCAGGCTCCCCTCGCCGGAGAGGAAGGAGACGCTGGAGGAGTCCAGCGTGACGCTGGTCTTGGTGATGGGCGGGGCATAGGTCTCCACCGCCTCGACGATCAGGTTGTTGATGTTGGAATAGAGATAGAAGAGACCGCCGCCGACGGCCAGTACGACAAGGGCCAGCAGGGCCAGGAACAGCTTTTTCATCATTCTTCCTCCGTTTCAGGACAGAACGACTATAGCAGCGATTGGAAAACCCAGGGGGATTACCCCTCGGATTTTACCCTCCGCCCCAAAGGGTTCCTGGGGTCGACACCTGCCATGAAGGGAAGGCGGCGGTCGCTGTTGGTGACCTGATAGACGCAGCCCATCCAGTTGCCGACCAGGGCCTCGCCGGTGTCGTGCCAAGTGTTGTCCAGGCGCCCTGCGGCCAGCTCCTCGGGAAATTCGGGCGGATCGCCCCCCTGTTCCTGCGCCTCGATGAGCCGCAGGCGGTATTCGTTGAACAGGGCCTTCTCCCGCTGTTGCAGGTAGTTCTCGGGAAAGGGCGGGTAGTCCCGCGCGCCCTCGGCCCAGTGGCCCAGTTCGCGTTTGAACTCCTTGAGCAGGGAAACGGTATCGTATTCGGGGTGGCCCTGGAGGAAGACGAAACGCAGGCCGTCCTCGCTGGTGGCCAGATGGACCCCCACCGCTTCGCTCTCGGCCAGCACCTTCAGGCCCGCCGCCTCGAACTGGGCGCGGCTGATGTCGTTCCAGCGGGAGTGGGGGACATCGAAGCGGGTGTTGACATCGCTCACCAGGGGGTGGGACTTGTCCACCACCCGGTGGGAGAAGACCCCCCAGATCTTCTCCGGCTGCCGCGCGCGGGTCTGTCCGTAGCGGAACTGCAAGACCGCGTGGGTGGCGAGACAAGAGCAGAGGGTCGAGGTGACGCTCTCGTAGGCCCAGTCGATCACCCGGATCAGGGGCCGCCAGAAGGGCTGATCGGCCAGATTGGGGCCGATCAGGTTGGCGCCGGTGATGATCAGGGCGTCCAGCCCCTTCGCCCGGATGGCGTCGAAGGATTCGTAGTAACGGGCGATGTGGGCGCGGGCCTTGTCGCCCCGCGGCAGCTCGTCCAGGGTGAAGGGGTGGAGGTAGAACTGGGCGATGGCGTTGCTTTCCCCCACCAGGCGGAAAAATTGCCGCTCCGTCGCCTCCAGGGCCGCGTCCGGCATCATGTTGAGCAGGCCGATATGGAGTTCGCGGATGTCCTGCTGGGCCGCCTTGTCACCGGCCAGCACCGTGACCCCCTCCTCGCGGAGACGGGCATAGCTGGGCAGGGGGTTATGGGCAACGATGGGCATGGCTCGCGGGCGCTCAGGCGGCGTTACGGGCGATGGCCGTTTCCATCAGCGCCATGAAGTCGGCCTCGTCGCGCACCTGGGTCACCTCCTCCGAGGTCACCGTATAGCCGTGGGGGCGGGCGATGGCCTCGTAGCGCGGGATGCGGCTGTGGAAGAGGCGCGGGAAGACCCAGCGGGTGAAGTCGTTGGGCTCGATCTCCGCCGCGAAGCCCAGCCCCTTCTCTTGCAGATAGACCGCCAACTGCTCGCGCAGGAACTCCGGCCGGTAGTAGAGGGGCTTGGGGTCGCTCTGGGCGCGCTCGATGAGCTTCTGCTCCTCGGCGGCGTTGGTGACCTGGATGTAGAGGATCAGGCTGTGCTTGACCAAGAGGTCGATCACGCCCGGCTCCTCCAGTTCGCAGAGGGAACCGCCCACGTCGTTGACGAAATGGGGATAGCCGTAGATCTCCCGCGCCTTGCGGATGAACTCGGGCACATCGCGCATGGCGGCGATCTCCGCCTCGCGGTAGGCCGCCTGGCGGCTGACGAACTCGTCCAGGGGCACGCCGCCCCGCTCGGGATTGCCCAGCTTGCCGACAAAGGAGAGCACCGACCCCAGGTCGTCCACCTTGATGTTGTTGCGGATGTAGATCCAGTCGTTGCGCAGCAGGTCACGCAGGAAGGGGACCTGCATGGCCTGCTGCTTGATCAGGTCGAGGATCGGCTCGTCCAGATAGCGGGTGCCGATGCGGTAGTCGCCGGAGTAGTGAAACCAGCCCTTCCGGCGCAGCAGGGCGGAGAGGTGGGTCTTGCCCACCCCCGACATGCCGAGCAGGGTGATGGATTTATGTTCCCAATCGCGGAATTCCTGGACGCTGAGCTTCACCGGGGACCTCTTGAGGTGGGGAAAGGGGCGATGGTATCAGAAGAAGGCTTGAGGCTTTAGACCTGAGGCCTGATGAAAAAAGAAGAGGGGAAAGCGCAGCTTCCCCTCAAGCCTCAAGCCTTTTCAACACTGTTCCCAGGGCAACCCGTGGAAGCGCCAGCCGTTGAGGGTGCTGCGCTGGTGCTGGTCATTGAGATCCCCCTCGAAACCCTCGTCCACGTGATAGACCCGGCTCAGACCCTCCTTGACCAGGCGTTCGCCGGCCTCCTTGGAACGCTTGCCACTACGGCAGATGAGGATGATGGGTGCGCAGCCCTCCTCGGCGTCGCAGACCGCCCCGCCCAGGACCAGCTTTCTGATATCGGCCACAAAGTGGGGATTCACCTCCCAATCGGGTTCGTCGATCCAGGGGATATGGACGGCCCCCACCGGGTGGCCGACGAAGAGGAATTCCATGGATGAGCGGATATCGACCAGCAGCGCCCGCTTGTCCATCTGCATCAGCTCCCAGGCAGCCTTGGGCGACAGGGGGATCAGCCGACTGTTTTTCATAGGGGGTCTCTCGGAAAAAAGAATCGCCCTGTGCCCGTAACCGGACACAGGGCTTCTATGACATACATGGGAATGGCCTACTTCGCGGCCGTCTGCACACCACCGTCGGTCGTGCCCTTCTTCAGCAGGGCAACACAGCGCGCCGGACCCAGCGGAGGCCGCGGGGCCGGACGATCATCCTTCTTCAGGATGATCACGGGCTTCTTCATCCAGGAAACAACCTCGTTTTTGCAACCATCTCCTTGGGGTACAGTTGGCTGCTGCTTGCATTCGGGACTACCGGCTGGACACTTGAGGCGCACATGGAAATGGGCGTCATGTCCCCACCAGGGACGAACCTTGTTCAGCCAGGAGCGATCACCCTTGATGCTCTGACAAAGGCCATTCTTGATGGCGAAATTGACGAAGATACGATCCACGTTGGGGCGCTGAGCCGCCGTCTTCAGGAGGAAGAGCTGATCATCCCCAAAGCGGGAGCTGAGTTTCCGCTTACTGTCATCCAGCATGCTCGGCGGATCGTTGCCATCGGGGGCCAGGATGTTTGCGGCCTTCGGCGAGGGGGCCAGGGTGAACCAGATATCCACGTCCATGCCGTTCTGATGGCTGCGGTGCATGGATTCCATGCGGCCGCCACGCGGCTGGGCCATGTCGCCCACCATCAGCAGTTGGTCGGTCCGCTGCGACAGCGCCGCGCCCATATCCTTGACCAGTTTCAGCGTCTCGGGATGGCCATAGTGCCGGTTGCGTTCGCGTCGGATGGCGACGTAGCCCTTGCCCGTATCCGGCAGGTTACTGGCCCCGGCGATACAGCCGTAGGCTGCCCCGCCGATCACCTCCGTCTGTCCGGCACTGGGTTCCCTGACCAGGGACCAGGGCGATACATATCCCTTCTGGGCGGACGGCTTGCCGGGATAGGCGCCGAGCTTCGCCGCCGGGCTGGCATGAGTGTCCAGCGTCCCCAGGAACAGGAACGGACTCAGTGCCAGGAGGCCAAGGGCCAGTTTTCGGGAGATCTTTTCGATGGGTCTTTGCGTCGTATTCATTTGACTACTTCCGCCGGTCAACACCGGCCATGGTTTCCCCGTTTAACCGCCAAGAACGCAAAGGAACACAAAAAAACTCATTGGCTTGCCTGGGTTTCGCCCACGGCCAGGAGGGTGGAGCGCAGACAAATGCAACGGATCGTTCTCCTTAGCGTTCTTTGCGTCCTTTGTGGTTGAGAAGTGGTGCAGGAATGAGGTTCTTGCAAAACTGCAAGAACCTCTTGCGGTTCAGGGATGAACCGCCATTTTCAATGGCCTAAGCCATTGAAAATGAAGAAAACGAAAATCGCATTTTTCCATCCTTTGGTCCGTAAACGGTACATCCCTGTACCACTTCTCGTTTTCGCCTTGCAAAATGGTCAGGATGGCCATTTTGCAAGTTCCTCGAATGGTCGAATTTTAGAATTAGCGAAGTGCGAATAGTAGTCTACACGGAGGTCAGGGGAAAATCTTTTCCGCTCAACGCTGCCAACACCGGTTGCCCGATGATCGGATGGCGCCGGCATCAGGCGTAGGCATCGGGCGGCATATAGAGCGGATAGAGGGTGTCCTCCTCCGTATTGATGCGCTTGACCAGGACAGCGCCGATCTGGGCCATGTCCGCCGCGAACTGCTGCCGCATGGCCTCGTCCCAGGCGCATTTATGGTATGTGTCCAGGAATGCGACCACGCTCCTGCCGATATGCATCATCTCGGTCCGCATCTGCTGCATGAGGGCGGCATTCTCGGGGTCTTTGCTCAGGACGTACTTGAGATAGACGTAGAGCTTGACGTTCTCGGTCAGGAGATGCCCCCGCAGTACGCTGGCAAATTCCTCCAGCAGGTCGTCGACACGGCCGTAGTCCGCGCCGGCCCTGGCATTTTCGATCCGCTGGTAGAGGGCGAGCAGGTCCTTGTGCTCGGCGGTCAAATGCTTGATCAGGTCCGGGTAATAGGGGATGTGGGAACCGGGCGCCCTATGTTCTCTGTCCTGGGGGGATTCATCTTCTTCCTTGCCTTTCAGAAAAAAAGAGAACAACGAAGAAAACATGGCAATCACCTCCCGCTACGTTTCACCAAGACAGCATTCATAATGCTAGTCCAGCCTCCCCGGAAAGGAAATGGAAAGAGACAAGGAACTCCGCCAGAAAGCCTGACCGATGTCACAAAAGAGGTTCTTGCAAAACTGCAAGTTCCTCAAAAGGCCAAAAATCCCAAAGGGCTGGCGCTTCTGTTTCATGCACACTAATCTATCGCTCAAATACCAGTCCGGAAATCACGCAGGGTGACGACCATGCCGCGAGGCGGAAAACGAGCAGGTGCCGGTCGGCCGCCGGGCCAGGGCAAATTCGGTGAACCGACCCGGCCGATCCGGGTGCCGGTCAGCATGCTGGAGGCCGTGTACGGCTTTGTCGAACGGCGCCATCATGCCCTGCCGCTCTACGGCAGCAAGGTCTCGGCCGGCTTCCCATCACCGGCGGACGACTATCTGGAGGGAACGCTCGATCTGAACGAGCATCTGGTGAAACACCCGGCCGCCACCTTCTTCGTGCGGGTCTCGGGCGACTCCATGCTCAACGCCGGCATCCACCCCGGCGATATCCTGGTGGTGGACCGCAGCCTGACGCCCGTCTCCGGCCGCATCGTCATCGCCGCCCTCGACGGCGAACTGACCGTGAAGCGCTTCGACCAGCGCAACGGCCGCACCCGGCTGCTGGCGGAGAATCCGGCCTACGCCCCCATCGAGATCCAGGACGGCAACGAGCTGCACATCTGGGGCGTGGTCACCAACGTCATCCATCCGGTATGACCGCGCCCCTCTTCGCCCTGGCGGACTGCAACAACTTCTACGCCTCCTGCGAGCGGCTGTTCAATCCCGCCCTCGCCGGCCGGCCGCTGATCGTGCTCTCCAATAACGACGGCTGCGTGGTGGCCCGTTCCAACGAGGCCAAGGCGCTAGGCATCGGCATGGGCATCCCCTTCTTCCAGGCACGCAAGCTGGTGGAGCGCCACCGGGTGGCGGTCTTCTCCTCCAATTACAGCCTCTACGGCGACATCTCGCGGCGTGTCATGGCGGTGCTGGCCGGCCTCTGTCCCGACATGGAGATCTACTCCATCGACGAGGCCTTCCTGCGCCTGGACCGCCTGCCGCATGAACCATTGGCGCTGGCGCGGGAGATGCGCGACCGGGTGCGGCACTGGACCGGCATCCCCATCTCCATCGGCCTGGCGCCGACCAAGACCCTGGCCAAGCTGGCCAACCTGATCGCCAAAAAGAGCGGCGAGGGCGTCTTCCAGATCGAACGCCCGGAACGGCTTCACGGCCTCCTGGCACGGCTGCCGGTGAAAGAGGTCTGGGGCATAGGCCGCCGCTCGGCGGAGCGGTTGCAGGCCCTCGGCATCGAGACCGTGGAGCAGTTGCGCCGCGCCGATCCCAGGCAGATCCGGCGCCATCTCTCGGTCATCGGTGAACGCATCCTCTGCGAACTGAACGGCACCCCCTGTCTCGACCTGGAAGAGACCCAGTCCAACCGGCAGATCCTCTGCTCCAAATCCTTCGGCCAGCGGGTCACCACCCTGGCGCCCATCCTCGAAGCGGTCAGCAACTACGCAGCCCGCGCCGGCGAACGACTGCGCCGGCAAAGGCTCTGCTGCGGACACATCCATGTCTTCCTCCAGACCGGCCACCACGACGCCAGGGTCTATAGCAATGCCCTCTCCCAGGGCTTTCCCACCCCCACATCCGACAGCCGCCAGCTCATCCGGGTCGCCAAGGGCCTGGCGCAACGGCTCTTCCTGGAAGGCTACCGCTACCAGAAGGTGGGCGTGATCCTGATGGACCTGGCCGAAAGTCGCCGCATCCAGGACGATCTCTTCACCCCCCGCAACGACAACCCCCGCCTGATGCAGGCCCTCGACGCCATCAACGCCCGCCTGGGCGCCGACGAAGTCTTCTTCGCCGCCCAGGGCGTTCAACGCCCCTGGCGTATGCAGAGCGGGTACCGCTCGCCACGCTATACGACCTGCTGGAACGAATTGGCCCGGGTTTCGTGAAAAAGGCCCTCCCTGCCTTCGACCGACAACGCCGGTGCGAGGCCCCCGGCCAGATTCCGCGTCTGCCAGTAGTGAATGCCGATGAGCAGGACCGCCAGGATCAGCCTCTCAGCTCAGCCATCGCCTCGGACCCCTGCCCATGCCCTTGCCCCCTCTGCCTCGGGATTGATGATTCTGATTCGAGGGGGCGGGACGTCATGGTTAAATTCCCCCCATGTGCATCTCCATCCCCGTCTCCAAGGGAAGCCATTCCGATGACTCCCGGCTACGCAAGCTCATGACCGAGCGGCCGCGCCTGCTCTTCGCCCTGGGCTGGTCCCTTCCCCTCGCCCTGTTTTTCCTGCTCCCCCAGGGCATCCACTCTCTGGCCATCCTGCTGACGGATGGCCTGCTGCTATTCACCCTGGGCTGGATGGCCGGCGCCGGTAGAGGCAGGCACGGCTTCCAGCCCATGTCCCCCATCCGCATCGGTTTCAGTCTTTGGCTCAGTCTGATCGGCGGCTCGCTGGCCCTGTGGGGTGGCCTTTCCCTTGTATTGGGTCTCCTGATAGCCGCGGCTGGCGCCCATCTGGTCATCAGCGAGTGGCGCTGGCGCCGCTTCTGGCATTCGAAAAGACCAACCCCGGTCTGATCGGAGGGCCACCCACCAGGCTCAAGGATACGGACCAGATTATCCCACCTCCACTTTCCCGGTAATCCCCCCGCTTCCTGCGTCTTCCCAAAATAAGGGAAACGGAAAGGCGGCTGGTAAAAATCTCCCCTGAAACGTCTTCCCCATTGAAAGGCCGGAATAGTTCCGGTCCCGCACCCTGGAGAAGACCATGAAGATCCTCACCAAGCACCTGATCCCTTGCATCCTGGGGCTCCTGCTCCAATCCCCGATGGCCGGGGCTTACACGACCGAGGCCGTCTCCACCCCCATCCCCGAAAACGACCCCCAACTGGCCGTCGGCAAGGTCCATGCCAACGCTAGCGGCGAACTCATCCAGACGCTGGAAGGGAATGTCAAGGCGCTGGAACAGGCCATCGCGGCACTGGAACGCTGCAACAGCCTAACGGGTCCTGGGGCAGGAAGCCTGGGCCATGCCCGTTACATTGAATGCCGCATTGGGCAACTCGACCAGGTGCGCCAACTCAAATTGAAGACCGCCAAGGATCTGACGACCTTCGCGGACAAGATCAACGGAACCGGCGACGCGCTCGACAAGGCCCAGAAGGATAACGAGCGCCACCGCCAAGGGCTGGATACGGAACAACGCCAGACCGAGCATGCCCTCAAGAAGCTCAAGGAACGCGCCCAGGTGTTTGCCTCCCGCCTTCCGGGTACCGGCGCCTTGCCGCCGGCCACCCGGATGGAGCTCTTGCGCATGGCGAAGGAGATCCTCTCCGTTAAGCACAGGGGCGCCCTGATCGCCAATGCCCAGAAAAACCTCAGCCATAAGGGTAAGCAACTCGCTGCCATCAAGACAAACATCGAGACCTGGGAGGGCGAGACGCGCGTGATCGCCTACGGCTACGAGCTTGAGGCGGGCACCCTGGCCGACGCCATACGTTATGCCGGCATGGAGGGGGTCCCCGATATCCTGATCAGCCAGTTCGACAACCAGGCCGTCGGGCACATCGGCACGCTTCTCAAGCAGATCAACGACCAGGGGAACTGGAGCGGCGGAGCAGAACCGGTACCCGGCGATGACGGAACCCCCCAGCCTCCCGCCTCCCTGATCGCAGGTGCTGGCGATACCGACCTCGTCAAGCTTGTCCGCGACTTCGCCCAGGAGAAGTGACATGAAGGCCCTCATCCTCGCCCTCCTGGCTGCCGCCGCCCTTATCGGGGCCGGGGCGGTCTGGCACTGGCAATCGGCCCCAAAAGCGCAGGACCCGCTGGTCAGGCAACTGCGCCAAGAGGCCGACCAGCTCCGGACTCTGACAGAGACCTGGCGTGTCCAGATCAACAAGGGGAAATGACCATGAAGCGCAAAACACTGCTGATAACGGCCCTGCTGACTGGCCTAGCCGCCACCTCCGCCCAGGCCGAGGGCCGCGCGCGCCAGGCGGCCAAGGCACTGGAGCAGGCGACCGCCGAAACGGCCTATCCCTGGAGCAAGGTCCTGGCCGAAGAGACCGCCAAGCAGGCCATGCCCCCGCCGCAACCCGCGCCCCCAACCCTGCCGGCCGAAACGCCGCCGGAACCCACGGCGGCCGAGATCTACGCCCAGGCAGCCCGCCAGGCGGCAACCCTCGTCGGCAAGACCCCGCAGGATTATCTGGGCGACATCCTGCGGCGCTTGGAGGCGACCCCCTTGCCACCCGCGCCAACCCCGCATCCGGATCAGGCCGAGGCCCCCCTGCCGGTGGAACGGCCCACCGAGGCAAAGACCAACCAACAACCCGCTGCCGACTGACCAGAATCCTAAAGTCTCGCCCTTTCCTTCCCTCGGAATGGAAAGGGCGAAGCGCCACCCAAGGCCATCGAATCGGAGGAAAGAGAGATGTCCACCACCCTCGTCACCACCCTGTTCGCCTTCACCGGCTACGCCATCCTGGGAAACTGTCTGATCCGCGCCTTGGCGCACAGGACAGTGTTACGCCAACGGACCAAGGGGTTCGAGCGGCTCCCGCTGGAACGGCTGGAGCAGCACATCCAGAACCTCGAAGCCACCCCGCTCGACCGATGGGACCCCAACCTCCTCGGCCCCTGGCGGAACCACCCCATTACGGAAACCCTGCGCTGGTGCCTTGAGAGACCCGCGCGCATCGCCGAGCCCGAACAGGTCCAGACCCGGCTCGCCCAGGATATCCAGATACCCTTCGCCGACCTGCTGGCAGACGCCCACAGAAACATGGCCACCGCCCCCATGTGGGGCATGCTGTTCACCATTCTCGGCATCATGATCATCAGCCATCAGATCGGGAGCCTGGGCTCCATCCAGGCCCTGCTCGCCGCCCTTGGCCCAGCGCTGGGCACCTCGGCGCTGGGCTCGATCACCGCCATCCTGGAAAAGGGCCTGATCCAGGGCCGGCTCCACCCCCTGATCGACCGGCTGCATTTCGCGGGTTCCCGGCTACTGCTGGCCCTGCGCGACAGCCACCGCGCCGCCCAATCATTAGAGACGGGCCAGGGCCAGCGCCTGCGCCTGGCGGAAAAGAGGGTCTCCCCATGAACGCCCCCCGCTTCCCCAGGCCCAACAGCAGTGGCGACGAGACCGAGACCTACGTGGTAGGGATGGACCTGTTGCTCTCCCTCAGCCTCTTCTTTCTCATCATCATCGTGCTCAACGTCAATGGCATCCTCATCAATGCACTGAGGGCGGAAGGCCCCTCCCTGGCCCGGAACGGCAAGCCGCCCTTGCCGGTACAGGTCAGCCGGGATGGAGGCCGGATCCGCATCGGCGGCATGGAAAGACCGCCCGCCCCCTTGGACGAACAGGCTATGGCGGCAATCCGGCAACAACTGCGCCAACAGGGAACGGACCGCATCGCCCTGGCCCTGCCGGCAAACCTGCCGGCCTCCCTGCTGCATCGGGTCCTGGGGCGATTACAGGCCGGGCTTGGGGGGGAAAAGGGAGCGGGTCCCGCCATCGAACTGCTGGTCATCGCCCCCACCGAGGCGGAAAACGAGGAGAAACAACCATGAATATCCCGCATTCCCTGACAAACCAGGAGATCCGGCGCCACCACTACCTGATCCTGGGGTTCCTGCTGGCCGGACTCCTGATCCTCCTGGGCATCGGATCATCCCCGGCCGGGAAGGCCATCGCGGCCCAGATACTGCCGGTTCGGTCCCATGACGAGAAGAAACCGGAACCCCCGCCGATGGTCCAGGCACCCGCCGCAACGCCCTTTAGCGTGCAAGCCATGACGAGCGCCGAGGAACCGCCGAAAAAGGAAGTGGCGCCAAAACCGCCGGCGATAACCGCCACCCGGTCTCCGGCAAAGGAAACGCCTTCCCCCGAAGGGGCCAAGTCCTTGCCCAAGGCAATGCCAGAACCCAAATCCACCCCGCGACAGCCCAAGGGAGAGATCAAGGCAGGGGAACGCCTGCCCGCCCTCGCGATCGATGACCTCGACGCCGACACCCTCGCCCGGCTGGAGCGCCACAAAGCGGCCCGGCTGATCGCCCAGATCCGGCGCGGCGAAAAGACCCAGTCACTCCTGATTCCACCCGGAACCGGCCAGTCCTCGCCCCAGGGCCGGGTTAGACCCCTAACCAAGGAAGAGGCGGCCGGACTCTCCACCCGCAACTTCCCCCTTGATGGCAGCGATCCCGCCATCGGCCTTGAACTATGGAACTATCGGGTCAGGCAATGGCTGGCAGGGAACAGCGTCAGCGATGCCGAAGAGATCATCCGCTACGAACTGCGCCTGACGGCCGGCTTCGACCGCCGCATCGCCCAGCTCCAGCGGGAGGCCCTGGCCCAGGCCGGCATCGAGCCGGACGATCCCCGTTACACCCGCGCCCGGACTCGATTGCGGCTGGAAGAGGATGCCAAGGGGCTGATCCCCCGGGTCGAGATGGAGTGAGATAGGCCCCCTGATCTGCATGACCCTCTCCCCCTGTGGTAAATTCTGCGCAAGCAGGCACAGACAACCGGGAGAGAACGAGATGGGGAGAGAGAAGGAAACCGAAGTTAGCGGGATTTCGAAACCCGATGCCCTGAACCGAATGTCGGATTTCATTCAGGGCAGAATCCCGAAAGGGAGCGTCACAGGCAGGGAAGATTGGTTTCGGCGCGCCAATGCCGCGTTACAAAAAATGGCCTGGGAGTGGCTTTCGAAATTCGGTTTGCCCAATAACCTGGCCGATAGGGAGGATGTCATCCACGATACCTACCTAAAGGTTCAGCTTTTTCGTCCAATAAACCCGTGTATCCGAGCCAATTGGAAGGAATTCATGAAACAGGTTGTCTTGGCCCGAAAGGATAAGTACCGGGAGCAACCGTGCCCTGGAAAACCGGAGGCTGATGTCGACGAATCCAATGATGACGAGATGTTATCCGAGCTTAGATTTTCAAATCTGAAAGATATTGCCGACCAGTTCCGGGGTCGATTTTCTCAGTTGGAGAGCCCCTTCGACGCCACATACAAGGACCAGATCAGTCGGATCATCAAGGAGTGCCTGGAGAGGGTCGCCCCGACAGACCACAAGATCCTTGCCCTCCTGAGAGAAAACTACACACAGACAGAAATCGCAGAGATCCTGAGCCAGACAGGAAATCCCATTGACCAGCGGCGTGTCTCGGAAAGGAGAAGGGCCGCACTCGAACAAATGCGTGGCTGCATCGAGAAGGCCACGACCCCGGAGGAATTCAACCCATGATTACCGAAGAACTGATCAAAGAGGCCTTCATCCAGGCCATCGACGAACTGGAAGAAGAGCGCTACCTACGGGAGGCCGAAGAGGAACTGGCCTCCCTGACCGAGGAGCAATACCAGCAGAAATACGGCGCCATCGGCGACGCCATACTGCGATGGGTCAAGGAGGACACCCCCGCGCCCAGCCCCCAGGGCATCGACTGGCGCCGCTTGACCAGCGGCTTCCTGACAGAATTGCAAGGGCTGCTGATGCCGCTGGACCTTGCCCCGGCACTGCGTTTTCGCGGCCAGCAACAGACCCTGGCGGAAACGCTCGAAGCCGAAGGCCTGGCCGACATCCCTAAACGCAGCGGCTGGATGCTTGCCCAACGGCCGGTCTCCCGCAACGGCCGGACCAGTTTCCTGCTGGTCTCGGATGCCGGGACCGCCGACGCCCCCCGGCTGCGAATCCTCGACACGACAGAGACCGAGATTCCCCCCAGCGGATCGAATCTCCAGGACATCGGCCGCCCGGCCTGCGAGATCCTCATCGACCGCGAGATCGACACCAATGCGGGCATCGACATCGCCCTCGCCGAGGATGGCACCCTGCTGCTGCGCGTCACCCCCAAAGAGACCTGATAGCCCCTGCGCCAGACGAGGAGAAACCATGGCCCACCAGCTCATCATCGATATACCCGAGGATGTGGAGATCCCGGATTCACTCCAGGACCCGCCCCTGCTACGCCAAGCCATTGCCATGACCATGTACCATATCGGCCGGATCGACCTGAAACAGGCCATCGGCTTCATGGGGGGGTCGAGACAACTGTTTGAAGAGAAGATGATGGAGTTTGGCATCCCCATGATGGGGCCGGAGGAGTACCAGAGGGAGCGGGATGCCGGTCAAGACAATCCTTCCTGATATCGTCAGCAACACCGGCCCGCTCATCTCCCTGGAACGGGTTGGGTTCTCCTTCATCCGCGGGCTGTACCGGAAGATCCTCATCCCTCGATCCGTTCTCCTGGAGATATCCTGCAACTTTCGTTCGCCTGGGGAATATCTGCTTCACCAGAGAGGAACTTGCAAAATGGCCATCCTGGCCATTTTGCAAGGCGAAAACGAAAAATGCGATTTCTCGTTTTCTTCATTTTCAATGGCTTAGGCCATTGAAAATGGCGGTTCATCCCTGAACCGCAAGAGGTTCTTGCAGTTTTGCAAGAACCTCCAGAATATCGGGGATTTGATAATGGTCCTCCCGGACCCCGTTCCCCACCCGGTTTCCGTTCACCCCCCCTCCCTCTGGGAGGGGGTTGGGGGGAGGGGGCTGAACGGTTACCCCACCCGTTGACATCGAATCTCGATGCGGGTGAAAGGTCGGCGATTTCGCTGGCCTTCGAGACAGGGCTCGGCCTTCTCATCGAAGAAAAGGAAGGAAGGCAGATCGCCTCCCGGATTGGCCTGTCATTTTCCGGTATTGCAGGACAGATCGCACGTGCCCATCGGCTGAATGTCATTTGCCGGACCGAGGCCCTTTCGCTCTATGCCGGTCTCTACCGGTCGCACCGGATACACCTGGAACTCTATCTGAGACTGGTCGAGGATCTGGACAAACCCTGGTAAAACCCCCTGCCCCGCCGTCTTCCCCAGTAAGGGGAAACGGCGGCCCGCCATCTCCCCCCGGCAAGGCATCGGCCCGCGATGCCATCCATACCCCAGGGAGACCCCGATGCACACGATACTGTTCAACGCCGGCCTGCTGCTTGGCGCCATGCTCTGCATGATTCTCTCCTACCATTTCGAGGTCCAGGCCTACGAGGCCGTGGCGCCGGGCATGGCCCTCCTGACCATCCCCCTGCCCATCGTCATGGCCTTCACCTTCAACTACTGCAAATTCGGCCTGATCTGGATCATCGCCCGCAGCCGCCTGCGCGGCGCCCTGATCAGCCGCGCCGTAAAGCTCCTGGCGATTCTTCTCTCCCTCATCGCCACCCTCATCGTCGCCACCCAAGCGGCCCATGAGCCCAACCTGGAGAAGGAGCTGGAGGCGCGGCGCTACCGTGCCGAGGCCGAATACCGGGAACGGGGCCAGGAACTCAAGGCCAAGTCAACGGTCGAGGAGTCGGCCAGCGCCCAGCGTTACGCCCAACTCCGGACCGAGGCCCAGGCCTATCACCAGCAGGCGGTCCTCGATTACGAGGCCAAGCGCAACAAGGAAATGGATAACCGCGGGCGCCGGGGAAACTTCAACGGCGACCGCTACAAGGAGTATTCCCGCCTGCTGGAGGAGTCCCGCACGGCCTTCCAGGCCGAGCTGAACCGCCTGCGCGAGGAGGAGCGCGGCGAGAAACAGGCCATCCAGGACCGGCTCGGGGAAGAACGCAAGTCCCTGGCCGCCAAGCGGGAGACGGACCTCGGCCACCTCAACCGCGAGGACCTGCACGGTGTCGAGGCTGTGCAGAATCTCAAGCTGCTGCCCCTCCTGCAACTGATCAACGAGGTATCCGGCACCCGCCTCACCCCGGTCCACCTCGCCCTGGTAATCGCCCTCCTCATCACCAGCATCGTCGAATTCGCCCCCATCAGCCTGGTGACCTACGTCGCCCGCCAAGAGGAAGACGACCGGCCCGCCGCCCAGCCCCATCCCCTGCCCGCCAGCGAGGAACGCGAAGAGACCAGCGGTGGCGAAGCCAAGGTGCGCCCCCTGCGCCTGAACCATTAACCGCCTCCCTCCTTGATAAGGGGGGGCTGGGGGGGCTTTTTCTCCCCTCTCCCCCGGAGGGAGAGGGGCGGGGAAGAGGGGGTCGATCGGATCGTTCCCACGCTCCGTGCGGATCGTTCCCACGCTCCAGCGTCGCGGGTTACCGGATACCAGAGACATACCCGGATCTCGTGACGCTGGAGCGTCAGGGGACGCATTCCCACGCCGGAGCCTGGGAACGATCTGGATTTTCCTCCCCTCTCCCCCGGAGGGAGAGGGGCGGGGGAGAGGGGGGGGCGATACAACCCCGGCTTGTTGATCGCCCCCAGGCCGACGATGGGTTTCGTCCCTCAAC
>JAHJDE010000214.1 GCA_018812525.1 Gammaproteobacteria bacterium
GTTGAGGGACGAAACCCATCGTCGGCCTGGGGGCGATCAACAAGCCGGGGTTGTATCGCCCCCCCCTCTCCCCCGCCCCTCTCCCTCCGGGGGAGAGGGGAGGAAAATCCAGATCGTTCCCAGGCTCCGGCGTGGGAATGCATCCCCTGACGCTCCAGCGTCACGAGATCCACGCATGCCTCTGGTATCCGGTAACCCGCGACGCTGGAGCGTCGCTGGCGGCATTCCCACGCGGAGCGTGGGAACGATCATCGTCGGCCTGGGGGCGATCAACAAGCCGGGGTTGTATCGCCCCCCCTCTCCCCCGCCCCTCTCCCTCCAGGGGAGAGGGGAGAAAAAGCCCCCTTCCGGCCTGACTTTATCAAGGGAGGAGGCGGTCAATGGCTCATGCGCAGAATCAGATGGCCGTTGGCATCCGCTCATCCTGACCACAGCCGGGGTGATCCGCCGGCATGGCGTGCCGCCAGAGCCAGGAGAACAGCCGCTGGGATTCCCAGACCCCTGGGGGGATCTCTTGCAGGTGGCTGCAAACGCCCCGGCGGATGGCCCGGCGCACCAGGCGATGGGCATGGGCGTCTTCCAGCGCGGCGTTCATCTCCAGCCCCAGGTAACGGCCCAGCATGAAGGCGGTGAACACCTGGCGCGTGATGAATTCTAAGATTTCCATGGGGTGGTCCTGATACAGCAGGGCGAATTTCTCTTCCTCCTCTGTGAAAATCTCCAACAAGTTATTGCGCTGAGAGGATGAAAGTTTGGTCTCTAAGACCCGCAGCTTCTCCTGAAAGCTCAGCGACAGGCTGCCGAGCAACGCCCGCGCCAGGGTTTCGTCGAAGTTCCCCCGGCCGAAACGCACCAGGCGCCGGATCAGGAACAGCGGCACGTCTCCGGCATCCAAGGGCAAGCGGGATGCGCTCGGGGCGGGGGGGGATTTCTTCCCGTTCATGGCCTACCTCCTCCTGATCCGCCGTGGCCGGGCCTGCACCGGGCCGGCACCAACCGCCGCATCCACTATCGCGTGAAGCTGGCCGTGCGCCAGGGCGCCCCTTTCCAGCAGTTCCTTCGCCACAGCCATGACGGCGGGCCACTGCTGTTCCAGCAATTCACGCGCCGTTCGTTCGGCCTCTTGCAGCCAGACCTCGACGCGCGTCTCTACACGGGCAGCCAGGCCGGGGAAGCTGAATTTCGCCTCCGGGCCGGGTAATACCCGTGCGCCGATCTCCGGGTCCAGCCCCCAATGGGCAATGGCGCGATAGGCCAACTCGGTGGCCTGTTCCAGGTCCCGCGCATCGCCCGCGTCCGTCCCCGCCTCCGCGCCGAAGCGGATCTGCTGGGCTACGCGCCCGGCGAAGAGGGTCGCCAGCCGGGCGCGGGTATCCTTGAGGCCGGGCGCCATCCGTTCCTGCTGGCTGACCCAGACATGTCCGGCGCTCTTCTCCCTCGCCGTCAGGCTGACATAGTCCACACGCCCAAACCCGGAATGGAGCAGCGCCACGGCATGGCCCGCCTCGTGATAGGCGATCACCTCCCGCATGCCTTCGGCGTAACCCGCCACGGCCGAGCCGAAGACCACGGACTCCAGGGCGGAACGTGCCCGCTGTTCGTCCAGGGGGCCGTCCGAAAGGACCATTTCCCGGCACGCCGCCTCGATCTGGGCACCGCTCATGCCGCTGGAGTAGTCCAGCAGCGCCTCGGTAATGCCATCATCGAGACGGTCCCCGATGCGGGCGAACAGCCCCCGCCGCGCCTCCCGGTCCGGCGGCCCCACCTGAAAGCGGAGTTCCAGACGGCCCGGCCGCAGCAGGGCATGGTCCAGCTTCTCCGGGAAGTTGGTGGCGGCAATGACGAACAGGGGCTCACCGCTCCCGGTGGCAAAGCCGTCCAACTCCCCCAGCAAGGTATTCACCGCCGGGTCGAGTCCCTGACCCCGGCTGCCGAGGGCATCGATCTCGTCGATGAAAAGGCAGGCCGGGGCATAGCGGCGCAGGCGCTCGAACAAGGCCCGCTGGAATTGGAGATCCATCAGCTCCGGGGCCGTCACGGCGATGAAGGGCAGCCCCGCCTCGCCGGCGAAGGCCCGCGCCAGCGTCGTCTTGCCGGTTCCGGGCGCCCCGTGGAGCAGCATCCCGCCGGGCGGGCGCAGGCCATAGCCCTTCAACAGGGCGGGCTGGCGCAACAGCTCCACCTGGCGGTTCAAAGCCGTCTTGATCTCCCCCAGGCCGGCCACATCCTGGAAGCGCATGGCCGGCGCCTCGACCAACAGGGCGCCATCTCCCTGATAGTCCCGGCCGTCGCCGATCTTCACCAGACGGAACCCGGTGGGACGCAGCCGCAAGGTCTGGCCCAGCGGCTCCAACGCTATCTCGAAGTCCAGCCGTTTCATGCACCGGAACAGGGTGCGTAGGGGATCATCGCCCAGCTCCGCAAGCAGCGCGGAAAGGCGGGCGCTGTCCTCGACCGCCAGGCCAAGCTCCAGCCGGGCGGGCAAGGTGCCGCTGCCGATCCAGCCGGCCAGTGCCTGGCCGAACAGCCGCTCCAGCAATGCCTCGCGGCCGAGCTTGCGGGCATCCGCCTGCCCGCCCTCCCCCAATACCAGCAGTTGCGCCAGCGCATCCTGGCTGGAAAGGGTCAGTTTCAGGCCCTCGCCCATGCGCTTGCGGAACAGCTCTGCCGCCAACCCCAACTCGCTACGGCAGATTGACACCAATGCCGTCCACCCCAAGCGGCGAAACAGGATCAAGACCCCCTCCGCCGCCAGACGGGAAAGCACGGGCGGGGAAAAACAGGGGCCGGGGGGCTGCGCCTGGTCGTTGCGGGCGGTGCGCAGGGCATTCATCAACAGGGCATTGACGCGGGATTCCCCGCCCTCCTGCACCAAACGATCAACCAAGGCAGGGGATTCATACAGCTCCGCCCCCGCCTCCACATTGATCACCAGATAGCAGTCGCGGAAGTCCACCTCCGGCGGGGCGATCATCTTCTTGTGCTTGTCGTCGTCTTCGTGGAACCCAAAACCGTCGGTCAAAACACCCGTCTCCAGCAGAGGCAGCAGAAAGCTCTGCACGGCCGGGTTCATGCGGTCGAAGTGGTCCAGGACGATGAGCGTTTTCGGGTTCAGGCGCACGAAGCTGGTGAGTTCGCCGGGACGGCTGCCCGAGAAGGCACTGCGGGAGCCGTCGAAGGCAAAGCGCTCGATGGGGGAATCGACGCTCGAACAGTCGAACTCCCACAGCCGGTAGTCCGGCCCCAATCCCTCGGCGAGGCGTCGCGCCGCCAGGCTCTTGCCCGCGGCGGACGGCCCCGCGAAGAGGAAGACCCCCTGGATACCCTGGCGGCCTTCGGTCTTTTCTCCGCCCCGGCGGGCAAGGTAACCGGCGATGGCGTCTACCGCCGCCGGTTGTCCCACCAGGCCTGCGGCCAAGGTGCGCCGGACACGCCGGGCCAGGGCCAGCCCCGCTGGCACGGCCTGGTCTCCCCCCCGCAGACGGATCGGGGTCTTGCTGGCGGTCAGTTTCCGCGCCAGGGAGCGGACCTGTTCATCCAGGGGGAGCTGGGGCGCCCGGCTGGCGCGTTCGATCAGATCGAGGGGGCAAAGGTCGGGGTCCCCCGCTTCGGCCGCTAGATCGGGGGATGGCAACAACAGGGGGAGATGACGGCCCTCCCATTCGACGTAGGGCAGCGCCTTCAACAGGTGGGGCAGCTCAACCCGTTCCGCCTGGGTCTCCAGGGCGAAGGCCTTGGCAAGCAATAAGAGATCGCGCATGGGTTTCTCCGGGTTCAAATGGTTGCGGGGATGTCGAGATCGGCGCCGCTGGCGAGCCGCCGGGCCTGCTCGATCTCGCCCGCCTTGATGGCGCGGGTGATCTCTGCCACGCGGGCGTCGGGCAGGGGTTGGGCCTTTTGGGGAACAGGTGCCTTGGGGAACGGTTGAGCGAGGGGAATCAGCTCTGGCGGCGAGAGAAAACAGGGGGCCGGTGTCCATTTCAGTTCCTCCCCATCCAGTGCCCGCAGAAACAGCCGGCGCAGGTCGAAGGCCTGAAGCATCTCCCAGAGCAAGCGGTGAAACAGCGCCTTCGGCAGTGCCTCGGACAGCGGTAGGGCGACCTCAAGCCAAGGGCCATCCTCCCGCGACAACAGCAGGCGGGCGAAGGCCAATTGACGGGCAATCTCCTGAACGGCCAAAAACAGATCACCATCGCCCTGGATCAGAGCAAGGAACCGGCGGCGTTGCTTGGGATGTTTCAATAACGCCGCGCGCCAGACGAGCAGCCCCTTGTCCGCGTCCAGGACCAGCTCTGCGGCCATGACGCGCTTCTTCTGGCGCAGGGTCAGGTTCCAGAGGGTCCGTCTCTTCGTTGAACCCCTTTGTTCCTCGGGTTCGAGCCCCGCAGCCGATAGGTATTGCCGCAGGGTTGTTTTCAAGTCGCTCATGTTCTCTCTCCAGGGAAAATGGAACGGCGTCGTTTTGGAAGGGACCCTCAACGGCCGCCTTCCCTTACTCAAGAAGACGGCCGGTCGCAGCGATCTACCAACCGGGGAACGAAATCCGTGAAGCCGCGCCGGGAGAGTCCTCCGCCAGACAGAGAAACAACTCCCAGACCAGGTCGGTTCTGCGAAAGTAATCGGCGGGGATCAGGGCGTGACCTGGCATGTTCAGCGGATTTTCATGCGCCCAGTGGCCGCTCCAACTGTTCCTTACCAGGAACCAATCGGTTTCGAAGAGGCCATTGGGGTCATCGGCGTTCAGGTATCCCACCACTGACATGGCATGTCCGCCTTCGCACCGCTCCCCCGGCAGCGGCAGGGTCACGAGCCCGGTGCGTCGAGTGGTATAGCTCTGGAAAGACTCGTAAAGGGCAGCGGACAGGGCTAGAGGTCGCGGGCCGACAGCCCTGTTCAACTTCCCTGACAGGACGGCCCGCATCAGATCGGGTATCAGGTCAGGGTCCTCGTCCAGCAGCAGATCGACGAAGCCCGCGATGCGCCAGCGGCCGGCGGTGGCTATCAGGGGTTTCAGGGGGCGGTCCAGGATGGCGTCCTCGTAGCTGTACAGATCGGCGGGCACATGACCGTACTTGTAAAAGAACTCGAAGGCGTAGGCCTGCCAGGAGCCTTCCAGGTCCGGCCGGCCATCCAGGGATTTGGCGCCCCGATAGGCCCAGCCCGGCGACATCCAGTTCTGCGCCAGGTGCTCGCGGGGCGGGGTTGAGCCAAACCCCACGCAGAAGCCATAAGGTCCCTGATCCAACACGGGCGGGAGTTTGTGACAGTGGAAACAGCGGCTGGGTAGTTGCTTCTTGCGGACCAGCGCCTGGATGGTATGGCGGATATCCCCCCGCTGCTCCGCCGTCGCCGCATGGCGCTCCACCAGGACCGGTTGCGAACGGGGTGGTCCGGAAACCCCGTTGATGGGGTAGAGAAACCCCTGGCCGCCCTGGATAAGCTGATTCAGCTTCTTCAGGCCGGGATAGCGCTGGTGCAGATAGTCTCCTATCTCGGCGGCGGGTCTGCCGATGATGCCCGCTACCGCGGCGGGGGATTGTGTAAGGCGGTCGTAGAGCTGTCCCAGGGTCACCAGGCAATGGGGGCGTAGTGCCTCATACCAGGGTCTGGGGATGACTTGGGGACCCAGCGCCAGATGGCCGATCTTGTCTTGACCTTTCATGCTGTCCCCCCTTCTTCTTCCGGGGAAGCCATCAGATCCATCAGATCCCGCTCGGCCTCGAACCGCTCCGGCGGAGCCCTGTCGCCAGGCGGGAGTACCCCGGCCAGCGGATGGGAATCCATCGGCAGGACCGGACTGCGTTCCATCATGCCGGGCAGGGCGGCGGCGAGGGCCTTGCGGGCTGCATCCAGCTCTCCGGGCGAGAGGGTGCCGGCATAGACCACCGGCCAGGTATTGACCCGCAGGGCGCATACCAAGTCATAGGCCTGCTCGACGGTGACGATCCGTTTCGACCGGCAGAGCCGTTCGAAGGCAACGGGGAGTTCCAGGCGCCACAGGGGCGTCAGCCCCAGGGATGAATCAGGCGTTTTCATGACCGTTCCTCCGTTTTGCCAGAATACGATGCAAGGGGACGCGCCCGGTCTTGGGGTCCACGAACTCGCCCAGCCAGGCCAGCAGGGGATTTCTTGGCAGGGAGGCTGCGTTGAGCGTGGCCAGAATGAACAGGGCGACAAGGAAGACCGCGTAGATCACCGGCGGAGTGGCGCTCAGCCCGGTTGCGATCCAGTGGGTGCCGAGCCAGGCATAGCCGAACCAAGGGCTCAGCAGGGTGAGCAGGACCAGACCCGCCAGGGCCAAGTCCTCCGGCAGCCCCAGGCGCCCAGCCATCATCGGCACCCAGGCGATTGCAAAGGCGATCAGCAGCAGGCGTTCCATCAACTCGTGCAGAAGACCGCCCTGGAGACGCAGACCCATCAGCAGACCAGCCGCCAAGGCGAAGGCAGACAACAGGCCGATGCCATGGTCCGGCAGGCTCAGGGCCTGATGAAAGGCCGCCAGATGCAGCCCGTGCCAGAGCGCCGATCCCAGGAGCAGCGCCGAGAGGAAGGCGATGACCAACCGCACGAGCCGGGGACCGGCCAGGATCAGGACACAACCCAGGGCAATGGTGGCCAAGGGGATCTCCGCTGCCTTGGCCAAGGCATGGAGGGCCAGGTTGAACCCGCCTGGGTTGGGGATGGACGCCAGCGACTCGGCCTGCAACAGGGAGAACTCCCCGCCGGGCTGCGGGACGCCTTGGACAAAGAACCAGAAGGCATCCTCGGCCCCCGAGTCGAAATAGAGGCGTTCCTTCACCACCACCAGCCGGTTCTCTTCCTCGCCCTTTAGCCATCGATACAAGGGATTTTCCAGCTCGATCACCACCTGGCCGCTGCCACTGGACGCGGCGACATCCGCCAGATAACCGAGCGCATAACGCCCATCGCTGCCGATCCAAAGCAATAACGCAAGACAAACCGCCAGCGGCAGCGCGGGCAGGGACGCGGCGGCCAGGAGAGGAAAACGCCGGTGAAGGCGGGATAGCCATGGGTACATGATGTATCTCCCCAGAAAAGTGAAAGGACAGATTTTCGGGGAGGTTCGGGCCTGGGTGGCCAGCGGCCTTCCCTTACATGGGGAAGACGGACGAAGGAGAATCTTTACCAACCGGCGATGAGGTATAGTCTGCGAAACCGCACACTTAAGAAGCCATGGCCGACCAACCCCCGCACGACAACGCCTACAAACACCTTTTCTCCCACCCCAAGGCGGTGGAAGACCTGTTGCGCGGCTTCGTTCACGAAGACTGGGTCGGACAACTGGACTTCGCCAGCCTCGAAAAGATGGGCGGCAGCTACGTCAGCGACGACCTGCGCGACCGGGAAGACGACATCGTCTGGCGCCTGCGTTTACAGGGCAATGACGGCGGGGACTGGCTTTACGTCTACCTGCTGCTCGAATTCCAGAGCCGCGTCGATCCCCAGATGGCCGTGCGCATCCTCACCTACCTGGGCCTGCTCTACCAGGACCTCGTCAAGAGCGGCCTGGTGGCCAAGGCCGACAAGCTCCCCGCCGTGTTTCCCCTGGTGCTTTACAATGGCGAGGGACGCTGGACCGCCGTCCAGGAGATTGCTGAGCTGATCGAGACCGGCCCCGCCAGCTTGGCCGCCTATCGCCCCCGACTGCGGTATTTTCTCCTGGACGAGGGCCGTGTGCCCGAGAGCGACCTCGACCAGCCCGACAACAGCATCGCCAGCCTGGTCCAGATCGAACGTAGCGCCAGCCCCCAAGCCATTGCCCAGGCCGTGGCCCAATTGACCGAAAAGCTCCAATCCCCGGAATACCGCAGCCTGCGGCGGGCCTTCACCGTCTGGATCAAACGCCTGATCCTGCGGCGCTTCGCCCCGGCAGACGAACTCCCCGAACTACAAGACCTATCGGAGGTAAACAGCATGATCGCCGAACGTGTGGAAGGCTGGACCCAGCAGTGGCTCAGGCAAGGAAGGCAGGAAGGAAGGCAGGAGGGCATGCAGCAGGGCATGCAGCAGGGCATGCAGCAGGGCAAGCGAGAAGAGGCATCCCACACCCTGCAACGCCTGCTCGCCCGCCGTTTCGGTCTCCTCGATGCCGCAACCCTGGCCCGCTTGGAGCAGGCGGGGCTCGAACAACTGGAACATTGGACCGACAACATTCTGGAGGCCCGGAGCCTGGAAGAGGTGTTCAAGGTCTGAGAGGCTGTGAATTATTCCCTCCCTTGAGGAGAGTGTCGTAAAACTGAAAATGTAGGGTGGATAAGCGGAGCGCATCCACCAAAAATCAATCACTTGCCGGATGCGTTTTACTTATCCGGCCGTGACTATTCAGCTCAATTCGGAAGTTATCTCCCTCCCCCAGCGGGGGAGGGTTGGGGAGGGGCAGGGGGAGCGATCAAGGGGTGATGGATGGGTTCAGCGCCGTCCCCCGAAGCTCACCATCCCATGCAACAGCGCCCCCAGGTAAGGTTGTGGCGGGGGACGCAGCAGCTCCCGGCGGGGGATTGCAACCGCCACCTGGCCGAGCCAATCTTCCAAGGCCATCCGATCCCCGCCGAGGCCCTCCAGCGTCACGACCAGGTCTTGCCATGCCTCGGAACCGATACCCAGCCCTTTAAGGCGTTCCAGAATCCGCTCCCGCTGACAACTGGCCCAACCCCGCTCCGCCAGGCTGCCGCCCGCCCCGGCGTAGAGCCGGTTCAGCCATTGGCCGAAGGGTCCCAGCCGCAGCCCCCGCAACAGGGCCAGGGACGCGCCCGACAGCAAGTCCTCGATCCCCTCCGGCCGCGCCAGTTGCCCCTTGGCCCGCTCCAGGGCCTCCTGGGGCGGCAGACCCTCATGGAGCAAGGCCCGGTAGAACAGCAGGGCGAGCAGGCAGGCCCCCTCGTCCGGGATACTCACCAGGGCCCCCGTCACCGTCACCGCCCCCCGTTGGAAGAAGGCCGACACCAGGCCCGAGGGCGAACCGTCCAGGTCCTCCAGGGTATGGCCCCCCAGGCAGACCCCGGCATAGACATGGCGGGCCTGGGCGGGCGCCCGCAGGATA
>JAHJDE010000039.1 GCA_018812525.1 Gammaproteobacteria bacterium
CGCCCGTTATCGTCTACCCAAAAGGAATTTTTGCAAGCACTGAAAGTTCCAGAGAATTGTTTTATCGATAGCCGATAGTATCTTCTTTTTTGGGGAATTTAATTCGAGATCTTCACGAGGGATGGGTGCGGAATGTAAGTTGTAATCGTGGTGGATGACCCAGTTGCCCCACTTGTCCTTTTCCAGCAGCGAGGGCGCCAGCCGGTAATAGCGGAAACCGCCGCCGCCCTTCCAGCCCACGGCCTCGATGATGCCGCCCTTGTCCTCACCGTCGATGACTTTCGTGAGGCGCGGAATGATGTGCGTGTGGCAGTGTTCGCCCAACTCCACCATGATCCAGCGGCGGCCCATCTTGTGAGCCACCGCGCCTGTGGTGCCGGAGCCGGCGAAGGAATCGAGGATTAGGTCGCCGGGGTTGGTGGCGATTTCGAGGGCACGCTGGATAAGGCTTTCCGGTTTAGGAGTCGCAAAAGGATCCGTTTCATTGAATGAAATGACCTCTCGTTTCGCCGCTTGATTGTTACCAACATCCTCGTGCCGCCACACGGTAGTTGGCACAGTTCCTTCTCTAACTTTGTCCGCAAATTTCTTCAAAGGGGGTACAGGGTTCTTGCCATTCTTCCCCCACCAAAGAAGGTTGTCCGCAACATTCCTGTCGTGTGAGTTTCTGTCGAACGCCAAAACCAGGATTGGATTCGGTAAAACCTCTTCTCCCGTATTCGGATTCAGTATTGGGTAGTAAAGATTAGGTCTCTCTTCCTTTGATTTCGCGCATGTGTAATCAGCGGAGCTCCATGGCCCTCTTGGGGTAACCGTTCACCCCCCCACATAAACACACCGATGATTTGACATCGTAGTACACCGAGACCATGGTATGGCCCCATTACCACGGGTATTGGAGCCGAACGATGAGCAGCTGTTTTGGATCGAAGGCGACCTCCGGGTTGTGTCAACCGATTATCGCCTTGATGCCACCTCACGACACCTATATCGAAACCCATCTCGGTGGCGGGGCGATCATGCAGCGCAAACCGGCTGCGCTGCGCAATATCGGCATCGATATCGATCCACAAGCGTTGGGGACGTTTTCCTGCCACTATCCGGTAGAAAAGATCAACGCCTGTGCCCATCGGTTTCTGGCCGATTACGATTTCCGGGGCCGCGAACTGGTCTACAGCGATCCCCCCTATCTTCACCACACCCGCACCTCGCGGCGGCGCTACCGTTTCGAGTATCGGGAGGACGATCACATCGAACTGCTCGCGCTGCTCAAGTCGCTACCCTGCAACGTCATCTTATCCGGTTACCCCTCGACCCTGTACGACGAGCAACTATCCGATTGGCGCAGTGTGGAGCTACAGGTGATGAACCAGGGCGGGGTTCGCACCGAAAAGCTGTGGTTCAACTTCACGCCGGATCGGGTGCATTGGCCGAGCTACGCCGGCAAGAACTTCACCGACCGGCAACGGATCAAGCGCAAGGCAGCCAACTGGGGCAAGCGTTACCAGGCGCTACCTCGGGAGGAACGTTTGGCCGTGCTCTCGGCCATGATGGCCGTGGAGGTCGAGGAATGAGGGGGATGGCCAACCCGTCGACGGACCTGACCGGGTTGGGCCGGGTGTCGCACCACGGGCACTGCGGTTAGCCCCGAGACCGAACGATGCACTTGAGCGAGAGCGACCTGAAGCAACTCGATGAGGCAACGATCAACGCCCTGGATGTTGAACCCTTGCGCGTTTTGACGCTGATCTTGCTCGACGACCTGAAGGAGGCCCGCGATCGTCTCCGGCAAGATCCTTCCAATAGTTCGCGTCCGCCTGGCAGCCAGGCCCCGTGGGCGCATTCCAGCGGATCGGATTCACCCGCGCCGGAGGATGACGAAGCAGAAAGGGAACCCTCGTCACCGGCAGACACTCCCCAAGGCAACACCGGAAAGCCGGCGGGCAAGCCCGGCAAACGCCATGGGGCGCCCGGTTATGGACGTCAGGTCGATCTGCCGATCCATGAGGAAATCATCCACCGCCCCGATGCCTGCCAATGCTGCGGCAAACCCTTTCCCCCGGATGCCCCGGAACGGGGCTACACGGGTCGCTATGAGCTGGATGTCGTTGCCCCCGGCTCAGGCTCGCCCGGTCTGGAAATCCGCCACGTCAAACACCTTTATCAACAACGCCAGTGCGCCTGCGGCCACTGGAGTCGCGCCGAACCGGGACGCGGTGATAAAGCGGACGATTGGCAGGTCGAATTGACGGAATGGCACTTGGCCGGCCCGACGCTGGTGGCGCTGATCTGCGCCTTGTCGCTGCGTCTGCGCGTCTCGCGCCGGGGCATTCAAGAGTTTCTCGCGGACTGGTTAGGCGTGAAGCTCTGCATCGCGGCGATCAACCAATGCCTTCACGAGGCCGGCCGCGCGGTGGAACCGGTCGTCGAACGCGATATCCTGCCGTTGATCCGTGAGGCCGAACTGCTGCATGTGGACGAGACCGGCTGGAAAGAGCATGGGGTGCTGCTGTGGCTGTGGGTCTTTACCTGCGCCGGCGCCACCCTGTTCTGTATCGGCCGGCGTTCACGCGGGATGTTGCAAAAGACCCTCGGCGAAGCGTTCGTCGGCTGGTTGATGAGCGACGGCTTCTGGGCCTATCGCGACTACGATTAGCGCCTGCGCTGTCTGGCGCATCTGATCCGCAAGGCCCGTGGGCTGGAGCAAAGCCTGAACCGACAGGCACAGCAGTTTGGAACCCGAACCCTCGAACTGTTCGAGCATCTGCTTGATCAGGTTTATCAAGCCCGGGAAG
>JAHJDE010000040.1 GCA_018812525.1 Gammaproteobacteria bacterium
CAGGCCATATTTGGCCGAACCTCAATCGCAAAATCCTCGACGTAGCGCTGCTACGCCTGCGGTTTTGCTCAATCGGTTCGACCCAATCTGACCTAAATCCGAGCGCAATATTGCTCAAGTTATTCTTGCTCGACGCCTTATTGGAACAGGCGAGCCAAACCGGTGACTGATCTCAACGGCGGCGGTCGTTCCCCCTCCCTAACCCTCCCCAAGGGGGCAATCGGGCTTTGCGTATTTTCACGGTAACAGCCAACTGTCACCGCAATACCACGGGGCTGCCCCGGCCCAAGAACTCTCTAAATGCCTTGGAGATTCGTTCGTCTGCGGCCACCGATCCCCAAAAATCATGGGCCATTTTTCGAACGGCAATGATGCCGTCATCCGAAAGCATGGTCTTTTCGCGGCCGAGGTCTGGCGGTACGAAGTTGAACGGGCCGACCTCGGCAGCCTTCGGCGCAAAGCCCATGCAACACATGTCGTATAGGGGCAGTATCCGGAAGACATCGCCCTCGATGGAGAAGCTGATATTGCCCAGATGCATATCCGTGTTATTGATCAGGCGGCCAAAGGTCCATAAAAAAATCGCATCATAGGCATGCTGCGGATTTAGCAGCCCCCGTTGGCTCAAGGCCAGCACAACCCTAGGCCAATCGCTTCCCAGGCCGGTGAACTCCGCATCCACGGCTTGGAGCGAGAGCATCGGTAACCGGCCGAACTCCCCGCTCCGATCAAAACGCTGCGATTCGAGAAAGAGGCGCCCCTTCCTTTCGATCAGCCGCGTTTCGGCAGCAGGAAACCCTTGGGTGTGAATTGCCTCCGATGCGTGGAACTCAGTGATCAAGATATCGCGCCACCGGTCGGCCATCGGTCCCGTTTCTGCCGGCGAGAATTTCACGATGACGTGGCCGCGTTCCCCATTGTAGGCAGTAAACTTTGGCCGCTCGCCCCCTGCCGAGGAGCCGGGAATGACCCCGCGCAAGACCCTCTCGGCCAAGGCCGGATAGTCCTCGCAGCTTACGACTTCCGGCCTTTGGCGAATCCGCAGATGCGCCGCTGGCCCGAATTTGAAGTTCCCCGGAAGATCGTCCCCGTTCGATATCAGATACCGGCCGATGTGTTCCGCATTCCATCGTCTCGGGTCCGTTGGGAAATCGGGTGAGATACCGGCCATCTCCTCGGCGATCTGCCGCCCGAGAAAGCCCTGGGGGCGCAGGTCATCCAGAAAGTAGGGGAGGTCATCGTAGACACCATCCCCCCCGTCACCCAGCAATACCTTGGGCATCCCCGTACAGCCCTCGACAAAGAATCCCCCGTGGGCCAAGGGTCGAATATGGGCGACGATCAGGTTGTTTCCAAAAGGATCAACTGAATAGAGAGGCAGGCTGTCATCGGCGCCAAAGGCATTCCGGGCAATCGCATAGCGCGGCGTCTTGCCGCCCGGTAGCCGAACCACCCGGCGTCCCAGGCCGCGTAATTGGCGCGACACGGCCGGCTGGCTCAACCCGGTTGCCAACTGCAATTCTCGCGATGTCGCCGGCCCCCGTTCCAGCCGATCAATGATCGAATGCGTCACCTACTTCGCCCTGTCGTGATGAATTGGATTGTGAATAGATTATAGTCGCAACGCCAAGGATGTTTATATTGATACATCAAATGGTTAGAGCATATCAACCAATTTCGTAGACTTGATTCATGAATAGAATACCAACCCACATCACTCCGGCCTGATCCTCGCGGTGGGAACCGCGCTGAAGGGACCTTTGATCGTTCCCATGGATGGTCGCCAGCAATTTCAACCCCGATGATCGAAATCTGGCCGGTCGGAGGCTGATGATCTGTGTAAAACGGGATTTCAACTCCTATTTTACACAAAGCATAGGCTGTCCATGATCCCGCGCGCCCTTACCGCAGAGCTACTGACACAACTGGGTGAATATCCGATCGTTACCCTCATCGGACCGAGGCAGGCGGGCAAGACCACGCTGGTACGGGCAGCCTTGCCGGACTACGACTATCACCGGCCTGCTGACCTATTTGTTGGACATCGAACGGCCCGAGCAGGTGACGCGCGACCCCCTGGTCGGCAACCTGTTCGAAAACCTGGCGGTGCTGGAAGCGCTCAAGGCCCGTTACAACCGGGGACAGACGCCCGGCCTCTATTTCTACCGCGACAGCCACGGCAACGAACTCGATCTGCTGCACAAGTCCGGCAGCCAACTGACCGGGGTGGAGATCAAGGCGGCTGCCACCTGGAACCGGGGCTTCATCAAGGGGCTGGTGCACTTTTCCGAAAAGAACAACCCCCTGGCGCGACGCTATGTGGTCTACAACGGTGAGGCGATTGCATTCAGCGACGGCATCGAAGCCGTCCCTTACACCGGGGTGGCGAATATCATCTAGGCCGGATATTTCAATAATTTGTTCGGCGCTTCCCTGCGCCTCACCCCTTCGGGGCTGGCGCGAAAATCCGCTCCTGGCGGATTTTTGCCGAAACGGAACGCCCACCTGTAGGAGCGGCTTCAGCCGCGAATTCGGCCTTGATCTGCGCCACCGCTGTAATCGCGGCTGAAGCCGCTCCTACGGGGGATTTCGGTTTTTTCACGAAATATCCGGGCTAGGCCTGACCCTCGCGGTTGGGATGGCGCTGAAGGGATCATCGGGCCAGTAGTGCTTGGGGTAGCGGCCCTTGAGTTCCTTTTTGACCTCCTGATAGGTCCGCTGCCAGAAGCCGCGCAGGTCCTGGGTGACCTGGACGGGGCGCTGGGCGGGCGAGAGGAGGTGGACCATGACCGGGACCTTGCCGTTTCCGACCCTCGGGGTGTCGTGCAGGCCGAACATCTCCTGGAGCTTGACCGCCAGGACCGGCGGCTCGCCCGGCTTGTATTCCAGCCGCTTGCGGGAACCGCTGGGGACAGGGATATGGGTCGGCGCGGCGCGGTCCATCTCCTGTTGCCGTTTCCAGTCCAGGAGACCGCGCAGGACCTTTTCCAGATCGAGCCGTTGCAGGTGATCCAGGCGGGTCATGCCCTCCAGCCAGGGGCCTAGCCAATCCGCCAGGCCTTCCAGCAAGGCCGCGTCCGAGCAATCGGGCCAGCCGGCCTCGGGTTCCCATTGGCGCAGACAGAGCAGCCGCGCCTGCCAGTCGCGGGCCTCGCGGCCCCAGGGCAGACAGTCCAGGCCCTGCTGGCGGATGCCTTGCAGCAGGGCGGTCTTGATCGCCTCGGGATCGACCGCCCTGGCGGGACGTTCCTCCAGCACCAGGGCCTCGTAACGCACCAACTCGCTTGCCCGCACCCCATTGTCCCGCCAAGCCACCTCCATCACCCGTTGCAGATGGGGGCCGAGGCGATGTTCGATCTCCCTGGCCGTCACCGGCACGGCGCTGAAGATGCGCCCGTCGCGCTGACCCGCGTCCATGGCCGCGATGACCAGGAAGGGGCGGCCCTGCAGGAGATCGGCCTCGGGCAGGCGCGCGCCGCCGCCCAGGGCCAGTTTATAGCGCAGGGGATCGGCCCCGGTCCGGCCGGCCAGGCGGTCGGGAAAGGCGGTCAGCAGCAGGCCGCCGGCATCGCCCTTTTCGCCATTGCCACGCAAGGAACGGCGCAATTGCTTGCTCAGTTGATCGACCCGTTTGCAACCTGCTGGATCAACGCCCTCTCCCCCGCGTTTCCGTTCTCGCCATTCCCGCAATAACCGCAACCGCAATTCCAGATCGACCGGCCGTCCGGGGCCGCCGAGGATATCCCGCTCGCTCAGGAGGGCGGCCAGATCGGCGGCCAGGCCGGCGCAATCCTCTGCCTCGCCCGTCAGCAGCAGCCGCCCCAGGCGGGGATGGACGCCCAGCTCGCAGACCCGTTCGCCGCCGGAGTTGATGCGCCCCTTGGCGTCGAGCAGGTCGAGCCGCTGCAAGAGTTCGCGGGCCTGGGCCACGGCCCCGGCGGCGGGGGGATCGAGCCAGCGGAGCTGGGCGGGATCGGCCGCGCCCCAGCGGGCGGTCTCCAGCAGCAGTTGCGACAGGTCGGCGTTGCGGATCTCCGGCGGCGTGGCCGGGATCAGTTGATTCTGGCGCGCCTCGGTCCAGAGCCGGTAGCAGACGCCGGGACCCAGCCGCCCGGCCCGTCCGGCGCGCTGATCGGCCGCCGCCTTGGAACAGCGTCGCGTCTCCAGGCGGGTCAGGCCGCTGTTGGGATCGAAGGCGGACAGGCGCGACAGACCCAGATCGACCACGGTGTCGATGCCTTCGATGGTGAGACTGGTCTCGGCCACGCTGGTGGCAAGGACCACCCGCCGCGCCGCCGGATCGGGAAAGAGGGCAAGGTCCTGCTCCGCGCGGCTCAGATCGGCATAGAGGGGCCGGGCGACGACACCCTCGGGCAAGCCCTGATTCAGGGCCTCCTGCACCCGGCGGATCTCGCCGGTCCCCGGCAGGAAGGCCAGGATGTCGCCCGATTGCTCTTTCAGTGCCCGGCGAATCCCTTGCAGGGCCAGATCGACCGGGCGCAGCTCGCTGTCGCGTTCCTGATAGCGGACCTCCACCGGATAGCTCCGCCCCTCGCCGCGCACGACGGGCGCCTTATCCAAAAAGGCCGAAAGGGCATCGGCCTCCAGGGTCGCCGACATGACCAATATCCGCAGGTCGTCGCGCAGGGCGCCCGCCACGTCGAGACAAAGGGCCAGGGCCAGATCGGCCTGTAAATTCCGCTCATGGAACTCGTCGAAGATCACCAGGCCGACGCCCCTCAGCTCCGGGTCCCCTTGCAGGCGCCGGGTCAGGATGCCCTCCGTGACCACCTCGATGCGGGTCTCGCGGCTGACATTGCTCTCGTGGCGGATACGGTAGCCGACCCGCTGACCCGGCCGCTCGCCCAGCAGCTCCGCCATGCGCAGGGCCGAGAGGCGCGCCGCCAAGCGGCGGGGCTCCAGCATCAGGATCGACTGTTCCTCCAGCCAAGGCTCCTGGAGCAAGGCCAGAGGCACGATGGTCGTCTTGCCCGAACCGGTCGGGGCGGTCAGGACCACCCGGCGATGGGCGGAGAGGGCACCCCGCAGGCCGGGCAGGATTTCGTTGATGGGCAGGGGGGGCAGGTTCACAGGGGCCAAGAGGTCACGGGATTCCAAGGAAGGTTGATCGTTCCCACGCTCCGGCGTGGGAATGCCGCCAGGGGCGCTCCAGCGTCCCGTTTTCATTTAGCGAGGCTTCGCCTCAGACCGACGAGACATGAATTACGCCACCATACCGTAGGAGCGCCTTGCAGGCGCGATTGGGGCGGTGAAGATCGCGCCTGCATGGCGCTCCTACGCGTTGCAGCAGAATTTGACCCAGCGATCTCTACCTCTAACTGCCCAGTCGTGCAGGAGCAAAGAGATCACGGGATTCCAAGGAGGGTGATATTATTCATGCGCTTAGCAGAATCACCAAGGTAACCCCGATGACCCGATCCACCAAACTTTTCGCCCCCGGTGCAGCCCTTGCCCTACTCCTGGGCCTCGCCGGTAACGCCCTCGCTGACGGCTGCAACAACACCCCCTTCGCCGACTGGCTCCAGGAGGTGAAGCGGGAAGCCGCCGCCAAGGGGATCTCCCCGGCGGTGATCCAGAACCTCGACGGCCTGACCTACGACCCCAAGGTCATCGCCATGGACCGCAAGCAGGGCGTCTTCGCCCAGACCTTCCTCACCTTCGCCGGGCGCATGGCCAATAACTACCGCCTGACCCACGGCCAGAAGTACATGCAGGAGTACGCCGGTCTGTTCAGCAAGCTGGAGGCCGAATTCGGCGTCCCGGCCCCCGTGGTGGTCGCCTTCTGGTCCCTGGAAACCGACTTCGGCGCCAACACCGGCAGCTTCGACACCCTGCGCTCCCTGGCCACCCTGGCCCACGACTGCCGCCGGCCGGAGAAATTCCGTCCCCAGTTGATCTCCGCCCTGGAGGTCATCGAAAAGGGTTATCTGACCCCCGCCGAGATGAAGGGCGCCTGGGCGGGCGAGCTGGGCCAGACCCAGTTCCTCCCCTCCGACTACATCGAGAACGGCGTCGATGGCGACAACGACGGCCGGGTCGATCTGCTCAAGAGCAAGCCCGACGTGCTGGCCTCCACCTCCAAGCTGGTCGCCAGCTTTGGCTGGCGGCGCGGCGAGCCCTGGCTGGAAGAGGTCGCAGTGCCCGCCAGCCTGCCCTGGGAAAAGGCCGACCTCAAGGTAATGCTCCCGCGCAGCACCTGGTCCCAGTGGGGCGTCACCAAGGTGGGCGGCGGCGCCCTGCCGGCCGATAACCTGGAAGCCTCCCTGCTCCTGCCCATGGGCAAGAACGGCCCCGCCTTTCTGGCCTATCAGAACTTCCGCGTCTATACCGAGTGGAACAAATCCCTGGTCTATTGCACCACCGCTGCCTACATGGCCACCCGCATGGCCGGCGCCCCCGCCATGAGCAGCGGCCGCGCGCCCATCGAGGTACTCAGCCTGGACGACATCAAGCAGGTGCAGCAGATCCTCCAGTCCAAGGGCTACGACGTGGGTAAGATCGACGGCATCCTCGGCGAAGGCAGTCGCGCGGCCGTCCGCGAGGAACAGCTCAAGCTCGGCATGCCCGCCGACAGCTACCCTACCAAGGAGTTCTTGATCCGGATGGGCGGAACACCCACCCCCACCGCCGTGGCCCCCGCGTCCGCCAAGCCCGCCCCGGCGTCTCAGGAAACAGCCCCCGTTCCCAGCGCTGCACCGGCACCGAAAAAGGCCAAGTCCATCCTGGACCTGTAGGCAATGGCTAAAACAGCTCTGACCGACGAGACGTGAATTACACCGCCATACCGTAGGAGTGCTTTTTAAGCGCGATCAACCGCCATCGCGCCTGCAAGGCGCTCCTACGAACCGATCACCGCCCCCCGCTGACCCAACTGAGCGCCCGTGGAAAATGGACGCCCAGCAGCCGGTGCCCCAGTGCCAGCAGGGCCATGACCAGCACCGGAATGAAGAGGTAGAGCAGCAGCGGGCTCAGGGGGCCGTCCAGCGGCACATATCTGTAGGCCAGTGTGCGCAGCACCCCGAGCAGGGGCTCATGGGCGGCGTAGACAAAGAAGCTGGCACCGCCGAGGCTGACGAGCCACCGGGTCAATCTTTCATTCCGCGTGATCAGCCGGGTCGAGTAGAGGACGGCCAATATGCCGACAATCAGCCCTGTCCGGTGGATATAGACATTGAACCCGGTCCCGTACCAGATGACATCGGCAATGAGCAGGGGCAGATAGGCGATGAGGGCCAGCTTCCCAAATCTGTCGAAGACGAACAGGCTCTCTCCTTTGAGGGCCAGGTGCGCCCCGGCCGCGAAGAAGAGCAGCCCCACGGCGCCGGGCGCAACGAGCGGCCAGAGATTGCCGACCCAGCAGATATACATCGCGACATAGAACGGCAGGGCAGCGTAGCGCATGACCGGGGCGATGACCGGCGCCAGCAGCACCAGAAGCATGAGGTCGCGAATGAACCAGAAGTGATAGGCGATGGGATATCCGGAGAGGCCGAAGATGGCGTTGAGGTAGCGATACGGGGTCGCGTCCGTCAGCAGCTTGGCGCCCCCGCCGAAATAGGGCTGGGTCACCGGGCTGGCCTGGGCCAGGAGGACGATGGTCAGGAAGAGGAGGTTCCAGAACAGGAAGGGGACCAGTAAGGTCCAAATCCTGCCCCGTAGCTTGGCCAGATAACCTTGCCGCGTCAGCTCCAGATTGGCGAAAAAGAGATAGCCCGCCATCAGGAAAAAGAGGGGGACCGCCATGCGGGCCAGCCCCTCGGAAATCAGGACCCGGATGATATCGGTCAGGGCGTTGGTGTCTGACCTGCCGATGGTCTCTCCCGCAAATGAGATGGTTTTCCCGTAGGCGTGGATATAGATGACACCGATGATCGGCGGGAAGCGCAACAGCTTGAGCCGCAGGGATGCCTCATTGTCGATCAGGGAGGTTGGGGGGCTGGCCACGATTTTCCGGTCCTGAATGGGTGAATTCCACGTTATATTGAAGCGGAGAGACTGATTCGATCAACCGGGAAATGTCCAACGTGAATATGATGCGAGCTTTGTGCGGCTGTGCCCTGGTTCTGCTGCTCGGCATGGGGAACGCGGCGGCCGAGGAGATCCGGGTCGCGGTGGCCAGCAATTTCGCGGAGGCCATCAAGGCGATCGCCGGACGCTTCGAGTCGAAGACCCATCACAGGGTGACGCTGGTCTTCGGCGCCAGCGGCAAGCACTATGCCCAGATCCGCAACGGTGCCCCCTTTGAGGCATTTTTCTCCGCCGATGCCGAAACGCCCGCCCTGCTGGAGCGGGAGGGCCGGACGCAGCCCGGCAGCCGCTTTACCTATGCGATTGGGAGACTGGTCCTCTGGAGCCCGCAGGCCGGCCTCGTCGATGCCGATGGCAGGGTGCTGAAGGAAGGCGGTTTCCGCTACCTGGCCATTGCCAACCCCAAGCTCGCCCCCTACGGCAAGGCGGCGGAACAGCTGTTGGTGAAACTCGGCCACTGGGAGGGGTTGCAGGGCCGCCTGGTGCGCGGCGAGAACATCGGCCAGACCTTCCAGTTCGTCAAGAGCGGGAATGCCGAACTGGGCTTTGTCGCCTACGCCCAGATCCGAACCCCTCACAATCCGGTCGAGGGGTCCTTCTGGGAGGTGCCGCAGTCCCTCTACGATCCCATTGAGCAACAGGCTGTGTTGCTGAGAAATTCCGAGGCGGCGCGCGCCTTTCTGGCGTTCATGAAGGGCGGCGAGGCGCTGGAGATCATGCGCGGCTTTGGTTACGGAATACCATGATCCTCGGTGAACATGACCTGACCGCCCTGGCGCTCACCCTGAGGCTGGCGGCCCTGACCACGGTCATCCTGTTGCTGATCGGTACGCCTCTGGCCTGGTGGCTGGCGCGCAGCCGCTGGCGCCTCAAGTTCCTGGTAGAGGCCGTGGTGGCTCTGCCCCTGGTGCTGCCGCCGACGGTCCTGGGCTTCTACCTGCTGGTCGCCCTGGGGCCGCACGGCCCCATCGGCGGCCTGATGGCGGCGCTGGGCGGCCGGCCGCTGGCCTTTACCTTTACCGGGCTGGTGATCGGCTCGGTGATCTATTCCCTGCCCTTTGTCGTGCAACCCTTGCAGGATGCCTTCAGGGCCATCGGACGGCGGCCGCTGGAGGTCGCCGCCACCCTGCGCGCCTCTCCGCTGGATCGCTTCTTCACCGTGGCCGTGCCGCTGGCCCGGCCCGGTTTCCTGACCGCCGCCGTGCTCGGTTTCGCCCACACCCTGGGGGAATTCGGCGTGGTATTGATGATCGGCGGCAACATCCCCGGACAGACGCAGGTGGTCTCCATCGCCATCTACGACCATGTGGAGGCGATGGAGTATGCCCAGGCCCACTGGATCTCAGGCGGCCTGTTGCTGCTCTCCTTCCTCATGTTGATCACGGTCTACGCCCTCAACCGCCGCTTCAGGGTGGTGAAGCCATGACCATCGAGGCCCGTTTCCATATCGACCGCGGCGGCTTCTCCCTGACGGTGGACCTCTCCCTGCCCGCGCGCGGGGTGACAGCGGTCTTCGGCCCCTCGGGCTGCGGCAAGACCACCCTGCTACGGGCGATTGCGGGACTGGAGTTCTGCCAGGGCGGGTACTTGAGGGTCGGCGGCGCGGTATGGCAGGACGGCCGGCAGTTCCTGCCTCCCCATAAACGTCCCATCGGCTACGTCTTTCAGGAGCCCAGCCTGTTCGATCATCTGAGCGTGCGGCGCAATCTCGAATACGGCCTCAAGCGGCTCAAGGCATCCGCACGCAAGGTCCCGCTCGATCAGGCGGTGGGGCTGCTGGGCATCGGCCACCTGCTGGAGCGCCGGCCGCACCAGCTCTCCGGCGGCGAGCAACAGCGGGTGGCCATCGCGCGGGCGCTGGCGGTGAGTCCTGCCCTGCTGTTGCTGGACGAACCCCTCGCGGCCCTGGACATGACGCGCAAGCGTGAGATCCTGCCCTATCTGGAGTCGCTGCACCGGGAACTGGCGATTCCCGTGCTCTACGTCAGCCATTCGCGGGACGAGGTGGCGCGCCTGGCCGACCACCTGGTATTGCTGGAGGACGGCCGTATCCAGGCCGCCGGGCCGGTCGGCGAGCTGTTTTCCCGGCTCGATCTGGCCCTGGCCCACGGACCCGAAACGGAGACCCTGATCGAGGCGGTCGTCGCCCGTCATGACGAGGAATTCGAACTGACCTACCTCGACTTCCCCGGCGGGCGTATTGCCGTGGCCCGCAACCCGCTTCCGCCGGGCAGCCTCGCGCGGCTACAGATCCAGGCCCGCGATGTCAGCATCACCTTGGCGCGTCAGTCCAACACCAGCATCCTGAACATCTTCCCCGCAGCCGTCGATGAGATCTGCAAGGAAGGGCCCGCCCAGGTCACGGTGCGCCTCATGGTCGGCCCTGTGCCCCTGCTCTCCCGAATCACGCGAAAATCGGCCGCAGACCTTGGCCTCAAGCCCGGCAAGCCCGTCTTTGCCCAGGTGAAGAGCGTTGCCCTGTTGAGTTGAGGACGAGTGAGAAGAACGGATGCTAGAATCCCGCGCAAATTTCCCGCCTATTCATGGAAAACAAAGGAGAAGAAACATGGTAAATCGCTTGGAAAGTCTCTGGGCCTTGCTCCTCATCGGGTTGATCACCCTTGGCGTCTCTGCCTGCGTGCAGACCGATGTGATGACGAAGTCCGAGCTGAGCAAGCCCACCGGCAAGGGTAGGGTCGTCCTGATGCCGGTGGATGTGGAGCTCTACTCCCTGACGGCCGGCGGTGTGGCCGAACCCAGGGCCGACTGGACCTCGGCGGCCAAGGGACAGGTTTCAAGCACCCTTCGGCGTCAACTCCAGACCCAAAATGCCGACCTCGTTGATTACGTCGAACCCCAGGACCCTGTCCTGCTCGACCGTCACCAGCAGTTGATGAAACTCCATAAGGAGGTCGGCGCCACCCTTTTGAAATACTCCATCACACCCGGCCTCAAGCCCCCTACCAAGAAGGGCGGGCTTGATTCATCGCTCGGACCCGAAGCAGTGGCCCTGGGGGAATCCACCAAGACCGACTATGGGCTCTTCGTCGTGCTGCGCGACAGTTACTCCTCGGCGGGGCGCAAGGCGATGATGGTGGGCGCGGCCCTGTTGGGTGTGGCAGTCTCCGGCGGCGCCCAGGTGGGCTACGCCAGCCTGGTGGACCTTCGTAGCGGCGACGTGGTCTGGTTCAACCGCCTGTCGAGCAATACCGGCGACCTGCGCGAAGCGGACCCGGCCCTGGCCGCGGTGCAGCAACTGGTCAAGGGCATCCCCCTGTGAACCCCTACCGCCGCGCGGCCTTGGCCGCTCTGCTGGCGGGGGGATTGCTGGCCTGCCAGGGAAATCCGACCCTGGAGGAGCCGAAGGTGGTCGCCGCCAACTATCAACCCGCCTCCAGCAGCGACGAGGCCGGATTGTGGCAGGTCATGGACCGTTCCGAGCAGGAGTTGAAGACCTCAGGCAGCCTGATCCGGGACGAAAAGGCCACCGGTTACCTGCGGGGGATCATCTGCAAACTGGCCCCCGATATCTGCAAGGACGTGCGCGTCTATCTGGTGCGCTCCCCCCACTTCAACGCCTCCATGGCGCCCAACGGCGTCATGCAGGTCTGGAGCGGCCTCCTGCTGCGCACGGAGAATGAGGCGCAATTGGCCTACATCCTGGGACACGAGATCGCCCACTACCGTTTTCGACACTCCCTCCAGCAATTCCGCAAGACAAAGAACACCGCCGCCCTGGTCGGTGTCTTCAAGCTGGCGGCGGCAGCGGGCGGGGTCGGTTACGTGAATCCCTTCGCCGACGTGGCCGCCTACGGCACCTTGATGAAATTTTCCCGCGATCACGAACGGGAGGCCGACCAGACAGGCATCAAGATGCTGCTGGCGGCCGGCTACGACCCCAGGCAGGCCTCGCTGGTCTGGGGCTATCTGATGGAAGAGCAGAAGGCCATGGACGAAAAAGGGCCGGGCGTCTTCTTCTCCACCCACCCCAGCTCCCTGGAGCGGGTCAAGACCTTGGAAGGCATGGCGGCCGCAGCATCGCCCCCTGCCGGCGGCTGGCAGACGGGACGTGACAGCTTCGAGGCGGTCGTGGGACCGCTCCGTTTCGACCTGATGCGCGACGAGCTGCGGTTACGACGCTTCGCCGCAACGGAAAAACTGCTGGAGCGCCAGCGTAAGGGAGGCGCGCCGGCGGCCGAAACCCAGTTCTTCCTGGCGGAGCTCTACAACGCACGTGGCGAAAAGGACGACCGGAAAAAGGCGGAGAGCGCCTACCTGGCCTGCCTTAAATACCCCGCCGCCCCGCCCGAGGCCCACCGCGAGCTTGGCCTTATCCACATGAAAGCGGCCAGCACGGACCAGGCCGTCGAGCATCTGACCGCCTACCTGCAAAAAAGGCCGGACGCCTTCGATAGCGGCATGGTCAAGGCCTACATCCAACGCATTCAGACAAGGGAGACGACACGATGAAAAGAAAGAGATCGATCGGATTGCTGTTCCTGCTGCTCACCGGCTGCACGACCTATACCCTGGTCAAGCCCGGCAGTGTCACGGTCAGTGAATACTACAGCGTCACGCCCAGCCTCAACTGGAGCCAATCCACCCAGGGTGAGCACCGCATCTGGACCGTGGACGGCGCCGATCTGGAATCGATCCTCTTCGTCAACGGCGTTCGTGAAGGCAAGTCCATCATGAAGCTGAACGACAAGAAGCAGGCGACCGCCTTTCGCCCCGACATGACCGAAAGCGAGCTGGTCACCGCCGTGGCCGACGCCTTCGCCCTCACCGGTGCCCAACAGGTCCAATCACTCAATCTGCGGCCGGCGCCGTTCGGCAGCAAAACCGGGTTCCGCTTCGAACTGCAATACCTCAGCGAATCCGGCCTGCGCAAGAAGGCCGACGTGGTCGGCGTCGTGGCCGACAAGGCGCTTTATCTCATCGTCTACAGCGGCGCCGAGTTGCACTACTTCCCCAAATACCACCCGGAGTTCGAAAGGATCGTCCAGTCGATCCGGTTTAAGGGCTGAGAGGCCGAGAAAATATCCCACGCCTACTGCGGACGTCCTTGTCGGAACCCGGGCCGGATTCTCAGGGCCACGTCATCTAACAGCCTAAGGCGCCGAGCAAGAATAACTTGAGCATCTTGCATCTCGTCTTCAGGCCATATTTGGCCGAACCTCAATCGCAAAATCCTCGACGTAGCGCTGCTACGCCTGCGGTTTTGCTCAATCGGTTCGACCCAATCTGACCTAAATCCGAGCGCAATATTGCTCAAGTTATTCTTGCTCGATGCCTTACAACAAATGTTGGAATGTTAGAGCTGGCACCAAACCGCCCTCTTTTCTCCCTGCCCGGATTCAGGGGAGCTCCGTGACCCTGACCCGCAGATCCAGGTTCTGGCTCGATTGACGATTGTTGTAGCCGGTAAGGGAACGCTCCTCCTGGCGGACCTCGTTACGGATGCCACCCAGACTGATCCAATCCCCCAGCCGACCGGAGACGACTGTGTCGGCATGCTGCAATCGGATAGCCCCGCGTTGAGCCGCGGGCTGATCATGCTGCTGGTGAATCTCCAGGGTAACCTGATCGCCGACGACGCGAGGCACTACGTAGAAGCCTTGCAGGGCATCACGATACGCGGTGGTGCGCTGGGTGACGATGGTTCCGCCGCGGATGAGGGTGGTCCGCTCGGGTACGGGGATGGAACTGCCGCTATGGATGAAGGCGGGGCGCCCCTCCAGGGTCTGGATGCGTTGGTCCCCAGCCTCGTTCGAAACCGCCTCGCGCTCCCCGAAACGGATCTCGGCACCACCACGCCGAGGCGGGCGGCCCACGACCACGGAACTCTCACCGATCCGCGCATCGGCCCCGGCGGAGAAGCGCTCCCGTTCGATCTGCTCACTCGCCCCTCGGCTCACCGTAATCATCAGCTTGCGTGCCGGACGATCCAATTGCTCGATGACTTGCTGTATCTCCTGGACCCGCTCCGGCGCGGCACGCAGCAGCAGCATATGGCGCGCCGCGCTGATGTTCTCGCCCGGTTCCAGCAGGGGCTGAATCGCCGGCAGGATCTCTTCGGGCAGACTGGCCTTGAGCTCGATGATCTTCAGGGGATGGCCCGCCAACGAGATCGGAGCCCAGAGCAGGAGGAAAAGGCAAAGGAAGTAACGGGTTTTCATGGCGGGGTCATCCTCATCTCAGGTGTTGCCTGAGATGAAGATTAGCCCATGATCGAGCACGCGGTTACTGCGCGTCGAGGAAGCGCTCGGCGTCGAGAGCGGCCATGCAGCCGGTGCCGGCGGAGGTCACGGCCTGGCGGTAGTTGTGGTCGGCCACGTCGCCGGCGGCGAAGACCCCTTCCACGCTGGTCTGGGTAGAATTGCCTTCGACCCCGCCCTGAACCTTGATGTAACTGTTATGCATCGCCAACTGGCCCTCGAAGATCTCAGTATTGGGCTTGTGGCCGATGGCGATGAAGACACCCAGCAGCTCGATATCCTTGGTGGCGCCGGTCTTGACGTTCTTGATGCGCATGCCGGTGACACCGGTCTTGTCGCCCAGGACCTCGTCCAGGACCGAGTCCCACTCGATGGTCACCTTACCCTCGGCGGCCTTGGCCTTGAGGCGATCGGCCAGGATCTTCTCGGAACGGAACTGGTCGCGGCGATGGACGATGGTGACATGAGAGGCGATGTTGGCCAGATAGAGGGCCTCCTCCACGGCGGTGTTGCCGCCGCCGATGACGGCCACCTTCTGGTTACGGTAGAAAAATCCATCGCAGGTGGCACAAGCGGACACGCCCTTGCCCTTGAATGCCTCTTCCGACTCCATGCCCAGGTAGCGGGCACTGGCCCCAGTGGCAATGACCAGGGCATCACAGGTGTACTCGGCGGAGTCGCCGGTCAGGCGAAAGGGACGCTGGCTCAGGTCGGTCTTGTTGATATGATCGAAGATGATCTCGGTACCCATCTTCTCGGCGTGCTGGCGCATGCGTTCCATCAGTTCCGGACCCTGCACCCCTTCGGGCTCGCCCGGCCAATTCTCGACATCGGTAGTGGTAGTGAGCTGGCCACCCATCTGCATCCCCGTGACCAGCACCGGCTTGATGTTGGCGCGGGAGGCATAGACACCGGCGGTATAACCGGCGGGGCCGGAGCCCAGGATCAAAAGGCGGCAATGTTTGGTTTCACTCATATTTAGACTTCCCGATGCGTGACGATGGGGCCAGAGTCTAAGGGGATGGGCGGTAAATGGGAAGGCGGAAGCTGGCCCAATATCCGTTCCCCTAGCAAAGTCCCCTGTAACCGCAAGCATGGCTCCTCCCCTGGGGCAGCGTAAAACTGCTAGCATGGGGCAGGCACCCCGACCCCTGTCCCCATGCTATCCCTACTCGATCCCAACGACCCCAGCCGATTCCCCGATCCCGATGAGGCCGAACTCTACCCCAACGGACTCCTGGCCGTGGGCGGTGACCTGCGGCCCGAGCGGCTGCTGAGCGCCTATCGACGGGGGATCTTTCCCTGGTACAACGCCGACCAGCCGATCCTCTGGTGGAGCCCCGATCCGCGCTCGGTGCTCTTTCCGGAACGGCTGCATATCTCGCGCAGCCTGGCCAGACGCCTGCGCCGGTGCGGTTTTGAGATCCTGTTCGATCAGGACTTCGAGGCCGTCATGGACGCCTGCGCCGCGCCGCGCGACCATCAACCCGGCACCTGGATCACCACCGACATGCGCCGGGCCTATATCGAACTCCACCACCTGGGCCACGCCCATTCGGTGGAGGTCAGGGGCGGCGGCGAACTCCTCGGCGGACTCTATGGCGTATCCCTAGGCCGGGTCTTTTTCGGCGAATCCATGTTCAGCCGTGTCGATGATGCCTCCAAGATCGCCTTGACCGGCCTTGTCCACCACCTAAGGGAATGGGGCTACCGGTTCATCGACTGCCAGGTCCGTACCGACCACCTCGTCTCCCTCGGCGCCGAGGAGATCCCCCGCATGGAATTCAACCGCCTGCTCGACCATCATTGCCCCGAGCCGGGCCTTGAGGGGACATGGCGACAGGTTCCGCCCCTGCCCGCAAAGGCGCTGGCATGAGTGCTGATCAGCTCAGGCTCTTCATCACCCCGCCCCACCCGTGCAGCTATTTCGGCGACCGCCAGGCCCTCACCCTCTTCGCCGACCCGGCGGCTTCCTTTGACATGCGCGTCTATCAATGGCTGATCGATCAAGGTTTCCGCCGCAGCGGGAAACACATCTACAAACCCAACTGCGACGGCTGCAAGGACTGCATCCCGGTGCGCGTCCCGGTGCGCGACTGGCGTCCCAACCGCAGCCAGCGCCGGAGCTGGAACCGCTCGGCGGCCCGGATCGAGGTTCGTGCCCTGGCGCCCCGGTTCGACCCCAACCACTACGCCCTCTATGCCGACTACATCGCCTCACGCCACCCCGACGGCGACATGGCCGACCACAGCCCCGAAACCTTCCTTCGTTTTCTCACCGCCGAATGGTGCGCCACCCGCTTCGTTGAACTGCGTCTGGACGGCCGCCTACTCGGCGTCGCCGTCACCGATTATCTGCCCCGAGGGCTCTCGGCGGTCTATACCTTCTTCGATCCGGAACAGGAGGCCATCAGCCCTGGCGTCCTTGGTATTCTCTGGCAGATCCAGCAGGCCCGCGCCCTCGGCCGGGAGTGGCTCTATCTGGGATATTGGATCCCCGATTGCAGGAAGATGGCCTACAAGGACCAATACCGCCCCTTCGATGCCCTGATCGATGGAAAATGGCGGCGCATGGCGTGATGAAATCGGCTAACGGTCATGGGGCGAGCCGAGCCACCCCGGATGATGAGAAATGGCGCAGGGATGCGCCGGTTATGGACCAAAGGAGCTGTCCGGAAATAGGTTGGATAATATCGCGCTCAGATTCAGGTCAGATTTGGTCGATCTGATTGAGCAAAACCGCCTATTTTCGCGGCAGAGCCGCTCCCACCGCCGTGGGAGCGGCTCTGCCGCGAAACAGATCGATTGAAGATCGGCCAAAGATGGCCTGAAGATGATATGCGAGATGTACAAGTTATTTCCGGACAGTTCCTTAGCCCGGATATTTCATGAATTGCCGTGATGATCGCGCCGGATTTTGATTTGCCAGGGAATTTTCCGAGCGAGCGCCGTATCGGGCTATACGGTCGAGCGAGGAAAATTTTCTGGCGGATCAAAAGACAAGCGAGGGCA